>JAEUKV010000164.1 GCA_016794165.1 Rhodospirillaceae bacterium
GCCCATCCGGCCCATGTCGCCGGGTCCCGTCACCACCCCAGGGCCAGCACCAGATTGCCGAGCGCCATGACGCCGATCGTGGTGAGGGTGAGGACCATGCCGGCGATGCGGTAGCGGAACTGCTCGGGCTCGCGGGCGACGCCGATGGCGTGGATCACGCGGGCAAGCAGCAGGGCCAGCCCAAGCCCATGGA
The DNA here is from genome assembly GCA_016794165.1 of Rhodospirillaceae bacterium. Taxonomy (GTDB): domain Bacteria; phylum Pseudomonadota; class Alphaproteobacteria; order Dongiales; family Dongiaceae; genus Dongia. The sequence goes on from JAEUKV010000164.1 coordinate 194, forward strand.
GCAGCAGGGCCGGGACCAGCTGCAGCTCCAGCAGCATCAGCAACACGAGGGCGAGCGGCACATATTCGGCGAAATTGCCGTGGACGCGGAGCGCGCGCAGGAGTGCGGGGTCGTTGCCCGGCCCCAAGGCTACCCGGGCCTTCCGCCGCGCGCCGATGGCGCGCTGGCTGAGGACCAGGAACAACAGCGCCAGCAGGCCGGCATAAAGCGGGGTCACGGTGATCGCGGGCATCGTCGGGGCTCCTTCTGCTGCGGGTCATCGGGGCGGCCGGCCAGCGAATGCGCCGTCATCGCTTGCGCCATCAGCGTTTCCGGCCGGCAACCGGATAGGTCGGTACCACCTTGCCGTAGGTCACCACCATGTTGACCGTCCGGCCGTCGTCGGAGAGCGGCAGCAGGATGCATTCCTGGCTGACCAGGAAGCCGCCGGGATGGGTGATGCGCGACCAGTCATAGACCGGCTGCCCGTCGGCAACGACGATGTTGTAATTGCCCATCGGGTCGGAGCTTTCCTTGCCGATGGCGCATTCCGCGACCGGGCGGCCGGTCGGGTTGAAGCCATGCACCTTCACCTCGGATTCACCCACCAGGCGGTAGACGAGCTGCCAGGGCGGGTTGCGGCCGGAATCGGGGATCACGTCCACCAGCTGCAGGCAGGAAAGGAAGCGCTTCATCTCGATGGGGTCGAGATCGGCCCGGGACGGCATCGCCCGCTCGCCGGCTTTCCCCAGCCAATAGCGATAGAAGGCGAGGGTATCGGAATGACAGCGCCGCGCCATCTCGACCATATCGGTCGTGCGCGGATAGGGGGCGCTCCCCAACCGCTGTCCCTCGTCGTTCATGTCGCCCCGCTCACCGTCCCGGCGGCGATCATGGCGCAGGGCAAGGTGTCCAGCAAGGGGGGATCCGGGAACCATTGCGCCGCTGGGCAGTTACTGATTGCGGGCACGCCACAGTCAGGCCGCCGGTGAAATTACTTCGTCGCACCAGAGGTCACGCTCATGTCGTCATCGCCATTTCCGCGATTTGCCAGCTTGCTGCCAAGTGGGTTGTTGCCAAGTGGGTTGTTGCCAAGTGGGTTGTTACTGGGGGGATTGCTGCTGGGGGCCTGCACCGTGCCAAGCGCCGATGACAGCATCGCCGCGGTGAGCGACCCGGCCCCAGCCGGCAGTGCTGGACCGGGGGTGGCGCTGCTGGGCCCGACGCAGATCGAGGGCGCCGACGGGCCCCTGTCGCCAAGCGAGACCAAGGCATTGCTGGTCGGAATCGAAAGCGACGCGGATGCCGGCAGCATCCTGACGCGCCACCTCGCCATCGAGGAGAAAGTTGCGGGAACGCCGCTCACCGCCGACAACAAGATTACCGTGCTGCAGGACGGTGCCGAGACGTTCCGCGCCATCGCCGCGGCGATCCGCGGGGCCGAGGACCACATCAATCTCGAATATTACACGATCGAGGACGTGACGCTGCCCGGTCCTGCCGGTGGCACCGTGCAGCTTGCCGATCTCCTGATCGAACGGCGCCAGGCTGGCGTCGCGGTCAATATCCTCTATGACGATTACGGCTCCAGCGACACGCCCGCGGAGGTCTTCGCGCGGTTGGAGGCGGCGGGGGCCAGGCTTCTCGCCTATCATCCGATCGCGCCGATAAACCCCGAAAACGTGCTGACCCTCAACGCCCGCGATCACCGCAAGATACTGGTAGCTGACGGCCGGGTCGCGGTGGTCGGCGGTGTCAATCTCAGCAAGAGCTATGAAAGCAAATCGCCCGGTAGCGACGATGACGACGACGAAGCCGCTGAGGCAGCGGAGAAGGCGGCGCCGCTGGCCCTGACCGAACCACTGCCCAAGGATTGGCGCGACACGGCGATCCAGCTGGAAGGCCCCGTCGTCGCCCAGGTGCAGGAATTGTTCCGCGATCATTGGCGGACGGAACAGGGGCCGGCACTGGACGAGAGCGGCTTCTTTCCCGCGCTCGCGGCCGAGGGCGATGAGGTCGTGCGCATCATCGGCAGCGCGCCGGACGAGGAAATCCCACGTTACTACGTGGCCCTGATCTCTGCCTTGCGCGGCGCCGAGGCGAGGGCCTGGATCAGCGCCGCCTATTTCGTGCCGACGCCGGAGCAATTGGAGGAACTGATCGCGGCATCGCAGCGCGGCGTAGATGTGCGCCTGCTGCTGGCCGACCGCAGCGATTCACAGGATGCGATCGCCGCGGCGCAATCGCATTACAGCGACCTGCTCGATGCCGGCATCCGCATCTTCGAGACCCAGGATGTCGTCATGCACGCCAAGACCGTGGTGATCGACGGCGTCTGGTCGGCCATCGGTTCTTCCAATTTCGACTTCCGCAGCGTAGTCCACAACGCAGAGGTTGAGGCGATCGTCCTCGGTGCCGCCACCGGCAGCGCCCTGGAGCGGATCTTCGAGCAAGGCATGGCGATCGCAACCGAGATTGACGCCGAGGCCTGGGAAGACGAACGCTCGTTCTCCGAAAGACTGCGTGGATTTTTCTCGCGGCGCTTCGAATGGCTGTTGTGAAGGGCAACGTTCCCTACAAGGTTTTGCACAGGGCTTCCAGCTGATCGGTGGCCTTGCCCCAGCCCTCGTGGAAGCCCATCTCCTTGTGGTTCTCGCAGTCGGCACCGGTCCAGTGGCGGGCGCGGGCGACATAGCGCGTCCTGCCGCCTTCATCGGCCAGGGTGACGATGCCGGTGAAGAAGGGCTTGTCGGAAGGCTGCCAGTCGCCGACGAAGGCGTCGGTGAAGACAATCTTCTCGTTCTTCACCAGTTCGAGATACTGGCCGCGACTGGGAAACTCCTGGCCCTCGGGGCCTTTCATGACGATGTAGCTGGCGCCGCCCGGGCGGAGGTCGAGCCTCGCTTCGGTCACCTGCCAGGGCAGCGGGCAGAACCATCGCTTGAGCAGATCGGGCTCGGTCCAGCAGCGCCAGATCCTGTCGCGCGGCACCGCCAGCAGCCGGTCGAGCACGAGTTCGCGCGGGTCGACGGGTATCGCGTCGTGATCGGTGGTCATGGATCGTCTCCTTCCAGGCGGGGCAACAGAGTCGCGGTGGTGCCCGCCTCGCCTTGCTCACATCGGATTGGGCGAGATGATCATCCAGGATACGCCGAACCTGTCCGCAACCACGCCGAAGCGCTCGGCGAAAAAGGTTGCGCCGAGCGGCATTTGCACCTGGCCGCCTTCGGCAAGGGCATTGAAGTATGTGTCGACCGTGGCCTTGTCCGGCGCGTTCAACGCCAGCGAGATGCCGGCGAAGCTCGGCTTGCCCGTGTTCATGCCGTCGGATGCCATCAGATCGGTGCCGGCGATGTTGAACTCCGCATGCATGATCTTGTCGGCCGATCCGGGTCCCACGCATCCCTCGGGTTGCGGTTCCGGACTGTCCTTGAATCGCATCATCGTGCCGAGCCGGGCGCCGAGGGCCTGCTGGTAGAAGGTGAGCGCCTCTTCACAGCGGCCGTCGAAGAACAGATAGGGAGTCACGTTCATGGTCTTGCCTCCTGATGGGTGATATGCCGGGGGTTGATCCGTCGATTGTGCCGGGGCTGCGACGCGTGCGCGCGGACGGGGCGGCAGGGGAATGCGGGTGGAGAGTGTCGAAAGAAGAAACATGCCCAATCACCAGTCCCCAGCTTCCATTGCGCCGTTGCCGCCTGCGTCGTATTCCTGACCGGCCGGTCCAATTACCCCCAGTGGCCGTGGGTGTATTGTGGACACCGTCCACAACGGCTATAACAAACAAGGTGGACCCTGTCCACATCCGGCCTGTTACAAATTTGGGACTCGCCCGCGCGGTCGTGTCGCCTATCGGCGGCGGACGGGCTGAAAGCAGAATGACTGGCAGGATCGAATCACCTCAAGCGCGGCCAATCCATGACGGCGACGAAATGACGGCGATGAAATGACCGGGGGAAAGCTCAGCCCGAAGGGCGGCAGTGGCAGCAAGGGGACGGGCAGGGCCGGCAAGTCGCCCACCCGCAGCACCTATCGCCATGGCGATCTGCGCCGGGCATTGCTGGAGGCGGGAATCGAACTGGCCCGCCAGGGCGGTCCCGAAGCCGTGGTGCTGCGCGAAGCGACGCGCCGCGCCGGCGTGGTTCCCAACGCCGCCTACCGGCATTTTTCCAGCCGCGAGGCGCTGCTGGCGGCGGTGCGCTCTTCGGCGCTGTCGTTCCTGGCCCAGGCGATGGAGGCTGAGCTCGACAGAATCGCCACGATCAGTCGCGTGGATGATCGTGCCCGCGCCATGCTGCGCGCCGTCGGCACGGGCTATCTCAATTTCGCCTTCGCCGAAACCGGCCTCTTCCGCATGGCTTTCGCACCGCTGGAGGGCGTGCGCACGCCGGGCGATGCTACCGAGCCGCCCGATCCCGCCAATGCTGGCAAAAGCGGCCTCAATCCCTTTCAACTGCTTGGCTCGGCGCTTGACGCCATGGTGTCGGCAGGTGCGCTGCCGGCGGCGCGGCGGCCGGCAGCCGAGTTTCTTGCCTGGTCGGGCGTCCACGGCCTGGCCATGCTGGTCATCGACGGTCCCCTCAGAGGCCTGCCGCCGACGCAGGTCGACGCACTCGGCCAGCGCGTGATCGACATGGTCGAGAAGGGATTGTGAGGTTCGCAAAAGAGGCTGACCCGGGTGTCGATGACCCGCGTGAGGGTGACTCGGGGGAGGATGACTCGGGGGAGGATGACAGTGGGGCTGCTTCTGCCCTAGCATCGCCGCGACTTCACAGAATGGCAGAGTCCCATGACCCGGAACCTGAAGATCGACTTCGTCTCCGATGTTTCCTGCCCCTGGTGCATCATCGGGTTGCGGGGCCTGGAACTGGCGCTGGAACGCGTGGCGGGCGAGATCGCGGCGGAGATCCACTTCCAGCCCTTCGAGCTCAATCCCGCCATGGGGCCGGAGGGACAGAACATCGTCGAGCATATCGGCGAGAAATACGGCTCGACGCCGGCGCAATCGGCGCAGAACCGCGAGATGATCCGTGCCCGCGCCGCCGAGCTTGGCTTTGCCTTTCGCATGACCGAGACGAGCCGCATCTACAACACCTTCGACGCACATCGCCTGCTGCATTGGGCGGGCATGGATAGCGCTGCAAAACAAAGGGCGTTGAAGCACGCGCTGTTTCGCGCTTATTTCACCGACGGCCGCGCCATGTCGGATCATGACGTGCTGGTCGACGTTGTGGCGGAAGCGGGCCTCGATGCTGCGCGTGCCGGCGAGATCCTGGCGGGCGAGGCGTTTGCCGCCGAAGTGCGGGCGCAGCAGAAACTCTACCGCGACCTCGGCATCCACGCGGTGCCGGCGATCATCATCGGCGAGCGTTATCTGATCTCCGGCGGACAGCCGGTCGATCTGTTCGAGCGGGCGCTAAGGGAAATCGCCTCGGCGGCGTGACGCCAGCCCCAGGGTCGCCCGCGTCGGCAATCCCGGGATAGAAACGTTTTTCGGCAAATCCCCGGCGACGGTGACAACGGGGCCAAGCGGTCGATCTTCATGCGGATGGCTCGCGAAGTTAACCCACCATTAATTCCGAAACACACACCATGATCCTGTACTCAACCATAGCGGGATTATGTAAAATGCAATCTATCGCCATCGCCAGTTTGACCATCTCGGCTTCCGGGAGCGCGCTGCTTCTCGCTTGGCTGTGGTCAATGGCGTCCACCCAATCCGTGCCGCGCTGGCTCAAGGCGGAACACGACAGCCGCGGCGGGAATGTCGATCTTCTCTAGTCCGGTGGCTTCGCCGCGGCGAGGGGCCTAAGGCAATGCCGCGGCGAAGCGATCGAGGCGATAGGGCGCCAGCAGGGGTTCGACCCGGCCGGTGAGTATCTCCTCTGCCATGGCCTGACCCAGGATCGGGGCAAGGGTGACGCCGGAATGCGTCACCGCGATCGTCAAGCCCGGGCAGCCCGCCGGCTGCCCGATGGCGGGGAAACCGTCCGCCGGCAGCGGGCGATAGCCGACCGTGTAACGATCGAGCGCGATCTCGGCACCGGATGTGAGCAGCGACCGCAGGGCCGTCATGATCGCCTCGGCCACGCGCTGCGGCTCGGTCCCCGGATCGGCACCGCCAAAATCGGTGCCGGCAATGAGGCTGCCATCCGCGCGTTGGCGCACATGGAGTTCCGGCGCCATGACCAGGCCATTGAGAATTCTCGCGCAGGGCCGGGTGATGACCAGGAGGCCGGCAGGCGCACTCATCGGCACATGGATGTCGGCGGTGGCGGCTAGGCTCGCCGTTGCGGCGCCGGCGGCCAGCACGACGTGATCCGCCGTCAGCGAACCGGCATCGGTGCGCACGCCGACAACGCGGCCGGCCACGCGCTTGAGCGACAACACGGCGCGCGGCGCCATCAATTCGGCTCCCAGGGCCTGCGCTGCCCGCAGGAGCGCCAGAGTCGCAGCCAGCGGATCCACCGCGCCCTCGCTGGCGACATGGACTGCGCGCTCCGGCGGCGCCGCCAGAGCGGGCTCGATCCGCAAGGCCTCGGCGCGGTCCACCAGGCGGATGTCGTAACCCCAGGACGCGTGTTCGGCGGCATAGGCGGCGAGTTTCTCGGCCGGCAGATCCCAGAGCAGGCCGCCCGACCATTCGAGCGGTATCTCCGGTACCGCCGCGGCAAGTGCCCGCCATTCCGCCATGGCACGGCGCCGCAGGCGGAAATAGGGTTCCGGATTGCCCCAGCTGGCATTGATCCAGGCCCAGGAATGGCCGGTGGCGAGAACGCCGGGCGCGCCGGCTTCCAGAATCGTCACGCGCGCGCCGCCGCGCACCAGATGCCAGGCGGCACTGGCACCGATGATGCCGGCGCCGATGACGATGACGTGGGGCTGGGGAGAGCTCATGGCTTCACGCATCCGGACAGGAAATTGGACTGGGACGATGACAGGCAAACATCCCCCGGCCACGTCTTAACCACAGAATCCTTCCGACGTACAGGCCGCGATGCCGCGTCACGCCGGCGCGGCGGCGCGCATGCGCGTCTGCAATCCGTCGGCATAGGCACTGAGCGCCCTCCGACCGTCGCCCGAGAGGGACGATCCGTGCATGACGGCCAGCGTCTTCGGCGCGAGGTCGGCCAGCCGCCGGATTGTTTCCACCGTGTTGTGGGTGAGACTCATAGACCGGAACATGTCCTCGGCGGCAAGGGCTTCCTCGACGATCTCCTGGCCGCGCAAGGCCGGGCCACTGCCGATCTGGCCGAGCAGGTCGCTGCACAGCAGGGTGCCGGTCGCTTCCTCGAACATCAACCCGGCATCCCAGCCATGGGGGACATGGGGCGTGGCGAGGAAACGCAGGCGCCGCCCGCCGATATCCAATACCTCGTTGTCGGCGAGCGCGCGCGGCGCGCGGTCGGCAAGGTCGTTGAGCGAGACATCGCAGGCAAGGCCGCCATGGGCGATCTGCGATCGGGGTGCCGCTGCCAGCCAGGCGTTCATGGCGCCGCTCTCATCGGCCTCAAGATGACTGAACGAGATCCAGCGCAGCTTTTCCAGCGGCATGATCTTCGCGACGGCGGCGGAGATTGCCGGGAACATGCCGCGATGGCCGCAATGGAACAGCAGCGGTTCCTCGGCATCGACCAGGAACTGGTTGAAGGTGAAGCCATGAGGCGGTGCCACGTCCGGCACCAGGGTGCTCAGGCGGTAGATGCGTGGGGCGATCTCGCTCACATGCGTTTCCATGTCAGTCTTTCCTGCTGTTGGTGGTTGTGTCCGTCTGATCGGGTGCGGCTGCGTTGTCCAGCCACACATTGATGACCTCGGCGATGCGTTCCGCGGCGGCGGCATGGGTGAGGCCGCCTGCAACGAGGGCGCGACAGGTGCCAAAGTCGAGCAGTGCCGCGGTGGTGGCGACCCGGGCATCGCCGGGATCGGCAAAGTCGAGGGCCCTGGCGGCAAGCCGGTGCCGGTTGTCTGCCTCCGCGGCCAGGAACACCCCGAGGCTGGGGTCGAAATCCCGGTCGCGCCGCACCCATTCCAGGACGGGCAGGCGCTGGTAATAGGCGAACAGGACCGCGGCGAGGCGCCGGACGCGCTCGGTGCGGGAATGGGCGTCCGCCAGCATCTCGACGTCGGGAGCCGGGACATCTTCCTGGGTCTGGGCGCCGCAGGCCAGGATCGCCTCGGAATAGGTGGGGAAATGGTGATAGACCGTGCCAATGCCGACATCGGCGCGGGCAGCGATCTGCTTCATCGATGTGGCGGCGATACCCTGCTCGGTGTGCAGGGCCATGACCGCGGCGACGATCCGGCGACGCGTCTCGGCCGTGGTTTCGGCGCGGCGTTTGGGGCGATAGGGGCGACGCATATCAATTTCCAGAAGTGAATTTAATTGATAGAACAGTCGTTCGACAAAAAAGTCAAGCCAATTTCCGCGGCCGCCAATACCCCGGTGAGATTCTCGTCTCCGAACCCGCCTTGCGTTAGGCTCCGGCGGCGGGGAAATGACCCGCTGGGAAACCGGCCGGCCGAGATATGGGGGTTCGAAGGTGAGTGGGCACAGTCTGATCGCACGCGCGGCGAGCTGCCTGATCGTGATCGATGTGCAGCAGTACTTTCTGGACAAGCTGCCGCTGCATGAACGCGGGCCGCTCGTGGCCCGCATCGCCTGGTTGATGCGGGTGGCGCGCCTGCTCGACATTCCCATCGTCGCCACCGCCGAGGACATGGCGCAGGACGGGCCGATGGTCGCGGCGCTGGTGGCGGAGCTGCCGGCGGGTGCCCAGGTGTTCGACAAGATGGTGTTCGGCCTCATGGGTCAGGCCGATATCCGCGATGCGGTCGCGGCGACGGGCCGGCGGGAATGCGTGCTGGTGGGGCTTGAGACCGACGTCTGCGTCGCTCATTCGGCGCTCGGCTTGCTGGACGCAGGCTACCGGGTCGCGGCCGTCTCGGACGCTACCGGCACGCCGCCACCGCATCAGGAGGCAGGTCTTCAGCGCATGGCGCAGGCGGGGGTCACCATCACCAATACCAAGGGGATCTATTACGAATGGGTCCGCGACCTCGCCACCGATGCCAGGATCCGGCCTCAGCTCAACCGCGACCTGCCGGCAGGCCTGACGCTCTAGCTTGTTTACAAACAAACAGGGCGCGGCAATTTCTTGCCGCGCCCTGAGCTGTTCAAAACGGTTCGCCCTACAGCGATGCCACCTTCTTCTTGAGGATGTCGATCAGGGCCTGGACCTTGCCGCCCTTCGAGGAGATCACCGAGGCGAATTCCTGGCGGTGGGTTTCGGCGAGGCTGAGGCCCTCGACGCGCACGTCGGTGATCATCTGCTTGCCGTCCGCCGTGCTCACATCCCAATCGACCCGGGGCTGGCCCTCGGCACCCTCGACGATGGTGAAGATCGTGGCCTTGTCGGCCTCCTCGCGCACCCGCTGCACGGCCAGCTGCTGCCCGGAATACTCGGAAAAGCGCCGGCCATAGACCGCACTCATGTACTGGGTGAAGATGTCGACATATTCCGCCTGTTCCTCCGGTGTCGCTCGTTTCCAGTAGGCGCCCAGGGTGTGCCGGGCGAGGCGCGGCATGTCGAAGAACTCCTGCAGGATCGGCAGCAGCTTGGCGGCGCGTTCGCGATCGCTGTCGGCAGCGGTCAGTTCGGTGATGGCCCGGGTCGAGAGGCCCTTGATGAACATCTCGAGTGCCGCGGCGTCCGCCGCCGCGGCCGGGGTGAGCAGGGATAGCGGCGTGAAGAAGGAGACGGCGGCCAAACCGGCCGCCGTCATTCCGAAAGAACGACGCGACAACATCTGGGTCAGTTGGCCTCCGACAATTGATCGTTGCTGTCGACCGGGGGCTGCGAAGCCGTGGTCGGCAGGATGATCGGCATCTCGGCGCCGTCATCCGGGATCATGTCGTCATTGGTGATCTGGCTCAGCACAGCCTCTGGATCCTCGCCATTCTTGATCGCATCATTGCGGTGCTGGCGATAAAGGCTCCTGAGGGTGGCGTAGAAGTCGACCGAACCGCGCTGCAATTCGGCGATCGTCTCAAGGTTGCGGGCACGCGTATCGATGCCCTCGACCATGAAGCGGGTCGTGTTGATCCAGGAGACGTTATAGACGTAGCCGACCCAGGTAAGGGGATCGAGCACATAATCCACCAGCTTGCCCGAGGCATCGCGCGGATTGCTCGGCCCGAGCAGCGGCAGGTGCAGATAGATGCCCTCGCCGGAACCCCAGACCGCCAGGGTCTGGCCGAAATCCTCGTCGTGGTAATTGAGGCCGAACCAGCTCGCCGCATCGACAAAACCGCCGACGCCGAGGGTGGTATTGATCAGGAAGCGCGCCGCCGTGGTACCGGCGCGGCTGCCTTCGCCCTGGAAGAGGTCGTTGAACAGGATCACCGGCGAGCGGAGGTTGCGCATGAAGTTGCGCACGCCGTCCTTGGCAGGGTCGGGAAGGGCGATGTTGTAATAGCCGGCAAAGGGCTTCACCAGCAGTTCATCCACCGCGTGATTGACTTCGAAAAAGTAGCGGTTCATCGGCTCAAGCGGGTCATTGGCCTCGTTGAAGGCCTGAACCGCCGCCTCGTCGCTGGGATCGGGCGGCGTCGCGCAGCCGGACGCGAGCAGCGCCGTCGCCACCAGGCCTGTCGCCAACGACTTCCTGGCAATAGATGTGGTGAAAGTCATGAACCTGAACATGGAACCCCTAACCCTTTCCGGTAGCCCGGTTTCGAAAAGTTGATATTGCTCTTCTGTTAAACCGCTGCACCGTCCCCCGAAGCAGCTCACCCGCATCCCAAGCCTTGGCCGATCGCAAAACCTTGCCGATAGATGACCGCGCATCCCGCCGCCGATCGCATCACCGGTGCGGCAGAGCCACATTGTCACGGCGAATTCTTAATCAATCGTAAGCCAAAACCCAGCCTGACTCGACAGTGTCAGCCCGTGACGTTTGATAACACACGAATTTTGAGACTTCCAGACGAGTCCGGGCGTCATTCCCACACCATATGTGCGAGTCCTGCAGCTATGTGGCAAAAATGCCGCAAATTAACAAAGGTTAAGAGAAATTAATCCTCAAGAACGCCTCAGGCCGCGCGGCGTGCGAGTCGCGCCTTGATGGAGGCGACATCGGCCCGGGGCGTGGCGGCGAACAGGGTCCGGGTGTAGGCGTGCTGCGGGTCGGAGAAGACCGCGTCGCGGCTGCCGTATTCCACCGCCTCGCCGAAATACATCACCATGACGTCGTCGGCGATGTAGCGGACCACCGAGAGATCGTGGCTGATGAAGACATAGGTGAGGTCGAACTCGTCCTGCAGATCGGCCAGCAGGTTGAGGACCTGGGCCTGGACCGAAAGGTCGAGGGCCGACACCGGCTCGTCGAGGACCAGGAGGCGGGGGTTAAGCATCAGCGCCCGGGCGATGGCGATGCGCTGGCGCTGACCGCCCGAGAACATATGCGGGTAGCGGTTGAAGTGCTCGGGACCGAGACCGACCTTGAGGAGCATTTCCATGGCCCGGTCGCGGCGTTCGCCGGCCCCTGCCCCGGTATTGATCAGCAGCGGCTCGCCCAGCACGTCGCCGATTTTCTGGCGCGGGTTGAGGGAACCATAGGGATTCTGGAAGACGATCTGGACCTTGCGCCGCAGCGCGGGTGTGAGGTCGCCGCGGGCGATGTCGATCGGCTGGCCGTCGATGATCAATTCGCCGGCAGTCGGCGCCTCGATCATCGTGATCATGCGCGCCAGGGTCGACTTGCCGCAGCCGCTTTCCCCGACGATCGCCAGGGTGCGGCCCTTTTCGACCTGGAAGCTGACACCCTTCACGGCATGGATCGTGCGCCCGGCGGAGAACAGGCCGCCGCCGATATTGTAGTCGCGCTTGAGATTGCGCCCCTCGACGATGACCTCGCTCATGGGGTTTCTCCGTGCCCGTCATTTCCGAGTCGCATCTCTTCCAGGCGGGCGTCCTCCATGAAACTGGCGACGGTCGAGAGGCGGTCGCCGGTGGCGTTCTCGGGCAGGGCCGAGAGCAGCGCCTTGGTGTAGTTGTTCTGCGGGTTCTCGAACAGGGAAAGCACGTCGGCCTCTTCCATCTTGCGGCCCATGTATTGCACGATGACCCGGTCGGCGGTCTCGGCAACGACGCCCATGTTGTGGGTAATCATGATCAGGCCCATGCCATGGGCGGCCTGCAGGCCCATCAGCAAATCGAGGATCTGCTTCTGGATGGTGACGTCGAGGGCGGTGGTGGGCTCGTCGGCGATCAGCAGTTTCGGGTTGCAGGCGAGCGCCATGGCGATCATCACGCGCTGGCACTGGCCACCGGACATCTGGTGGGGATAGGCATCCAGGCGCTCGGCCGGGTCAGGAATGCCGACATCGGTAAGAAGCTCGATCGCGCGCTGGCGCCGGGCCTTGCGATCGAGACCCATGTGAAAGCGCAGCACTTCCTCGATCTGGAAACCCACGGTGAAGCAGGGGTTAAGGCTGGCGACCGGCTCCTGGAAGATCATGGCGATGTCCTTGCCGATGATCGCCCGGCGTTCCGCGTCGCTCAAGCGCAGCATGTCGCGGCCGTCGAAACTCATGCGGTCGGCGCTCACCCGGGCCGACCACGGCAGCAGTCCCATGACGGCCAGCATGGAAACCGATTTTCCCGACCCGCTCTCCCCGACGATGGCGAGCACCTCCCGCTCATGCACCTGGAGCGAGATGCCGTTCACGGCGCGGAAGGGGCCGCTCGCCGTGGCGAACTCGACCACCAGGTTTTCGATCTCGAGCAGGGCCATGGCTTACGACCTCTTCAGCTTGGGATCGAGGGCGTCGCGCAGGCCGTCGCCCATCAGATTGATGGCGAGCACGGTCACCAGGATCGCGATTCCCGGCAGGGTCACCACCCACCAGGCGCGCAGGATGAATTCGCGCGCCTCCGCGAGCATGGTGCCCCATTCCGGTGTCGGCGGTTGCGCGCCCATGCCGAGGAATCCGAGCGCAGCCGCGTCGAGAATGGCGGTGGAGAAGGAGAGGGCTGCCTGCACGATCAGCGGGGCGAGGCAATTGGGCAGGATGGTGTGGAACATCAGCCGCAGCGGCCGCGCCCCGGCCACCTTGGCGGCGATTACATAGTCGCGGTTCTTTTCCGCCATCACCGCGGCGCGGGTGAGGCGCACATAGTGCGGCTGCTGCACGATGGCGATGGCAATCATCGCGTTGGTGAGGCTGGGCTTGTCGAACAGGGCCACCAGGACAAGGGCCAGCAGCAGGCTGGGGAAGGCGAGGATGATGTCCATCACCCGCATGATCAGCGAATCGACCGAGCCGCCGACATAGCCGGCGATGAGGCCGAGGATGACCCCGACCGCGACCGCGCCGGTCACCACGATGCACCCCACGAAAAGCGAATAGCGGCTGCCGTGGATCAGGCGCGATAGCATGTCGCGGCCGACCGCGTCGGTGCCCAGAATAAAGCGCGGATCGCCGCCTTCCTGCCAGAAGGGCGGCTTCAGCAGCGCGTCGCGGTACTGGTCGGTGGCGCCATGGGGGGCGATGAGATCCGCCAGCACCGCGACGGCGCAGACAAAGAGGAACACCCACATGCCGATGACGGCACCGCGATTTTCCGAGAAATAGAACCAGAACTCGCGCAGCAGCGCGCGGCGGCCGCCGCCAGGCGCCGGCACGGTGGTTGCAGTGGTTGCGGAATTGGCCATCAGCTCACCCGAATTCTGGGATTGATCAGCCCGTAGAGCAGATCGACCACGAGATTGACGACCATCACGACGACGGCGATCAGCAGCAGCCCGCCCTGCACCGAGGGATAGTCGCGCCGCGAAATGGATTCGACCATCCACTTGCCGATCCCGGGCCAGGAGAAGATGGTCTCGGTGAGAATGGCACCGCCCAGCAGCGTGCCCACCAGCAGACCGATCGTGGTGACCACCGGGATAAGCGCATTTCTGAGCGCATGCAGGCCGACCACGCGCAGTGGCGTCAATCCCTTGGCGCGGGCGGTGCGGACGTAATCCTCGCCGAGAACCTCCAGCATGGCGGAGCGCGTCTGGCGCGCAATCACGGCCAGGGGAATCGTGCCCAGCACGATCGTGGGGAGGATGAGATGCGAGAGTGCCGAGGTGAAGGCGCCTTTCTGACCGGAGATGATGCTGTCGAGCAGCATGAAGCCGGTCACCGGCGGAAAGAAGAACATGAGCGAGACCCGGCCCGAAACCGGGGTCCATTGCAGCATGCCGGAGAAGAAGATGATCAGCAGCAGACCCCACCAGAAGATCGGCATGGAATAGCCGATGAGGGCGGTGCCCATGATCGACTGGTCGAGCCAGGAACCGCGCCTTGTGGCGGCGACTATGCCTGCGGGGATGCCGAGTGCTGCGGCAAACAGGATCGCACAGACCGAAAGCTCCAGCGTTGCCGGGAACAGGGTGAGGAACTCGGTGAAGACCGGTTTCTTGGTGACGAGGGAATTGCCGAGATCGCCGCTCAGCACCCCGCCGAGGAAGTCGAGATACTGCTCCCAGATCGGCCGGTCATAGCCGAACTGCTGCATCAGCTGCTCATAGCGTTCCGGGGTGGTGCCGCGTTCGCCCGCCATCAGCAGGACCGGATCGCCCGGCAGCAGGCGAATGAAGCCGAAAGCTGCGATGGTGACGCCGAAGAAGGTCGGAATCAGCAGCCACAGGCGGATGAAAAGAAAGCGCAGCATCTGGATCTTGGCACCGTCCTAAAGAAAGCCCCCTCCCACCGGATCGGCGGGAGGGGGTGGCAGTCGTTGGTACCTTACTCGCTGATGTCGACGCCGTCGAAACGATGAACGCCGAGCGGGCTCATCTTGTAGCCGCTGACCTTCTTCGACATCGGCATGAACACGACCGAATGCGCGATCGTTGCCCAGGGGGATTCGCGCTTGAAGACGACCTGGGCCTCTTCATAGAGCTTGGTCCGCTCGGCGACGTCGCTGGTCACCTTGGCCTTCTGGATGAGGCCGTCGAACTCCTCGTTGCACCATTGCGCCCGGTTGGCGCCGCCGACTGCGTCGCAACCCAGCAGCACGGCGAGGAAGTTGTCGGGATCGCCATTGTCGCCGGTCCAGCCCAGCAACACCGCACCGTCGCGGTCCTCGGCCTTGGAGAGCTCGAGATATTCGCCCCACTCATAGGAAACGATCTCGGCCTCGACGCCGATGGCGGCGAAGTCGGCCTGGATCAGCTCGGCCATGCGGCGGGCGTTGGGGTTGTAGGGACGCTGCACCGGCATCGCCCAGATCTTCATCTTGAGGCCCTTAACGCCGACCTCATCGAGCATGTTCTTGGCCGCACCCGGATTGTAGGGATCGTCCATGACCTTGTCGTTATAGGACCACATGGTGGGCGGGATCGGGTTCTTGGCCGGCTGTCCGGCGCCCTGGAACACGGCCTCGAGGATCGCGTCCTTGTTGATCGCCATGTTGAGGGCTTTGCGCACCTTCGGATTGTCGAACGGTGCCTGCTTGGCGTTGTAGGCGAGGTAGCCGACGTTGAGGCCTTCCTGTTCCATCATCTGCAGGTTCGGATCGGCCCTGAGGTCATCGAGATCGGCCGGGTTGGGATAGGCGGTGATGTGGCACTCGCCGGCCTTCAGCTTCTGCTGGCGCACGGAGGCGTCGGTGGTGATGGCGAAAATGAGGTCGTCGATCGGCTGCTTGCCGCGGAAGTAGCTGGGATTCGCCTGATAGCGGATCACGGCATCCTTCTGGTAGGCGACGAACTGGAACGGACCGGTACCGACCGGCTGCTGGTTGAGCATTTCCTTCTGTCCGGCCGCGTCGAGCTGGTCGGCGTATTCCTTGGAGACGATCGAGGCGAAATCCATGGCGAGGTTGGCGACCATCGGCGCTTCCGGCCGGTTGAGCACGAACTTCACCGTCATGTCGTCGACCTTGACGATCTCCTTGAGGAGGTCGGGCATCGACATGCCGTCAAAATACTCCCAGGCGATGCCCGGCGTGTACTGGTACCAGGCATGATCCTTCTTCCACTGGCGCTCGAAGGAGAAGATCACGTCATCGGCATTGAAGTCGCGGGTCGGCGTGAAATACTCGGTGGTATGGAACTTGACACCCGAGCGCAGCTTGAAGGTGTATTCGAGGCCGTCATCCGATACTTCCCAGCTCTCGGCGAGGCCCGGGATGGTCTTGGTGGTGCCGTTCTCGAACTCGACCAGGCGGCTGTAGACCGCTTGGCCCGAAGCATCGAAGGTGGTGCCGGCGGTGAAGGGCGCGGGGTCGAATCCCTCAGGCGACCCTTCCGAGCAATAGACCAGGGTCTTGGCTTGCGCCGTGGCTGCCAAGCCAATAACGAGTGCCGCGGCCGCGACGGCCCCAAGCAGGCGATGTTTCATGTGGATGTCTCCCAAATGGTGTCGATTGGACGTCATGTCGCAACGACTGGATCGTGATCAAAGCGCTGGATTGGGCGGGTCGATTGTTGGTTGTCTGTTGGGCCCGCCTTGAAAAAACCGTATTCCCGATCAATCGCTTGAGTCAACGCCAGCCTGACCGTTCGGTTACAATCCCGTCACCCGTCCGGCAGCAGCCGCGTTTCGCCGGGCTGGAAGACCGGAATGCCGGGCATATTAACCATTGGCTTGACCGCAGCCGGTGGCTTGGGCATCGTCGCGGCCATGAACGATACCCCTGATTCTCCCGTTCCCGCCCCCTTCGAGAGCACCGGCCACAAGGTCTTGCCGGCATGGATCGACGGCAACGACCACATGAACGTCGCCTGGTATCTGCGTGCCTTCGACGATGGTTTCGACACGGCCTATGAGGCCGTGGGCCTCGGCTATGGCCTCATCAAGACGCGCGGTTTCTCCACCATGTCGGTCGACATCCATGTCTCCTATCACCGCGAGTTGCTGCTGGATGCCCCCTTGCGCATCACCACGCAGCTGGTCGATCACGACGCCAAGCGCATGCACTGGATGCAGGCGATGTACCATGCCGAGGAAGGCTATCTCGCGGCGACCGCGGAATGGCTGATCCTGTTCATCGACATGACCCGGAGAAAGGTGGCAGCGATGCCGGACGACATCCTGGCCCGGATCGCCGCGGTGAAGGCGGCCCACGCTGCCCTGCCGCTGCCGGTGCCGCTGGGCCGCACGATCTCGATTCACAATCGCAAAGGCTGACCGACGCGGTCGGCCTATTCCGCGCGCGTGACCGCGCGCAATTCCTCGAGCAGCGCCGGGGTGGCAAGGCCGTCCTCGGGCAGCCCCGCCAGGCGCTGGAACTCGCGGATTGCCGCCGCCGTGGCATTGTCGGCAATGCCGTCCACGATCCCGGGAGTGAAGGCGAGCGCGTCGAGCATCTGCTCTATGGCCAAAACTTCGCCGCGCGCCGTAACCGGGGGCATCGCCTCCTCATTCGCCCCCTGCCATAGAAGCACGCTTGCGACGAGGGCCGCGCCCAGCACGGTGGCCGCCCAGATGAGCGGATGCGCCACGGACGATGATGACGTTTGCGGCTGCGGCACGAGCCGCTCGGCCGTGCCGAGACGCAGCGGCCGTACCACCGCTGGCGAAGCCGCCGCCCGTCGCCGGTCTGGGCCGGCCGCGATCTCGCTTTTTCCTGGAGTCTTCGACAAAACCGCCTCGTTTTCAAAGCGATAAGGATAGGGACGACGTCCTGCGCCGGCAAGCATGCGCTCGGCCAGTGATGCCTTGCCCTCCGCCGGGCCTTTGCCTATGTTACCGCCGCCGCGCGACCCCGGACCGAGATCCTCGGGTTGCCAGGATTGGGGCGTAGCCAAGCGGTAAGGCATCGGTTTTTGGTACCGACATTCCCAGGTTCGATCCCTGGCGCCCCAGCCACACTCTTTATGAGAGTATATACAAAGAGATACAATCAGGAATTGTCGCGTACTTCCGGGGGTTAGGCGGGAGATCAACGCCGCGCATAACAGAGATCTCGAGAAAATTAGGCTTTTCGGCGCTTTCTCACGTTCCCGTCTCTGAATGCCAAAAATCCGGTTATGGCTGACAGGCTGAATGGTGGCAGCTCATGAGCCAAAGCGCGCTGTCGTAACGCGATATGGGCCTGCTTGGCAGGAACGCTCAGAGTGTGACGCGTAAGTTCGCGTCAGCGTGATGAAGAAACGCGCGCGGCTAGTTGATCAGCAGCGCCCGCTGTTCGTCCCAGGATACCGGCAATGGGCAGGCGCGCTTCAGCGCCTCAGGCGTCAGCCGCATGGGCTGGGTGCCGGTGACAATCATCTCCACGATGTCCGGCGCCAGGAAAGCGAGCGAGATCTTCTTGCTGATATAGGGCGCGCTGACACCGGAGAGCCGCGCAAGGTCCGCGATGCTGGCAACGCGCCGATTGGCGAGGTCCTCGAACCACTGACGCGCCTGAACGATCTCCCGCACCAGGCGGCTGTCGACCTTTGCATCCTTTGCATCGTCCTGGCCGATCACGAGCCGGACCTCCTTGCCGCATCGGATGAACTGACCAAAAACCTTGATCTCGATCGGTGGCTGGGACTGTTCGGCCTCGCTTGCCTGGCCGAGCAAGAGTGATATGAGGCGAGCTGGTCCGACTTTGATCGCGATGGTCTTCTTTGTAATGAGGATCCGGTCGATGACGGTGGGAATAAGGCCAGTGTTCTGAGCTAGTTCCTCCTCGATCATATTGGCGAGGTTGCCGGCTAATGAGGTGAGACGCTGAAACCTCGTGACGTCGACATGACCCTTGAATGTTTCATCCAGCCAATGCTGGTCCCGCAGATGGCGGGCGAGGGACTGGACGACAAGCCTTTCCAGATCCGATGCCGGAACACGGAACCCGTCTCCGGCCTGGGTGGGGCCGCGCATCCTGGTCGCCGAGACATAGTAGCGGTACTTCCGGCCCTTCTTGTTGGTATGGCTCACCTGGAGCGGGATGCCGGCCTCATCAAAGACCAGGCCCTTTAACAATGAGGTCGATGGCCGCTTGGTGCGGGCAGCTGCCCCAGGCCCCTGGGCATTGAGAGTTTTCTGCACTTCCTGGAACAGATCCTCCGGAACGATCCGCGGGTGCTCACCGGGGTGCAGCTCCCCTTTGAACGAGACCAGGCCCCGGTAGACCTGGCCGGTCAGGATGTAGCCCAGGGCACCCCGGCCAATGACACAGCCGCCAAATGGGCGGCCATCGGTCCCGATATGGATCTTTGACAGGATACCGGCCTGCTTGATGTCGGTCTGCAAGGCGTTCAGAGATCTGAGCTCCAGATAGCGGCGGTAGATATGCCGGACGATCTCGGCCTCGGATTCGTTAACGACCAGTTTCCGGTCCTTGACGTCGTAGCCGATGGGTGGCCGTCCACCCATCCACATGCCCCGGCGCTTGGAAGCGGCGATCTTGTCCCGGATGCGCTCTCCAGCCACTTCCCGTTCGAACTGGGCGAAGGAGAGCAGGACATTCAGGGTGAGCCGGCCCATGGAGGTGGAGGTATTGAACTGCTGGGTGACGGCCACGAATGAGACCCCATGCTTGTCCAGGGTCTCCGTCAGTTTGGCGAAGTCGGCCAGGGACCGGGTCAGGCGGTCAATCTTGTAGACGACGATGATATCGATGGCGCCATGGGCGATATCGGCCAGCAGGGTCTGGAGGGCAGGGCGTTCCAGGGACCCACCGGAGAAGCCGCCATCGTCATAACGGGTCTCAATAGGAATCCAGCCTTCATGTTTCTGGCTGGCGATATAGGCGGCACAGGCATCCCGCTGGGCGTCCAGGGAGTTGTAGGCCTGGTCCAGACCTTCATCGGAGGACTTCCGGGTATAGATGGCGCAGCGGCGGGGGCGATCAGCCATGGTCTGACCCCTTGGCATCCCCCGGTTTCCGGAGGCCGAAGAAGCGGGGACCGGATTGGTGGGTACCGGTGATGAGCCTGGCGATGAGGGTCAGGCTTTTATAGGTCTTGCCCCGGTAGGCGAACCGACCGTCTTCCAGGGTCAGGACTTCATGGACCGCCCCCTGCCATTCCCGGATGAACTTGGTGCCGGATTTGGGAGCCGGGGTGATACTAGCCCGGCCCATCTTCGATCCGGTCTTGAAGGCGGTGAGGGCAAGTTGTGCTCGGCGGCCGAGGCCGCCGAGCACTTGCTCCTGGAGTTTGTAGCCGATCGCCAGGCGGAGGAGCTCGCGGCTCATGAGGCCTGGAGCTTCGCCAGGGTAGAACTCGCGCCATCGTTGGCGGAGGTCTTGAATATCCAGATCCTCAAGTGCCGTGAGTTGCTGATCCAGCGAACTCATGGCAACCGACCTCAGGCCGGCACCCGGTAATGCCGGGTACCATCGACGACCTCGCTGGTTAGCTTGAGGCCGTATCGTTTCTTGATCGAGCCGGAGAGGAAGCCACGTACGCTGTGCGGTTGCCAGGATGTTGCGATGGAGAGCTCGTTGATCGTGGCGCCTTGCTGCCGGCGCAGGAGCTGCAGGACCTGGGTCGACTTCTTGTCGGGGTTGGCCTTGCTGGTTTGTTTGCCAACCTTCGGAGCGGGCTTCGGCTTTGCGGCTGGTTTGGGGGTGGCGGTTTTTTTAGCGGCTTTGGCCATGGTGGTGATCTCCTGATCATCAGGGGCCCGGAATTGGGCCCCCACCACCCAAAGCCCGCGATGCGGGCTGGATCTATTACGCGCGCCATACGGCGCCATTTGTCTGTGGACAGCAACGCTTCGTATACGCACGAAGTCCAGTGGAATTCAGGTACGTGTTCGCATTGTTGCGGAGCAGCCTTGTTTAGGATTCTATCGGTGCATCCACTAATACCGACGGTTTTCAACATACTAATATCTAGATCAATCAGGAGATGTCGGAGCGCTAAGATGAGATCAAACCCATGAAAGCGGTGGTCAAGAACATCTAACTTTAGGAGAGGGATTCATTGCCGCCCCTCTGTACCGGGTTCTGTCATCGTCAACGGTTTGTTGAGTTCGTCCAGTTGGCTTCCGGCTCTGATACCAGATTGCTGAAAACAATTGATTTGATGTACTATTTAAAATTGATTTTTCTGTGCGAGACAATGGCGCAACAGGACAAGAAAAAACGGACAGGGACGCGGCGGTGTACATTTCCGAAATCTACGCAAGTGGCTTCCGGTGCTTCGATCCGGCCGCTCCGTTGCAGTTGAAGCTCTCGCCCGGTCTCAATATCCTCGTGGGGCCAAACGATGCCGGCAAGAGCGCGATTATCGACGCCGCCCGCTATGTGCTTTGGACACGCGGCGACGATTATATTCGTCCTGACGAACACGACTTCCATGTAGGCGCGGACGGCATCCGTGGGTGTGATTTCCTCGTTCACTGCACCTTCGATGACCTGAGCGCAGACGAACAAGCCCGCTTTCTCGAATGGTGCACCAACGAAAAGGGGAAGCTTCGCCTGCAGGTTTGCATGCGCGCCGCCCGGCGCGTCTCAACGGGCGGCGGCAATATCATCTCCAGCCAGCATCGAGCCGGCACCGAGGGCGAAGGCCTGCCGCTCGACGGCGAGCTGCGCGAGTATCTGAAAGCCACCTATCTCAAGCCTTTGCGGGACGCGGAACGCGAGATGCGGGCGGGTCGCCGGTCGCGCCTGTCGCGCATTCTCGGCGCGATGCCCACGATGGGCCCCCAGAGCAAGCCGGCGGCGCCAGGCGCCAACGCTACGCTCCACGACACGCTCACTGCAGCGGACACAGCAGTCCGAGACAACCCCGCCGTGGGAGGCGTCGCCAGCAGCGTGAACACCGATTTTCTCGACAAGCTTTCATTTGTGGATGATCGCCTCGTCGCGACACTGGACCTCGGTGCGGGCGGTTCTTTCGATCAGATTCTCGAAAGATTTGAGCTCTATCTAAACGCCAAGGCAGGCACTGAGCGCGTGCAGCGCGGATTGGGCTACAACAATCTGCTGTTCATGGCGGCCGAGCTGCTCTTGCTTCAGTCGCACCCCGACCAGGTGCCGTTTCTGCTAATCGAGGAGCCGGAAGCGCATCTGCACCCTCAGCACCAGACACTCTTCATGGAGGTGCTTGCGGCTCGCGCCACAAAGCCGGACCCCGATAAAGGCGAGACCCATCAGCAGGTCCAGGTCCTGCTCACCACTCATAGCCCGCAGCTCGCGGCCGGCGCCGAGCTTGAGACCATGACGATGATCGTCGGTCACCGCGCCTTTCCGCTGGGCGCGGCGCATACCCGGCTCGAAGCCGACGACTATGAGTTTCTTCGTCGGTTCCTCGACGCGACCAAGGCCAACCTATTCTTCGCCCGCGCGCTGATTGTGGTCGAGGGTGACGGTGAGCACCTATTGCTGCCCGCAATCGCCGAGAAGCTCGGCCGTCCGCTCAGCCGCCACGGTGTGTCGATCGTCAATGTTGGCCATCGCGGTCTGTTCCGCTACAGCCGGATTCTGCAGCGCAAGGCCGGGAATGCGATCGCCGTGCCGGTGGCACTGATCCCCGATAGGGACATTCCGCCTCTCGAGGCGAAAGACCTCGTCGGCGACCGCAGGACTGAGAACGAGTTGACCCAAGACGAGATCGCAGCGCGGCTGAAGACGCTGCGGCGCGACGTCGGAGACCCTGTCGACGCTTTCAACGCTGATAGCTGGACGCTCGAGTTCGATCTCGCGCTCCGACCCGAGCTTGCTGAGAGCGTTCATCAGGCAGTGCAGCT
>JAEUKV010000166.1 GCA_016794165.1 Rhodospirillaceae bacterium
CTCATCACCGGCGGCAGCCGCGGTATCGGGCGCGCGGCGGCCATCCTATGCGGCCGGCGCGGCTGGTCGGTGGGCGTCAATTATGCCGGCAATGCAGAGGCCGCCGATGAGACCGTGGCGGCGGTGAAAGAGGCCGGCGGCAAGGCCATCGCCATCCGGGGCGACGTGGCCGTGGAGGCCGATGTCATCGCCATGTTCGATGCGACGCAAGATGCCTTCGGCCCGGTGACCGGTGTGGTCAACAATGCCGGCATCGTGGCGCCGGGCATGCCACTCGCCGAAATGAGTGCCGAGCGCCTTGCCCGCCTGTTCGCCGTCAATGTGCTGGGCGCCTATCTGGTGGCGCGGGAGGCCGCGCGACGCATGTCGACCGACCGCAGCGGCCCCTTTGGACGAAATCTGGGCGGCAGCCTCGTCAACCTCTCCTCGGCGGCCGCGCGCCTCGGCTCGCCCAACGAATATGTCGATTACGCCGGCTCCAAGGGCGCCATCGACACCATGACCATCGGCCTGTCCAAGGAGTTGGGACCGCGCGGCATCCGGGTCAATGCGATCCGCCCCGGCCTCATCGATACCGAGATCCATGCCAGCGGCGGCGCCCCCGACCGCGCCTTCCGTCTCGCCACCCAGGTGCCCATGGGCCGCCCCGGTACGGCCGACGAGGTGGCACAAACCATCCTGTTCCTGCTCTCGGACGAGAGCGCCTATATCAACGGCGCCCTCATCGACGTGACCGGCGGGCGATAATAGACCGGGCGCACTGTATCGAGACATGATCCGCGTTGCGCCGCGGCACCCGATTGCCTAGGCTCCGGGCGCCGCAACAGAACCGTCATTCAGTCGAAAAATCATGCCCATCCTCTCCATCCAGTCGGAAGTCGTTTACGGTCATGTCGGCCACCAGGCCTCGCGCTTCATCCTCGAGCGCATGGGCCATCCGGTCTGGGCGGCACCCACGGTGCTGTTCTCGAATCACCTTGCCCACAAGACCGTGACCGGCCGCGTGCTGGAATCGGAACAGGTGCGCGAGCTCATCGACGGAGTCCGGAAGCTCGGCGTGCTGGGGAAGGCCAATGCCGTGCTCACCGGCTATCTCGGGGCGCCGGAGACGGCGGCGCTGGTGGCCGAGGTGGTGGCCGAGGTGAAGGCGCTCAACCCGGGCGCCCTCTATATCTGCGATCCGGTGATCGGCGATCAGGGCGCCATGTATGTAAAGCCGGAACTGGCGCGGGCACTCTCCGATATCCTGGTGCCCATCGCCGACGTGCTTTCGCCCAATGTCTATGAGCTGGGCCATCTCACCGGGCGCGAGGTGAGATCGCGCGCCCAGGCGGTGGAGGCGCTGCACGATCTCGCCGCCCGCTCGGCCGCGCGCGTCGTCATCGGCACCGGCATTCCCGATCCCGCTTTTCCCGACGAGCTCGCCGTGCTCGCCCTCAGCCGCGCCCATGGTCACGATACGGCACCGGTCGCCATGACGACGACGCGGCGCCATCCCCTCTTCGCGTCCGGGACCGGCGACGCCTTCACCGCCCTCTTCACCGCGCGCTACCTGCGCGAGCGGAATTTGCAGGCGGCCCTCGATTGCGCCGTCGCCGCCATGGCCGAGATCGTCGGCG
The DNA here is from genome assembly GCA_016794165.1 of Rhodospirillaceae bacterium. Classification (GTDB taxonomy): domain Bacteria; phylum Pseudomonadota; class Alphaproteobacteria; order Dongiales; family Dongiaceae; genus Dongia. The sequence continues at coordinate 1,620 of JAEUKV010000166.1, forward strand.
AAACCGCCGCCACCGGCTCGGACGAACTCAGGATCATCGAGACCCAGGACCGCTGGGTCGCGGCGCTGGAGCGGTAAGCCAGCAGCACCCGACACCACCCTGCATGATTGCCACGCTGGCCGCCGCACTTCGCGCAATGGTGACATCCCGCTGCTCGCCCCACCCAGGACCGCGCCGGCGCCATTGCGGGCGCGGGTCGGGCGGCGCATAGTCGCCTGAGCAGTTGCGGTTGATTGGGATGGGATGCCGTGGAAGAGACCTTGCGTGCCATGCTGCTGGGGCACCGACGCTGGCTGACGGGCGACCGGGACGGCCAGCGCGCCGATCTCACGCTCAAGACCTGGCGCAATCTCGATCTGCGGAATGTCGACCTCAGCGGCGCCAAGATGACCGGGATTCAAATCCTGTCCTGCGACCTCACCCAGGCGAAACTGGTCGATGCCGATCTGTTCGGCGCCAACCTGGCCCACACCGTGCTGGTGCGGGCGGATTGCCGCAAGGCCGATTTCCGCGGCGCACAGATGGCGGGCACCGACTTCACCGAGGCGCGCCTCGCCGGTGCCGATTTCCGCGAAGGCTCGCTCCTGGTGAACTTCGGCGGCACGGTGGCGCCGGCAGAACTCCGCCTGGAGCCCAATGAGCCCGCGCGCACGATGATGAAGCGGGCCGATCTCAAGGGGGCGAAGTTCCATCAGGCGCTGGTGCGCCATACCGACCTGTCCGGCGCGGTGATGTGCAATGCCGATCTCTCCGAGGCCGATCTCAGCGGCTGCCTGCTCAAGGATGCCGATCTGCGCGGTGCCAATCTGCTCAACTGCAACCTTACCGGCGCGCAGCTCAACCGCGCCCTGGTCGCAGGAGCGCAGCTGGGCGGCGTCGTCTTCAAGGATGCCAATATCTTCGGCGTCGATTTCGGGAAGGCGGTGTTCGACCAGATCGACCTCACCGACACCATCAATGTGGACGATTCCAAAATCGCCATGGAGATGATCGAGGCGACCGTCAAGGATCACGAACGCTGGGTCGAGACCTCGGGTGCAGAAGGCGCGCGGGCGGATTTCACCGATCGCGATCTCTCCGGCTGCGATTTTTCCGGCCGCAACCTCGCCGGCGCCGTGTTCGCGCAGGCCAAGCTCCGTGCCGCCAATTTCGCCAAGGCGCATCTCTCCCTGGCCAATTTCAACCACGCCGATCTCACTGGGGCGGCCTTCACCGCGGTCGATCTCAAGGGCGCCGATCTCAGCGATGCCATCGCCCGGCGCTGCAGTTTCCGCAATGCCGATCTTGGCCAGCAATCCGCCGTCATGCCCGATGGCTCGGTACGGCAATGGCCGACCCGGCTCAACTATGCGCGCCTGGAACAGGCCGATTTCACCGGCGCCGATCTCGAAGGCGCGCTGATGGAGGGAGCCACCATCGCCAGGGCTATGAAATAGACTGGGCCATTAAATAGACTGGGCCATGAAACAGCCTGGGCCGTGAAACGGGGCGCGGCGGCTACGCCGTCTTTTCCTTGAACTGGCAAAGATCGCGCACCACGCAATTGCCGCATTCGGGCTTGCGTGCCTTGCAGACATAGCGGCCGTGCAGGATCAGCCAGTGATGGCAGTGGAGCTTGAACTTGTCCGGCACCCGCTTCTCCAGCGCCGCCTCCACTTTCAGCACGTCCTTGCCCGGAGCGAGGCCGGTGCGGTTGGCGACGCGGAAGATATGGGTATCCACCGCGATGGTGGGCTCACCGAAAGCAATGTTGAGGACCACGTTCGCGGTCTTCCGGCCGACGCCGGGCAGGGTCTGCAGCACCTCGCGGTTGCGCGGCACCTCGCCCTTGAACTCGCGCACCAGAATTTCAGAGAGCGCCATCACATTCTTCGCCTTGGTGTTGAAGAGGCCGATGGTCTTGATGTGCTCCTTCAACTTCGCCTCGCCCAGCTTCAGCATCTTCTGCGGGGTATCGACGATCTGGAACAGTTTCGCCGTGGCTTTGTTGACGCCGACATCGGTGGCCTGGGCGGATAGCACGACCGCCACCAGCAGGGTATAGGGATTGACGTAGTTTAGCTCGCCCCTGGGTTCGGGATCGGCCGCCTGCAGGCGCGAAAAGAAGGTCTCGATCTGGTTACGTTTGAGCATGGCTGGCCTAATTTTTCCGAAGGGTGGGGCTTTTCCGAAGGGCAGGTGGCGGGCGCGCCGGTTGTCGGCCGGCCTGCAACGACTATACTCGGCCGCCATGGAAGCGAAAGAACCCAGTCAAGAATCCGGATCCGGCGCGTTGCCCGGGAGCGAGTTACCTGCGGGCGAATTGCCGGTGTTCGAGGCGATTCTCTATCCGCACCGCTCCCTGGGCCGGCGCGGCTATACCATCCTCATCGGCGGCACGGCGCTGATCATGGGCGTCTATGCCCTCACCTTCCTCATTCTCGGCGCCTGGCCGATCTTCGGCTTCATCGGCGCGGAATGGCTGCTGTTCTGGTACCTGTTCTCGCGGCATCTCAGGGGCGACCGCCGCACCGAGCGCCTGCGGCTCTATGCCGACCGGCTGGTGGTGGAGAAGGTCGACGCCAAAGGCCGCTTCAGCGCCGTCTCGCTGCAGCCCTACTGGCTGCGGGTGATCCTGGAACGAGGCGAGGCGGTCGACAGCAGCCTCTATCTCGGCTCCCACGGCAGGGCGATCGAAATCGGCGCCTTTCTCTCGGCGCCGGAGCGGCGCGACTTCGCCGCCGAGCTTGCGCGTGTACTGGCCCGGCACCGCGACGGCGCCTATTTGGCGAAGCCGGCGTAGCACCGCATCATGTCCGCCACTGGCTCTTCTCCTGCCGCGCCCGACATCCACGCGCCCGGCCTGCCGGAGTTCACCCTCCTCGCTCTCCTCGCCCTGGTCTGGGGATCCTCCTTCCTGTTCATCAAGGTGGCGGTCGACAACGGCCTGCCGCCGCTCACCCTCGCCACCCTCAGGATCGCCATGGGCGCCGTAATCCTGCTGGGCCTTGCCCGCGCCCGCGGCCAGGCCTGGCCGCGAGGAGCCGCACTCTGGTTGAAGCTCACCTTTCTCGGCATCATCGGCAATTCGCTGCCCTTCTTCCTCATCGGCTGGGGCGAGCAGTTCACCACCTCGCAACTGGCGGCCATCCTGATGGCGACGATTCCGCTCCTTGTCGTGGTGCTCGCCCATCTCATGACCCATGACGAAAAGATGTCGGTGCCGAAGGTGGCGGGCGTGCTCTTCGGCATGGCCGGCGTCGTCGTGCTGGTGGGCGTGGATGCGCTCAACGGCCTCGGCGCCCAGGTGATCGGCCAGATCGCCATTCTCGGCGGCTGCCTCAGTTATTCGCTCTACGGCGTCAACGCGCGGCGTCTGCCGCAGATCGGCGCCGAGATGACGGTGGGCATCATCCTGGCGCTGGGCTTCGTCGCGATTCTGCCGGTCTGCCTGATCGTCGACCGGCCCTGGGCGCTCAGCCCCGGCGGTGACGCGATCTTCGCCGCCTTCTGGCTGGGCCTGCTCTCGACCGCCTTCGGCAACTGGCTGTTCTTCACCATCATGCGGCGCGCAGGCGCGAGCTTCGCCTCCACCAACAACTTCCTGGTGCCGGTGATGGGCCTCGGCTGGGGCTTCTTCGGCTACAACGAGGTGCCCGGCGTCAACGCGGTGGCGGCCCTGATACTGATCCTGATCGGTCTCGCCCTGCCGCGCATGCGGCGACATTAGCGGCCGCGCCTGCGGCGACATTAGCGGCCGCGGATAGGGCGGCGCTAGCCGCCGTTGCCGACGGGTGCCTGGCCGCCCAGATTGAAGCCCAGCACGTCCTTCATGGAATAGAGGCCCGGTGGCTTGCCGGCCGCCCAGAGCACGGCCTTCACCGCGCCGCGGGCGAAGATCTCGCGGGAGGAGGCCTTGTGGGTGATCTCGACCCGCTCGCCATCGGCGGCGAAGAGCACCGTGTGATCGCCCACCACATCGCCGCCGCGCAGGGCGGCGAAACCGATCTCGCCCCTGGCGCGCGGGCCCACCTGGCCGTCGCGGCCGCGCTTGGCCACGCGCCGCAGCGTGGTGCCGCGCCCCCGTGCCGCCGCCTCGCCCAGGGTCAGCGCCGTGCCCGACGGCGCATCCACCTTGTGGCGGTGGTGCATCTCGATGATCTCGATATCCCATTCGGGATCGAGGATATGGGCGATCTGTTCCACCACCTGTTCGAGGAGATTGACCCCCAGCGACATGTTCGAGGCCATCACGATGGGGGCGCGCAGCGCGGCGCGCGCCACCGCCGCCTGCTGGTCGTTGTCGAGCCCGGTGGTGCCGATGACATGGGCGCAGCCGGATTTGGCGGCGAAGGCGGCATGCTGCACCGTGGCGGAGGGGTTGGTGAAATCGATCACCACATCAGCCGAATCGAACAGCACGGAGGGATCGTCGCCCACCGTCATGCCGAAGGGGTCGGCCCCGGCAAGGGCGCCCAAATCCATGCCGAGGGCCGGCGAGCCCTTGCGCTCGGAGCCGCCCACCACCAGCACCCCCGGCACCTGGGCCAGGGTCTTGAGCAGCATCTGGCCCATCCGCCCGGCACAGCCGGCGACCCCCACCCGGATCGCCCCGCTGGCCGGTCGTTTCGGGCGCAACCCGGTCGGCCGGTTGGATGGCGCGGTGGGCGCGGCCACGGCCGGCTTGGCCGGCGGAGTCTTGGCCAGGGGAACCTTGGCCGGGGGAACCTTGGCAGCGGTGGACTTTGCCGGCGCTGGCCTGGGCGCTGGTTTCGTGGGAGATTTTTCTTTTTTTAACAGCTGCTTGGGTTTGGATATGGTGGTCCGGGCGGCTTTCCCCTTGGGAGCCGCTGCCGATTTCGATTTCGCGGCGCCCGCACGCTTGGACGGCTTCGCCTGTGATTTCCCCACCATTTTCCCCCCGTTTGAGGTCGTTGCGTGAAATCTAGACGACGTTTGGGGGCGGGAGCAACAGGGGCCGCGAAAAAGGTTAACGTTTCCTAACCATGCTCGCCCGACCTTCATTCGGCGATGAAGGCCGCCGGCAGCACCGCGGTAACCGAGGTTCCTTCGCCGCGACGGCTGATGATGTCGAGATGGCCGCCATGAATCTCGACCAGGTTCTTGACCAAAGCAAGGCCAAGGCCGGTGCCGCGATGGTTCTGGGCGATGCTGCTGTCGATCTGGCCGAAGGGGTCGAGGGCACGGCCGATTTCCTCCGGGTCCATGCCGATTCCGTTATCGCGGACCGTGATCGTGCTCGCCCCGGCCGGGCCGGGCTTGATCAGCAGTTCGATGCGCCCGCCGGTCGGCGTGAACTTCACCGCATTGGAGAGCAGGTTGATGATGATCTGCTTGATCGCTCGCGCATCGCCATAGAGCGTGTCCACCTCGTCGGTCACTTCCGTCACCAGCCGGACGCCGGCTTCCTTGGCCATACCGGAGACAAGACGGCTGCTGGTCTCGACCAGCGCCTTGGCCTGGATCACTTCCGGGCGCAGCTCGAACTTGCCCGCCTCGATCTTCGAAATGTCGAGAATGTCGTTGATGAGATCGAGCAGCAGACGACCGCTCTCGTGAATGAGTTCGGCATAGTCGCCATAGCGCCTAGGCTCGACCGGTCCGAAGGTCCCCTGCCGGGTGACGTCCGAGAAACCGATGATCGCATTCAAGGGCGTGCGCAACTCGTGACTCATATGCGCGAGGAATTGCGACTTGGCACGGCTCGCCGCCTCGGCCGCGCGGTGCAGTTCGCGGAGCTCCTGCGCCTGATCCTCGAGCTTGGCGCGACTCTCTTCCAGCTCGGTCTGATACTCCCGGGCCTCGGTCATGTCGGTTTCGCTCACCAGCAGGGCCGGCGCGCCGGTCGCGGCGTCGCGGCAGGTGCGCGCGGTGACTTCATGCCAGCGTGGGCCAGCCGCCGTGCGCATGCGCGCGATCTGACTGGCCTCGCCCACGGCATCGATGTCGGCCCTGATCCGCTCATACTCGGCCGCCTCGACAAAGCGATCCGCGAAAGCGGCCTGATCTGCCCCATCGACACCGATCGCCGCCGCCCGCGCCGCCGGATTGCGATAGAGCGGTCGCCCGTCAAGATCGTAGAGCGTGATCATCACCGTGGTATGCAGCAGCGCATCGGCGCTTCGCAGTGATTCCGGCGTCTCCTTGTATTCGGCCGAGGCCTCGCACAGCATGCCCATCCGCCCGTCGGGCAGGCGCGCGGCGTTGAACACGGCGTTCACCGCCACCGGCTTGCCCTGCGGATAAAGGGTCCAGATCTCGGTGAAGCTGGCATCGCGCGCGATGAAATCTTCCTGGTATTGCCGCAGCCGCGCGGCGACCGCGGGCGACATGTCGGCGCCCATGTCGCGGGCGGCAAGCTCTTCGATGGAATCCGCGCGCCAGATTTTGAGAGCCGCGCGGTTGGCCCAGATCACGCGCGAGCGGTCGATGTCGAAGACCCAGAGCGCCGTCTTCAGCCGATCAACCGGCAGTCCCGGGAACCCTGTCACGCGCTACCCCCCAATGCCGCCACACCTGCCGCAGTCACAGATTCAACCAGGCACTTAACACGCCCCGGTCAGTCGGCGGCGTCCCGATCGGTTTTTCGGGCCGGGGCGGGCTGCTGTTACGCTATCGATGATCTTGTTGCGAAGGCGCCGAGCATCGGCCCGGGCAGCAAAAGCCACCTCGGGCCCGCCGTCAAGCCCTTGCGCGGAACCCCCGCCACCGGCCTGGACCGCTCAATCGCGGCTGCTGTCGAAGAATTCCTTGACCCGGGCGAAGAAGCCCTCGCTCTGGGGCGAATGATTGCCGTGCTTTTTCCCCTCGGCTTCGAACTGGGCCAGCAGATCCTTCTGCTTCTTGCTGAGATTGACCGGGGTTTCCACGACCAGCTCGACATACATGTCGCCTCGCGCCGAGGAGCGCAGCACCGACATGCCCTTGCCCTTGAGGCGGAATTGCTGGCCGGTCTGGGCCCCGGCAGGGATCGTGACCTTGGCGCGACCGCCGTCGATCGTGGGAATTTCAACCTGTCCACCGAGGGCGGCATTGGTCATGGCAATGGGGACATGGCAATGGATGTTGGCCCCGTCGCGCTCGAACAACCTGTGCGGCTTGATCGAGAGGAAGATATAGAGATCCCCCGCCGGCGCTCCGAGCATGCCGGCCTCGCCTTCTCCGGCGAGGCGAATGCGCGTCCCTTCCTCGACGCCCGCCGGGATGTTCACCTGCAGGGTCTTTTCCTTGGCGGTGCGGCCGCTGCCGTGACAGGTCTTGCAGGGCTTCTCGATCACCTTGCCGGCGCCGCTGCAATGCTGGCATGAGCGCTCGATGGTGAAGAAGCCCTGGGTTGCGCGCACCTTGCCGTGTCCGTGGCAGGCGGGACAGGTGATCGGCTTGGCGCCCTTCTCGCCGCCGGTACCGTCGCAATCCTCGCAGGCGACGGAACTTGGCACGCGGATGGTCGATTGTTTGCCGGCGAAGGCATCCTCGAGGCTGATCTCCATGTTGAAACGGAGATCGGAGCCGCGGCCGCGGCCGGGTCCGCGACGGCCGCCGCCACCCATGAAATCGCCGAACATTTCGTCGAAGATGTCGGCGAAGCCCGAGGCGGAGAAACCGCCGGCCTGGCCGTTGCGGAAACCGCCGCCGCCATTCTCGAAGGCGGCATGGCCGAAGCGGTCATAGGCGGCGCGCTTCTGGTCGTCCTTCAGCACGTCATAGGCCTCGTTCAGTTCCTTGAACTTGGACTCGGCCTCGGTGTTCCCGGGATTTCGGTCGGGATGGAATTGCATCGCCAGCTTGCGATAGGCCTTCTTCAGGGTGTCGGCATCGGCGCCTTTCTCAACCCCCAGCGTCTCGTAGTAATCGCGCTTCATGATGCAATCATCTGTCGCTCTGGAATCTGTCACTTTGAATGGTCTGGATCGGCGCTCGCCCGAACACCCGCCACGGCGCGGCCCATAAAAGCTGAGGTCGGGGCGGGTATCAAGCGGATACCTGCCCCGACCTCGTCAGCCTGCGCCGAACTCCGGCATTACCTCGACGCCGCGGTTCAGGCGCTCTTGCCCTTGCGGTCGTCGACTTCCTCGAAATCGGCGTCGACCACCTTTTCGTCATTGGCGCTGGCACCGCCGGCAGCGCTATCGCCGGCATCGGCCGCCGGGCCTTCCTCGGCCTGGGCCTTATAGAGGGCTTCGCCCACTTTCATCAGCGCCTGGGTCAGGGCCTGGGTCTTGGCTTCGATCGCCTCGACATCGTCGGCATCCTTCACCGCCTTCACATCGGCGATGGCGCTTTCGACCAGGGACTTGTCCTCGGCCGAAACCTTGTCGCCGGCATCCTTGATCTGCTTCTCGGCATTGTGCACCAGGGCATCGGCCTGGTTGCGCGCCTCGACCAGCTTCTTGCGCTTCTCGTCCTCGGACTTATGCGCCTCGGCATCCTTCACCATCTTCTCGATGTCGCTGTCGGAGAGACCGCCCGAGGCCTGGATGCGGATCTGCTGTTCCTTGCCGGTGGCCTTGTCCTTGGCCGAGACATTGACGATGCCGTTGGCATCGATGTCGAAGGTGACTTCGATCTGCGGCACGCCGCGCGGTGCCGCGGGCAGGCCCACCAGGTCGAACTGGCCGAGGATCTTGTTGTCCGCCGCCATCTCGCGCTCGCCCTGGAAAACGCGGATGGTGACCGCGGTCTGCCCGTCCTCGGCGGTCGAGAACACCTGGCTTTTCTTGGTGGGGATCGTGGTGTTGCGGTCGATGAGGCGCGTGAACACCCCGCCCAGCGTTTCGATGCCGAGCGAAAGCGGCGTCACGTCGAGCAGCAGCACATCCTTGACGTCGCCCTTCAGGACGCCGCCCTGGATCGCGGCGCCGATGGCCACGACCTCGTCCGGGTTCACGGAACGGTTGGGCTCGCGCCCGAAGAACTCCTTCACCTTCTCCATGATCTTGGGCATGCGGGTCATGCCGCCCACCAGGATCACTTCGCCGATGTCGGACGGCTTCAGCCCGGCATCCTTCAGCGCCTTGCGGCAGGGCTCCATCGTGCGCTCGATGAGATCGTCGACGAGCGCTTCCAGCTTGGCGCGGGTGAGCTTGATGATGAGGTGCTTCGGCCCGTTCTGGTCGGCGGTGATGAAGGGCAGGTTGACCTCGGTCTGCATCGCGGACGAGAGCTCGATCTTGGCCTTCTCCGCCGCTTCCTTCAGGCGCTGCAGAGCAAGCTTGTCCTTCTTGAGGTCGATGCCGTTCTCTTTCTTGAACTCGTCGGCGAGGTAGTCGATGATTCGGGCGTCGAAATCCTCGCCGCCGAGGAAGGTGTCGCCATTGGTCGACTTCACCTCGAACACGCCGTCGCCGATTTCCAGCACCGAGACGTCGAAGGTGCCGCCGCCGAGGTCATAGACCGCGATGACGCCGCCGTTCTTCTTGTCCATGCCGTAGGCAAGTGCCGCCGCGGTGGGTTCGTTGATGATGCGCAGCACTTCAAGACCGGCGATCTTGCCGGCATCCTTGGTCGCCTGGCGCTGGCTGTCGTTAAAATAGGCGGGCACCGTGATGACCGCCTGGGTCACCTTCTCGCCGAGATAGGCTTCCGCCGTTTCCTTCATCTTGCCGAGAATGAAGGCCGAGATCTGGCTGGGGCTGTAGTTCTTGCCGTGCGAATTGACCCAGGCATCGCCATTGTCGCCGGAGACGATCTTGTAGGGGACGAGGTCGATGTCCTTCTTGGTCATCGGGTCGTCGTGGCGGCGCCCGATCAGGCGCTTGATGGCAAAGAGCGTGTTTTCCGGATTTGTGACCGCCTGGCGCTTGGCGGACTGGCCGACCAGCCGCTCGCCCGATTCGGTGAATGCCACCATCGAGGGGGTGGTGCGGGCACCTTCCGCGTTCTCGATGACCTTGACGTCCTTGCCTTCCATTACGGCGACGCAGGAATTGGTCGTGCCGAGGTCGATGCCGATAACTTTGGCCATGGGTCTCATCCTTTCTTGCGGCAGATCCCGTTTTGGGCCTTCGCATTGAAGCACCCGGCCGGAGCGCATCGCCCCAGGGATCCCCGACTTTCACGGTTCAGCAGGTAAATGTCCCGGGAATACCCGTCCGGCGCCCACGCAAACTCCCCGGGGCCGGGCCGGTTTCCGCTTAGACATTGGTTTCGAGGGGATATATAGGCGGTTCTCGAAAGCACGCAAGACATTGGATGCCAGATTCTTAACGCCGCGGCCGGCGGATCGAGGGTTGGTTCCGGGGCCGGTTCCGGGGCGAGGGCTGGATCGGGCCGGGGGCGGGTCTTAGCCGACTGCTTCACTGGGTTATCGGTGCAAGAAGGCTGGCGGCAACTGGCCTTTGGACTAGAATGCCGGGCTGAAGGGGATGCCAAAATGCCTGGACCGCGCCGCGGCGACGAGCGCCGCCCGATCGTCACCATTCTTCTCGCCGTGGACACGGTGCTGGGCCTGGCCATCGCCGCCGCCGGTTATTTCCTGCTGGAGAACGACGCCGTGGCCCTGGTTGGCGCCGGCCTTGCCACCCTGGGTGTCTCGATGCTGCTGTTTTACCAGATCATCGCCCAGCGCGGCTGAGCGGGTGGGTTCGCCGGGTGCCGGAATTGACGGCCCGCCTCCCGGTGAAATTCCAACCCTCAATCCGATCTTCGCTCGGAATGCCCGAGCGGTTTGTCAGCGGCGACGACATCGCGGAGACGCTGTTTCAGTTCCTTGAGTTCTGGAAAGCGACCTTCTTCACGGCGTGACCAGACCAGCCGGTCCCCGACCGCGACGTCGAACACGCCGCCCCTACCGGGAACAAGGGTGACGCCGCCCAGCTCTTCCTCGAACGTCACCAGCAATTCCTGCGCGGTCCAGCCGGCCCGCAGCAGCCAGCGGCACTGCGTGCAATAGGTGATGCTGACGAGGGGTTTTGGCTCGCTCATCTGGGTCGGCTGGTGAGGCCCTGGGGATAGAGCCTGGCGATCCACATCAGCAGCAGAAGGCCCGGTACGGCCATGAAGGTGGTGCTGGCCCAGAACGTGAACCAGTCGAGATGATCCGACAGCCAGCCGCTGCCGCTGGACAGCACCGTTCTGCCAAAGGCCATCAGCGACGTCAGCAAGGCATATTGTGTCGCTGTATAGGCAACATTGCAAAGACTGGAGAGATACGCCACGAACGCCGCGGATGCGACGCCGCCCGCAAGATTGTCGGCCGTGATGGCAATGCCAAGCCAGAGAAGGTCGTTCCCCATCAAGGCGAGAACACTGAACAGGAGATTCGTGATTGCCTGCAATATTCCGCCGACCAACAAAGTCTTGAAGACACCGAAACGGGCCACGATCAGGCCACCGAGCACACCACCCACCAGGGTGGCGATTAGTCCATAGACTTTGGATATGGCACCAATCTCGGTGCCGGTGAAGCCCAGCTCCTGATAGAACACCGATGCCATGAAGCCGCCGAAGGCATCGCCGAACTTGTAGAAGAGAATGAACAGCAGGATGACGACCCAGCCCCGGCGCGTCATGAAATCGCCGAACGGCTGAATGACGGCCTCGTCCAGCCATTCGCGAAAGCTGCGGCGCCGGGTCGATCTTGGAGCCCGTGCCGGTTCCCGAACAAAGAGCGTAAACAAGGCGCAGAGCAGGATGGCTGCCGCCAGGACGGCGAACACTGTCGACCAGGGCAGAAAATCCGCCATGGCGAAAGCGCCCGCACCGGCCAGCAACATCCCCAGGCGATAGCCAACCTGGGTGGTGCCGGCGCCGGCACCCTGTTCCTCGGCACCCAGAATCTCGATGCGATAGGCGTCGACAACGATGTCCTGGCTGGCAGCGAATACGGCCATGATCAAGGTTACGATCGCCGTCGCGGTGAGATTGTTCACGGGATCGGTTTGACCCATGGCGAAGATCGCCGCCGCGAGGCCGAGTTGAAGAACAAAGAGCCAGCTCTTGCGCCGCCCGAACCGGCCGATGATTGGCAACCGGATCTGGTCGATGAGGGGTGCCAGCGCGAATTTGTAGTTATAGGGAATGCCGACAAGTGCGAAGAGTCCGATGGTCGTCTTGTCGACGCCGACGGTTGCCAGCCAATAAGTCAGCGTCGAGAGCGTGAGCAAGAGGGGCAAGCCGCTGGCGAATCCCATGACCAGGATCGTCAGCTGGCGTGGCGTCATGTATACGGTGCTCGCCTCTCGCCAACTCAACTGCCGCTCAACGCTCATGTTCGATCCTTTGGGGAATCACCCGGCCCGACTCGGGCGGTCCGCTAACCGCCATGCTGAATCACTTTGGCGCAGGCGGCAATGCGGCGGCAATGCGCGGATCAGGATTGTTTCAGCCGTTCATTGAGATCATGGAGCAGTGCCGGCTCGAGCTCGCCGATGCGCTTGGCGAGGCGGTTGGCAAGCTCCGTGGCCAGCGGCGAGAGGCCGCCGGTCTCGATGCTGATCTTGGGATCGGAGAGGTCGGCCAGCGCCTTCAACTCGTCGACCTCGTCCCAGGCGAGATTGAAAAAGGCCGCCACCTGCTGCACGAAGCCCGCCTTGGGACGTGCACGGTGGCCGTGTTCCAGGGCCGACAGATAGGCGGAGCTGACCCGGAGCGCCTTGGCCATGTCCTTGAGCTGGCGGCCGTGCTGGTGCCGCAGCTCACGCAGCTTCTGTCCGAACGGTGTCATGCGGGAGCGAGATTAAGCAGCCGCCGGTAGGCCTGCAAGGTCGATCACACCGCCAGTTTGAAACGCGCGCGGAAAGGCCCGCCCGCTTCGGCGCCGAGCGCCGGTTCGCCGCCCGCCCGGCGATAGGCGAGGTCGGCATCGCGCAGGGGCGGATCATGCAGGCCGGGGCGCAGCTGCTCCTGGGCGATGAGCTGGGCCAGGAAAGCGCTGGAGGGGGTGGCAAGACCGGTGCCCGGGTTGCTGCCTGGCCCACCGCGCGCCGCCTCCCCGGACGGCGCATCGAGGCTGGCCCGGCCGCGGGTTGTCGTTTCTTCCTGCGCGGCGCCCGTACGGCTTGTGGGGGTGCGGCGTGTGGGCAGGCCATTGTCGCCGGCGAGCGCTTCGTCGGGTCTGCTGCCGTCATAGACGCGAAAGCGGAACTGCTTGGAGCGACCGCCCGCCGACGCGCCCGGATCGCCGTCGATCGCGGCCACCACACCGCGCTGGATCGTTTCACCCGCAGTCGGCGCTATGCTTCGCCCCGCCTTGGCGTTCTGGCCAGGCGCGGCAGAAGACGGCGCGGCGGCCGGCTGCAGCGGTGGCGGCAGATAGAGGATGCGACCGATATCGGCCATGCAGTGCGGGCTTCCCTTGCGCGGCGCATCCTCGAGCCAAACGAGCGCCACTACGATCCAGATAATTAGATAGAATTTTAGATAAATTGGATTTAGGGACAAGCGGATTCAAGATGCCGACCCTGGTGATTCGCTACACCTGAGGGGTGGATTGGACGATTTTTGCCATTTTAACCAATTGTTTACCATATGCCTGCCCCACCCCCGGACGACCTCGCCGCTCCCATGTCACAGCTTGATCGCAGCCGAAACCGGGTCGAAGGATGCCCAATCAGCAGGTTTTAGGGTTTTGTTTAGACTCTGGCGGTAGGGTCCCGGAATGGTACCAGGCGGTGGCGATACAGGAGCGCTCGTGACGGCCCTCAGGAACGAGCAGAACCTAAATCCCCAGACGCCGGACCTGCGCGAGATTCCGGATTCCGGCCTGGATTCCGCCCTGGATTCCGCCCTCCAAACCCCGACCTCGCCCGATTGGGTCCGCGCCGCCATCGGCGCCTCCGGCGACATCCTCTATCGCTGGGACATTCTCTCCGACCGCCTCACCTGGGCCGGCGAAGTCGAGGAGGTGCTGGGCGAAGGCGAGCAGGCCATCGCCAGCGGCCACGGCTTCAACAACCGCATCCATCCCGAAGACCTGCCGCGGCGCTTGAAGGCCCTCTCCGACCATTTCAGCCAGGGCGATACCTATGACTGCGAATACCGCATCAGGAATGCCCAGGGGGTGGTCATCTGGGTGCATGACCGCGGCCGCGTCGAGATCGACGGCAACGGCATGCCGCGCGCCATGGCGGGCGCCATGCGCATCATCACGCAAAGGAAGCAGAACGAGGCGCGGCTCGAGCGTATCGCCAATTACGACGAACTCACCGGCCATTTCAACCGCGCCCGCCTGCGCGACGAAGTCGAGCACGCCCTCTCCTTCAGCCGCCGCTTCCGCGTCGAGGGCGGCTTCCTGGTCATCGGCGTCGACAAGCTCGCCATGGTCAACAACGCCTATGGTTACGAGATCGGCGATGCTGTGCTGGTGGCGATCGGGCAGCGTCTCGACCGGGTCCTGCGCGCCAGCGACATCATCGGGCGCCTGGGCGGCGATCGCTTCGGCGTGCTGCTGACCAACTGCCCGGAGGACTGCGTCACCCATTGCATGGACCGCATCATCGAGGTGATGCGCGGCCAGGCGATCGAGATCAACGGCCAGGCGATTCCCATCACCGTCTCGATCGGCTGCGTGCTGTTCCCGGGCCTGGTCAATACCGCCTACGAAATCATGACCAAGGCCGAATCGGCGCTTGCCTATGCCAAGAAGGCCGGGCGCTGCTGCGCCAATGTCTACCGGCCGTCGGAACAGCAGACCCTGCTGCACCGCCGCGCCATGGATATCGGCACCCAGGTGCAGCAGGCGATGCGCGACCAGCGCCTGATCTTCACCTATCAGCCGATCGTGGCGTCACAGACCCTGACCGTCTCCAAATACGAATGTCTGCTGCGGATGAAGGATTCCAGCGGCGACATCCTGCCGGCCGGCGCTTTCATCCCGGTGGTCGAGCAACTGGGCATGACGCGCCTCCTCGACCGTTATGTGCTCGACATGACCGTCGAACAATTGCGGCAGGATCCCGACGCGGTGCTCTCGCTCAACATCTCCGGCCTCACCGCCACCGACCAGTCCTGGCTGCGCGCCCTCATCGCCGCGGTCAAATCGACCCCGGCGATTGCCCAGCGCCTCATCGTCGAGATCACCGAGACGGCGGCCCTCCATGACATCGAGGAATCGGCACGCTTCGTCAACGTCGTGCGGGATGTCGGCTGCCGCGTCGCGATCGACGATTTCGGTGCCGGCTTCACCAGCTTCCGGCATTTGAAGGCGCTCACCGTCGACCTGGTCAAGATCGACGGCTCCTTCGTGCGCAACCTTGCCAACAATGTCGACCAGCAATTGTTCATCCGCAACCTGATGGGCCTTGCCGGCACCTTCGGTCTCGAAACCGTGGCCGAGTTCGTCGAGAACGAGGCCGATGCCAGGGTGCTGATCGACGCCGGCGTCCATTACCTGCAGGGTTATTATTACGGCCGCCCGAATTTCGCGCGCCCCTGGGCCATCGGCGCCAAGATCCTGCCGGCCTAACCACGCCATCTCGCCGCTGCCGTTTTGCCTCCCCCGGCCGGTGGCTGTTGGCGCGACGATGTTTGCCATCGCCCCGCCGCTGCGGCATAAAGCGGCGTGATGAACGAAACCGGTACATCTTCGCTGCCCGGCGCCCCTGGCCCGCGCCCCCCTGGTCTTGCCGAACTGCCCGCCCTGATCGCACTGCATGGCGATGCGGTCTGGCTGGACCGGCCGACGGCCGAGCCTGCCAGGCTCAACCACGGTAGCGCGGGCTTGAGCGCGCGGGCGCGGGCACCCCTGCTGGTCCATGCCCCGGCCACGGCGCGGCGGCTGAAGGTCGAACGATTCCCCGCCTTCGACCTGCTCGAACTTTATGCCTTCGTGCGGCCGGCGAGTTTCTGCCTGCCAACGCCCAAAGGGATCATCACCGCCCTCGGCCTGCCCGTGCCTTCGCATCACGATGCCCTGGGCGAAGTGCGCGGCCTCCATGAAGCGGCACGGCGGCTGCTGGGCGAGTTGGCAGCGCTTGCCAAACAGCGCCGCCGGGTGACAGGTCTCGCCTGGGCGATGGCGCGGTCGGGCTGGTCGTGGGGACCGCTGGTGCTGCGCGCCCTCGACTTCCAAGGCGATGGCGGCATCGGGGCCCCGGGGATCAACATCTGGGACGACCTTCCCGAATGGACCGATGGCGCACCGCCGCCGGAGCCCGACCACCAGCCGATCCAGGCTGACGAGACCAGGCGGCGCCTTGCCGAACTCATCGGAGCGGCAAACGGTGGTGGTGCCGAGCAGCGCCCGGCCCAGGCCGATTTCGCGGCCGGCTTGGTGCCGGCCTTCGTGCCTCGCTCGGAGGAAGGGGCGCCCCATGTCGTGCTGGCCGAGGCCGGCACGGGTGTGGGCAAGACCCTGGGCTACATCGCACCGGCGAGCCTCTGGGCCCAGCGCAATCAAGGCCCGGTCTGGATCAGCACCTACACCAGGCATCTGCAGACCCAGATCGACCAGGAGCTCGACCGGCTCTATCCCAATCCCGCGCTGA
This sequence comes from Rhodospirillaceae bacterium, assembly GCA_016794165.1. Lineage (GTDB taxonomy): Bacteria > Pseudomonadota > Alphaproteobacteria > Dongiales > Dongiaceae > Dongia. The sequence continues at coordinate 18,044 of JAEUKV010000166.1, forward strand.
AAGCGCAGAAGGTCGTGATCCGCAAGGGGCGCGAGAACTATCTCTGCCTGCTCAACCTCGCCGAGATGGGGGCGCAGCTTTCGTCACGGCCCATCGACGCGGTGGCCTTCGGCCTCGCCGCGCGCTGGGCCATGGCGACGCGGGACGGCGACATGGTGGGTGGCGACTTCCCCGGCTGGCTGCCCGACCTCATCGGGCACGGGCGCAGCCTGGCGCTGGCCGACCGGCGCGGCGAATGCATCTATGCCGCCTGCCCGCACTACACACGCTGTTTCATCGAACGCTCGGCGCGCAAGGCCAGGAAGGCCGAGATCGTCATCGCCAATCATGCCCTGGTGATGATCCAGGCCGCCCTCAACGGCGGCGATGATCAACGTCTGCCCACCCGCTATGTCTTCGACGAAGGGCATCATCTGTTCAGCGCCACCGACAGCGCCTTCGCCGCGCATCTTACCGGCCAGGAGACGGCCGATCTTAGGCGCTGGCTGCTGGGAGCCGAAGGCGGCCGCTCCAGCCGCGCGCGTGGCCTCAAGCGGCGGCTTGACGATCTCATCCTCGACGATGCCGAGATGCCCGAACTGGTCGACGCCATTCTCGCCGCCGGGAAGTCCCTGGCTGGTGAAGGATGGCAACAGCGCCTTGCCGACCGGCAGCCCATGGGGGCCACCGAACGCTTCCTCCTCGCCGTGCGGCACCAGGTCCTGGCGCGCAGCACAAGCCCGCGAAGCGGCTATAGACTGGAATGCGCCACGCAGCCCATCGAGACAGAGATCGCGGTGGCCAGCGTTACCCTCGACAGGGCACTCCGGCAGTTGCTGGAGCCGATGCAGAAACTGGCGGCGAAGCTGCTGCGGCGCCTGGACGAGGAAGCGGAAAATCTTGAGAGCGCCCAGCGCCAGCGGCTGGATGCGATGGCGCGCGGCCTGATGCGGCGCGCGGAGAACGAGGTCGGTGCCTGGCGCCAGATGCTGAAGGCATTGACCGACCCGTTGCCCGACGATGATCGACCACCCGTCTTCGTTGACTGGTTCGGCCTTGAGCGCAGCGACGGGCGCGAGATCGATGTCGGCATGTTCCGGCATTTTCTCGATCCCACCGCGCCCTTTGCCGAGGCGGTGATGAAGCCTGCCCATGGCATCGTCATCACCTCGGCGACGCTCACCGACGGCAGCGGCTCGGAAGTGGCGTGGGAGGGTGCCGAGATCCGCGCCGGCACGTCGCACCTCCCCTTGCCCGCCTATCGCCTGCGGGTCCCCTCGCCCTTCGACTATGCCCGGCAGACCCGGGTCGTGATCGTCAACGATCTCGACAAGGACGACATGGCGCAGGTGGCCGCGGCCTACCGCACCCTGTTCCTGGCGGCGGGCGGCGGTGCGCTCGGCCTCTTCACCGCGATCCAGCGCCTGCGCGAGGTGCACCGGCGGATTGCCCCCGCGCTGGAGGCGGCGGGGCTCAATCTGCTGTCGCAGCATGTCGACGCCATGGACAACGCGACCCTGATCGACATCTTTCGCGGCGACCGCGATGCCTGCCTGCTCGGGACCGATGCGGTGCGCGACGGGGTCGACGTGCCGGGGGATGCACTCCGCCTCATCGTCTTCGACCGGGTGCCCTGGCCACGCCCGGACCTCCTCCACCGCGCCCGCCGCCAGGCCTTCGGCGGCAGCGCCTATGAGGACCAGCTGACGCGCCTCAAGCTCAAGCAGGCGTTCGGCCGCCTCATCCGCCGGGCCGATGACCAGGGTGTCTTCGTCTTGCTCGACAAGGCCATGCCGTCGCGCCTGCTTACCGCCTTCCCGGCCGAGGTCAGCGTGGAACGGATCGGCCTCAAGGCTGCCATCGTGCTCATATCCGGCTTTCTGGGATCGCGCGGCGAACAGCGTGATGCTTGATTCGACACGATTCTCGAGGGGTTGAGCGCAACCCGGCGCCCCGCTATTGTGGCCGCGACTTTGGCACCGGGATGCCGCCGCGCGGCGACGCCGGTACATTTTCAAACCAGACAGTTTTTCAGACAGGACCGAGCGACATGCCGACCATGAATCACCACACGGCCCTCATCTACACCATGATCCTGGTGTCGGCGGCCGACCGCGAGATGACCGACGCGGAAATGTCCTCGATCGGCGACATCGTCGGCCACCTGCCGATCTTCCGCGATTACGACCGCGCGCAGATCGCCAAGACCTCGGCCTCCTGCATCGACATCCTCAACGGCAAGGACGGGCTCGACGCGGTGCTGAAGAAGATCGCCGACTCGCTGCCGGAAAAGCTGCGCGAGACCGCCTATGCGCTGGCCTGCGACGTGGCCGCCGCCGATGGCAAGGTCAGCCAGGAAGAGGCGCGCCTGCTCGACATGATCCGGTTTGAACTGAAGGTCGGCAAGCTGGTCGCTGCCGCCATCGAACGCGGCGCCCGCGCGCGTCACATGACGCTGTAACGCAGCGTCGATCGGTTTTTCACGGAACGGCGGACATTCGGTCGGACAACACCCCCCCTCTCTAGCTCTCCCCCTCAAGGGGGGGGAGAGGACCAGGGCGAGTTCGCCTGGACATCGGAAGTCGACTTCTTCCCCCTCCCCCCTTGAGGGGGAGGGTCGGGGCGGGGGGGGGTGTGGAACGATTGCGCTCCGCGCGATGAACCCCCGATGAACCCTACGCCGCCGAGCGCAGATCGCCGTGGGCGAAATCCATGTAGAGCTGGCGGGCCCGGCGGAAGATCGGGCCGATCTCCAGCTTGCGGTCCTCGATGCGGTTCATCGGCATGACCTTGCCGAAATTGCCCGACGAGAAAATCTCGTCGGCTTCCAGGATATCCTGCGGCAGGAGCGTGCGCTCATAGACCGGAATGCCCGCCGCCATGAACAGGCGGATGAGGCGCTGGCGCGTGATCCCGTTGAGAAAGCAGCCATTTGCCGCCGGCGTGATGGCAGCGCCGTCCTTGGCGATCCACAGATTGGCAGAGGCGAATTCCGCGACATTGCCCAGCGGATCCAGCATCACCGCCTCGTCGAAGCCGCGCGCGCGGGCCTCGGCGGAAGCGCGCCCGGCCTGGGCATAGAGGCAGACCGCCTTGGCATCGGTGGGCGCGGTCTCCGGCGAAGGCCGGCGGAAGCGCGAGATCATCGCACTGCTGCCCACGGGATCGGGCAGCGGGGTGAGTACCACGGAGATGCAGATGCGCGTGCTCGCCGGATCGGGTGCCATCCAGCCATCCTCGGACCACATGAAAGGCCGCAGATAAAGATGGCTGCCGCGCGGGAAACGGGCGATGCCGTCGCGGCAGATCTCTTCGATTTCGCCGGCAGAGAGGGGGGAACGCAGCCCGACATTGAGCGCGGAACGGATCGCACGCCGGCAATGCAGTTCGAGATCCGGGGTCACACCATCGAAGGCGCGCGCACCGTCGAAGATGCCGCCCATGAGCCAGGTCGCATGATCGAACGCCCGCATCAGCGGCGGATTGCCGGTGACCCATTTGCCGTCGACGAAATGCCATTGTTCCATGGCGCGCCTCACTCACCGCGACGACGCGAACGACAAACCTGCCGCCAACCTTACCGACAAGGCAGTCCGGTCGCATCGCCATTGCTGAAAGTCAAACGCTAGGCCGCTTCTTCCCGGCGCGTCAAGCATTGCGACCGATCGCCGGTCCGGGACCGGCGATGATCAGCCGTGGTCCCGCGGTACGCCACCGCGCTGATCCGCGATCAACGCAAGCACGGCCAGCCCCGCATCGCGCAGGCTGATCCAGTTGTCGCCATCTTCGAGTTTCACCGCTGGGTCTGCGGAGGCGCCTAGGACCATGGACCCGTTGCCGCCATCGCCGCCGTCGCGAGGCCGCGCCCCGGCGATCCGGCGGCCCAGTTGCACCGCGGCGCGGTCAATCTCGCGGCGGTGGGCAACCGCCTCGGCGAGTGTCGCCGCGGCCGCGCTGCCGAACCGCTGCTGGCGCCGGACGGCTTCGGGCAGGCGCTCGTGGCACCGCCCATCCACCTCCCATGCCGGCGATTCGGCCGGAGTCGATCCCCGTGACTGCACCTGTTGCATCGGCTTCCCTTTCCGCTGTCAGCCAGAAAGAGAACATATCATGAACACTCTGATCATGAAAGAGCGTTTGGGAGGATTCCGACGATGGGGGTTCTGCCGCCGGGCGGCCTGTTGGCCAGCCCTACTGGCTGACCCAGAGGATCCGCGCCGCGAAGCGGATCTGGTCCTGGGGCAGGAATTGCTGCTGGCCGGAGGGGCGGATGGTCTCGGTGTAATAGCCGTCGGCATCGTGGCGCACCACCTTGCGCAGCAGCGTGCCGCCCGCGGTCAGGCAGAGCACAACCCGGTCGCCGCGGCGAATCTCGGCCTTGCAGCTCGCGATCACGGTATCGCCGTCACGGAAAATGGGGTCAAACTCGGCACCGACGATTTCGATCCCGAAGGCATCGCGGTCAACGCTGCCCTCAAAGTCGAGATGGCCCCAGCCCGGTCCGATCGGCAGGCCGGCAGGGGAGAAATTTTCGCTTCCGGCCAACCGTTCCAGCGGCATCACCGGGATGGTCCGGGCGGTCGAGCGGTGCGTGACCCGCCCGCCCACGGCGGGCTGGTCGAAGCCGGCGGCGGCATGGCCGTTGCTGGCGGCGTCGCCCCCATGGGCGCCGGTGAGCAGCACGAAATCCAGGAACGGCTCGCCGGTCACGGTCAGGACCTTGGAAAGGGATTCGGTACTTGGCCAGCGCGGTCGGCCTTCCCGTGTGATGCGCTTGGATGGATTGAAGGCCGTCGGGTCGAGGCCGGCACGGCGCGCGAGGCCGGAAGCAGACAGACCGTGTTTGGCGGCGAGCCGATCGATGCCGCGCCAGACATCGGCATGTTGCAACATGGGTACTGACACGATCGCGTCTCCTAACGTTACGTCAGAACACGACTCGCTTTCTGCAGCCCCAGCGCCAAGCCTCTCCTGGCGGACGTCCCGATCCATGGGCGGCCACCGGTCCTCAACCCCTGCGCCGCTCCCCCCGAAGCGAGGCGCATTCCTAATGAGGACTTAATCACTCTAGCAAAGCTGTCGCGCGGAAAGAACATCTGATTTGCAGATAATTGGTTGTAATGAATACTTGCGCGCAATAAGAATAAATGCCGTTTCATTTGTTCTCAGGCAGCAGCTGCAACATGGAGATACTATTTCGGCTGCGCCACAAAGTGAGTTTGCCGACAGCCAGCATCCCCGGCGCGGACTTGCCGCGACGACATCGCTGGGCTAGGTCCAAACGCATCTGATCCTTCCATTGGGCACACCCGCATATCATGGCGTTTCCAGACTGGCTCTATCCGCTGCTGCGGCCCATCCTCTTTCAGCTTGACGCCGAGCGCGCACACCGGCTCGCCGTGCGAGCGCTGCAAACCTGTCCGCGCGCGGGTGCGATACCGGCACCAGCTGCAGGCGATGGCCATGACGCCTTGCGCCAAATCATTTGGAGCCGCGTCTTTCCCAATCCGCTCGGACTCGCCGCAGGCTTCGACAAGAACGCCGAAGCCATCGCCGGCGCCCTGGCCCTCGGCTTCGGCTTTGTCGAGATCGGCAGCGTGACGCCGCGGCCGCAGGCCGGCAATCCGCGCCCACGCCTTTTTCGCCTGGTGGGCGCCCGCGCCATCATCAATCGCATGGGCTTCAACAACGACGGCATGGAGGCCGTCGCTGCGCGGCTGCGCAAGCGGGTGAGAGGCGACGGAATCGTCGGCGTCAATCTCGGCAAGAACAAAGAGACCGAGGACGCCGCCGCCGATTACGAAACGGGCATCGCCACCCTCGGTCCGCTGGCCGACTACCTGGTGATCAATGTCTCCTCGCCCAACACGCCGGGCTTGCGGGCGCTGCAGGGCAAGGAACCGTTGGTGGCCCTGGTCGAGCGCGCGCGTGCTGCGCGCGACGCCCTCTCCGCCAGGCCGCCGCTGCTGCTCAAGATCGCACCCGACCTCACCGCGGAAGATCGCATCGACATCGCCGAGGTGGCGCTGCTGCACGGCCTCGACGGCCTCATCGTCAGCAACACCACGATCGCGCGGCCGCCGGAACTGGATCCCGTCCTGGCCGCAGAAGCCGGCGGGCTGTCCGGCGCCCCGCTGATGGCACCCGCCACCGCGCTGCTGCGCGACATGTACCGCCTGACCGAGGGCAGGCTGCCGCTCATCGGCGTGGGCGGCGTCGCCAGCGCCGCCGACGCCTATGCCAAGATCCGCGCCGGCGCCAGCCTGGTGCAGCTCTATTCCGCCCTCGTCTTCGAAGGGCCGGGGCTGGTGCGGCGCATCCTTGCCGACCTGCCGGGATTGCTGGCGGCGGACGGCTTCGCCACGATCGACGCGGCGATCGGCGCCGATTTCAGATGAGTTCCGAACCGGTCATGCCGCGATTTTTCGGTGGCGGCACCGCCCCACAGCGGATAGTGCTAGTGCCATGAGACCTTTGCCATGAGTCAGCGCGCCCATTTCCTGATTTTCCTACTCTATGTCCTGGCCGCGGTGGGCCTTGCCATCTGGCTGCCGGCCTTCATGCCGCGCGTCTCGCCGGTCCTTGGCGCCATCGCCGGGGGATTCCTCTTCCTGGCCGGGGGCCTGCTGCATCAATCGGCCCTTGCCGAGCGGCGCAGCCGCGACCAGGCCCTGGACCTCGCCGTGATCGGGCGCCAGCTCGCCGCGGTGCTGCGCGATCAGCGCCGGCTGGAGGACGATCTACTGCAATTGCGCGCGACCCTTGCCAATCTCGCCAGCACACCGCAGCAGGATGTGGGCGGCGTGGTGGCCGAGGTGAAGGTCCTGCAGAAGCTGATCGAGCAGCTCTATTCCTCGCGCACCGCCGGCAAGGCGCCGCCCCCGGCACCGGCTTCTGCGCCGAAGGAGACGTCGGCTCCCAAACCGGGACCCAAGCTGGTGGTGAGCAAACCGGAACCAGGTTCCGGCGCGGCGGCCATGGATATCCCGCTCGACCAGCCGCTGCGCGCGCCCCCTGCGGCACAGGCTGCGGCACCCGCGACGCCTGCCACGGCCGGCAGCAACGCCAGTATCCCGATGCCGCCGGTGGCCTATGACCTCGGCGAGGACGAGATCCTGGACGCGCTGCGCGATGGGCTGCGCGAGAATGGCGTCGAGCTGGCCCTGCAGCCGATCGTCAGTCTGCCGCAGAGGAAGCGCCGCTATTTCGAATGCTTCTCCCGCGTCCGCGTGGCCGATGGCAGGGTGCTCATCCCGGAACAGTATATCGAGCTCGCCGAACGCCACGGCCTGGTGACCGCGATCGACAACATGCAATTGTTCCGCTGCATCCAGACCCTGCGCCGCATCCGCAAATCCAATGCCAGCGTCGGCTTCTTCCTCAACATCTCGCATCACACCCTGGCCGA
>JAEUKV010000205.1 GCA_016794165.1 Rhodospirillaceae bacterium
CCGACCGACTTGCCCTTCAGAATGAAGAGTGCGAGGCCCTTGAACACCAGCATGCCGGCCAGGGTGACGATGAAGGAAGGTATCTTGTGATAGGCGACGAAATAGCCCTGGGCCGCGCCGATGCCGCCGCCGATGGCCAGACAGATCACCGCTGCCAGCAGGAAATGCACCTGGTACTGCACCATCAGCACCGCCGCCACCGCGCCGACGAAACCGGCCACCGATCCTACCGAAAGGTCGATATGCCCGGTGACGATGATCAGCAGCATGCCCAGCGCCATGATGATGATATAGCTGTTCTGCAGCACCAGGTTGGTCAGGTTCAGCGGCTTGAACAGCGTACCGTTGGTCATGAACTGGAAGAACACCATGATCGCGATCAGCGACAGCAGCAATCCGTAGTCGCGGATGTTGCTCCTGATGAACTTCGCCAGGCTGCCGTGCCGTGCACCGCCTTCCGATCCTGCCAAGTGCTCGGTCATCTTATTCTTCCCACGACTTCATGATCGCCCGCATGATTTTTTCCTGCGAGGCTTCGCCGGTCGGCATCTCGTCCACGATTCGGCCCTCGTTCATCACATAGATCCGGTCTGATATTCCCAGCAATTCGGGCATCTCCGATGAAATCACCACGATGCCCTTGCCGGCCTCCGCCAGGGCATTGATGATGGTATAGATTTCGTACTTGGCGCCAACATCGATGCCGCGGGTGGGCTCGTCCAGGATCAGGATCTCCGGGCCCGCGAACAGCCATTTCGAGAGCACCACCTTCTGCTGGTTGCCGCCCGAGAGGTTGACTGTCTGCTGGAAGACGCTGGGACAGCGGATATTGAGGTCGCGCCGGTACTTGTTGGCAACGGTCAGCTCGCGACCATCGTCGATCACGCCATGGCGCGAAACGCCGGGCAAATTGGCCAGCGTAACGTTGCGCTTGATGTCCTCAATCAGAATTAGGCCATAGGTCTTGCGGTCCTCGGTGGCATAGGCAATGCCATGACGGAGGGCCTTTTCGATAGTGCCGACATCGACCGGGCGGCCGTGCACCTTGACCTCGCCACTGATGTTCTGACCGTAGGAGCGGCCGAACAGGCTCATCGCGAGTTCCGTGCGACCGGATCCCATCAGCCCGGCGATTCCCACCACCTCGCCCTTGCGGACATGAAAGTCGACGCCCTTGATCTTCAGCCGGTCGGCGTGGACCGCGTCATGGACCACCCAATTGCTGACCTCAAGGATCGGCTCGCCGATCTTCGGTACGCGCCTCGGATATCGATCGGTGAGTTCGCGCCCGACCATCGAGCGGATGATGCGGTCCTCGTTGACCGCGCCCCCATGGCAGTCCAGCGTGTCCACCGTGGCACCGTCGCGCAGCACGGTGACCGTGTCCGCCACCTTCATGATCTCGTTGAGCTTGTGGGAGATGAGGATCGCAGAGATACCCTGGGCGCGAAACTCGATCAGCAGGTTGAGCAGCGCGTCGCTGTCGCTTTCGTTGAGACTGGCGGTGGGTTCGTCGAGGATCAGCAGCTTCACTTCCTTGGCCAGGGCCTTGGCGATCTCGACCAGTTGCTGCTTGCCGACGCCCAGATTGGTAATGAGCTCGTCGGGCGATTCCCTGAGGCCGACCTTCTTCAGCAGCGCTTGGGTGCGCGCGAAGGCGAGCGGCCAGTTGATCACCCCACCGTTCGCCGGCTCGTTGCCGAGGAAGATGTTCTCGGCGATCGAGAGCAGCGGCACCAGGGCAAGTTCCTGGTGAATGATGATGATGCCGAGCCGTTCGCTGTCGGCAATGTCGCGAAAGCGTCGCTCTTCGCCGGCGAAGTGGATCTCGCCGGAATAGCTGCCATGGGGATAAACACCCGAGAGAACCTTCATCAGGGTCGATTTTCCGGCCCCGTTTTCGCCCACCACGGCGTGGATCTCTCCCGCGCGGACCGAGAGGTGCACGTTGTCGAGCGCATTGACGCCGGGGAAGGTCTTGGTGATCCCCCGCATCTCCAGAATCGGCGCCTTGCCGGCATTTGCTGCGATATGGTCCATCGATGCCGCTTGGTTGCGTCAGGACGTCAAACCGGATGTCGGCCGGCGATCCTGATCGCCTGTCACCACATCAGACCCGGCCCAGGATTTCAACCTTGAGGGATATCGGCCAGAGGAATTCTGGTCGGAGAAGTCGGCCGCGCTCCGCCCGTCGCCGGGCAGGCGCGGCCGCGCTTCACGCTACTGGATCTGGTCTTCGGTGTAATAGCCGCTGCCGATCAGGATTTCCTTCCAGTTGCCGGCATCGACGCTCACCGGCTTCAGCAGGTAGGACGGAACGACCTTGACCCCGTTGTCGTAGGTCTTGGTGTCGTTGATCGGCACTTCCTGGCCGGCCAGCAGGGCGTCGACCATCTCGGCCGTCACCTTGGCAAGCTCGCGGGTATCCTTGAAGACCGTCGAGTACTGCTCGCCGGCGAGGATCGACTTGATCGACTGGACCTCGGCATCCTGGCCCGAGACGTAAGGCATCTTCAGATCGCCGCTGCCATATCCCACACCCTTGAGCGATGAGAGGATACCGATGGAGAGGCCGTCATAGGGCGACAGGACTGCGTCGACCCGTTTGTCGCTGTAATAGGCCGAGAGCAGATTGTCCATGCGGGCCTGGGCCACGGCGCCGTCCCAGCGCAGCGTGCCCACGGTATCCATGCCCATCTGGCCGCTCTGCACCACCAGCTTGCCGCTGTCGATATGGGGCTGCAGCACCGACATGGCACCGTCGTAGAAGAAATAGGCGTTGTTGTCGTCGGGCGAACCGCCGAACAGTTCGATGTTGAAGGGCCCCTTGCCCTCATCAAGGCCGAGCGCGTCGGTGAGCGAGGTCGCCTGCAGGACGCCGACCTGGAAATTGTCGAAGGTGGCGTAGTAGTCGACATTGCCGGAATCACGAATCAGGCGATCATAGGCGATGACCTTGATGCCGGAATCGGCCGCCTGCTGCAGCGCCTGGGAGAGGGTTGTGCCGTCGATGGCGGCGATCACCAGGACCTTGACGCCCTTGGTGATCATGTTTTCGATCTGGGCGAGCTGGTTGGGGATATCGTCCTCGGCATATTGCAGGTCGGTCTCGTAACCCTTCTCGGTAAAGACCTTCACCATGTTATTGCCGTCGTCGATCCAGCGGGCCGAGGACTTGGTCGGCATGGAGATGCCGATAAGGCCCTTGTCCTGGGCCAGGGCGTCGGTCGCGGCAAGCGGCGCCAAGCCCATCAGGCCAAGGACCGCCGCGGCAAGCAGGGATTTCAATGACGTCACGAGATACCTCCCAATGTTTGGTTGATCCGGTCTGTTGATCGGGCTTGTCGTGGCCGAAGTCCACTTGCCAGCCACGCCAATTCTAGATTCGCCGATGACCGGCACGGCGACACATTTCGGTGATCAATGAGCGGATTGCCACTCAATGAACAAGACAGGGGACAGCGCAAGGGACGGGACAGGCGTAAGGTCGACGCCAGGCGCAGCGCGGTTTCATGTCGATTCCTCCCGGAGGACCAATGCACCCGATTTTTGTAGGTGCTTTGACAAAACAAGATCGTCGCTTTTATCATACAATAGATCGAGCGGCAATCTTCGTTTGTATGATAAATAATACAACTGTGTTATGGGATCAAAACATCACGGCCCAAAAACCGATCGGGCGGCGCGACAGACTAAGCGGGGCGGGGAGAAGCCAGCGATGAAACCGAAGAAACCCGCTGTCGCGCTGCCGCCGCCGGTGCGGCGCAGCCTGCACCGCAGCCTCGCCCAGGACATCGGCGCGCGTATCCTCAATGGCGAGTTCGCACCGGGCACGCTGCTTCCCAACGAGGCGGAATGGTGCGAAAGCTTCGGCGTCAGCCGCACCGCAGTGCGCGAGGCCATCAAGATGCTGATGGCCAAGGGCCTCATTCTCTCGCGCCCCAAGATCGGCTCGCGCGTACAGCCGCGGTCGCAGTGGAACCTGCTCGACCGCGATGTTCTCGCCTGGTACTGCGCCGCCGCCAATCCGGTCCACTTCCTGGTGCACATGCAGCAGGTCCGCGAGATCCTGGAACCGGAGACGGCGGCCCTGGCGGCGGCCAATCGCACCCCCGAACAGCTGGCCGAGATCGAGGCTGCCTTCCGGCAGATGGCTGAGGCGAAATCCCTCAGCGCCTGGAACGCTGCCGATGTCCGGTTTCACCAGGCGATCCTGCTCGCCGCCGGCAATGAATTGCTGGTGCCGCTCGGCCTGGTGATCGAATCCGCCCTGGGCAGCATGTTCGCCTATACTGCCAGCCAGCGCGGGGATATCGGCCGCACCCTGCCGGGCCATCGCAAGATCCTGCTGGCGATCCGCAACCGCAAGCCGGAATCGGCACGGCTTGCAGTGCGCGCGCTCTTGCGCGATACCGGTCGGATCGTCCGACTGGTGGCGGCGGCGCGGAAAGGCCCCGCCGCCCGGCGTCCCATCGCGGTTCCCTGAGACACCCCCCGAGACGCTACTGGCATTGCCTTCATCGACCTCAAGACCACAGGGTAGCAACATGGATCTTTCATCACTCGGCCACTATCCCTCCCTCAAGGACAAGGTGGTGTTCATCACTGGCGGCGGCACCGGTATCGGCGCCAATATCGTCGAGTGCTTTCTTCAGCAGGGAAGCCGGGTTGCCTTCGTCGATATCGACGAAGCAGGCAGCCGCAAGCTGCTGGATAGTCTGCAGGCGCAATATGGCCGCCAGCCACTGTTCATCCGGTGCGATATCACGGACATTCCGGCGCTGCAGCAGGCGATCGCCGATGTCATTGGGCGACTGGGTCCCGTTGACGCCCTGATCAACAACGCTGCCAACGACCAGCGCCACAAATGGCAGGACACCACGGCCGATTACTGGGACGACCGCATGGCGATCAACCTGCGACCGATGTTCTTCACCATGCAGGCGGTGCTGCCCGGCATGATGGCAAAGAAGGCCGGATCCATCGTCAACATCGGTTCGATGAGCTGGAAGGCGAGGCAGGGCGGCATGCCGGCCTACACCACCGCAAAGGCAGCGATCCATGGTCTGACGCGCGGCATGGCGCGCGATGTCGGCAAGGACAATATCCGCGTCAACACGGTGGTTCCCGGCTGGGTGATGACCGAGCGCCAGCTGACTCTGTGGGTCAATGCCGAAAGCGAGGCGGAAATCGACCGCCAGCAATGCCTCGCCGGCCGCGTCATGCCGGTCGACATCGCCCGCATGGTGCTGTTCCTTGCCGCCGACGATTCCAGGATGTGCTCGGCGCAGGAATTCACCGTTGATGGCGGCTGGGTCTGATCAGCCTTCCGGGTAGCTGATGGCAAGGATCTCCAGCGGCTCGGCGCCGCCGGGGGATCGCAGCATGACCGTGTCGCCGACGCTGGCTTTCATCAGGGCGCGCGCCACCGGCGAGATCCACGAAATGCGACTGCCCTCGCTTTCGGTCTCGTCGATGCCGACGATGGTCACGGTCTCCTCCCGGTCATCCTTGCGGGCATAGGTGACGGTGGCGCCGAAGAATACCCGGTCGCGGTTCTTCTGCTGTGCCGGATCGACCGGTTCGGCAGCGGCGATACGCTTGTCGAGGAAACGCAGGCGCCGGTCGATCTCGCGCAGGCGCCGCTTGCCATAGATGTAATCGCCGTTCTCCGAGCGATCGCCGTTGCCGGCCGCCCATTCCACCACCCGCACGATCTCCGGCCG
>JAEUKV010000232.1 GCA_016794165.1 Rhodospirillaceae bacterium
CGTTGCCGCGAAATGGCGCCGGCTCGACGGGCAGGTCACGCATGTCTTCACCCATTTCGCCCTGTCGCTCACGGTGCTGGCGGCGACGGGGGTCAAGGCCGATCCGCGCTATCGCTGGGTGGGCATCGACCAACTGGGCGACGTCGCCCTGCCCAGCGTGATGCGCAAGGTGGTCGATCACGCATTGGCGAAGCTGCTCTAGAGCGCGCCGCCTGGCGCGGCGCCGGGCTCGCAGGCGGGCGGGTAGGTCCAGTCGCTGGGCAGGTCCGCCGGAAGATCGGCATAAGGGTCGCCCGCGCGCTGGAATTCACGCAGGCTTTCCGGCCAGCGCGACTTCACATAGGCGAAGATTTGCCAGATCTCGTTGTCGCTCAGGGTGTCGGCAAAGGCCGGCATGGGCGAGCGGGCTGAGCCGTTCTTCGTATGCAGGAACAGGGCCCCGTCGTCATGCATCCAGGCGTGGCCGGCGGCATCGAGGGGCGGGGCGGGCCAGTCCCCTCCGTCCTGGTTCTGCCAGCCGGCACTCTGCCAGCCGTTCTGGCCGCCAAGCGTGGGGCCGTGGCAGGCGGCGCAATGGGCGGCATAATGGCGGGCTCCTTCGCGGGCGCCATGAGCGTCGAGCCAATCCATGGCGAGCCGATAGCCACCGAGAAGAACGGCGGCGCCGCCGATGAGCGCCGCCGCCGTGACGAATCCGCGTCGGGTCGGGAACCTGTCTTTCCTGTGCTCGGAGACCGCGTTCAACCCAACTCCGTATTCAGTGCGAGTGCTCCTCGGCATCGCCCTCCATGCCGCCCTCGCCGGTGGCATCGATCGCCTCGACCTTGACCTCGAGGACGATGCTGCCGGCCCTGGCAAAGGTGATCGTCACCGGCACGGTCTCGCCTTCCTTGAGCGGCCGCTTCAATCCCATCAGCATAATGTGGAGGCCGTGCGGCTTCAACTCGACGGTGCCGTGAGCCGGGATCTCGACCTCGCCCGCTGGCCCCATCACCATCATGTCGTTTTCCATCGACATCATGTGGATCTCGACAAGCGCGGCGATATCGGCGCTGGCACCGATCAGCGTGTCGGCGGTGTCGCCGTGATTCTCGATCCGCAGATAAGCGGCACCGGCCTTGGCGCCGCCGGGGGTCGCCCGTGCCCAGGGATGATGGAGCAGGAGATCGCCCAATTGCTGATCATGGGCGAGCGCCGGCGTGGCGAGGGCCGCCACCGCCATGAAAGCGGCGGCAAGGAAACGGGTCAGGTGGATACGCATCATCTCAGGAGCCTTTTTGCATGATTTCGAGGAGCCGCGCGGTCATCTCGTCGACGCTCATGGCGCCGTTCATGACCCCGGCATATTCGTATTCCGGGCTCATGACGATGATCGCGGTGGAATGGTCCATCAGGTAGTAATCGCCCTCGCCGGATTTCTTGTAGTAGACCCTGAAGATGCGGGCAGTCTCGGCCACCGATTCCGGTGTGCCGGTGAGGCCCATGATCCGGGGATCGAAAGAGGCGAGATATTCCTTCATCGCCTCCGGCGTGTCGCGCGCGGGATCGATCGAGACGAAGACCGGCTGCACCTGCTCTGCCGTTGGCCCCAGTTTCTCCATCATCAGGGAGAAGGTGTTGAGCGCCGTGGGGCAGGCGTCGGGGCAGAAGGTGAAGCCGAAGAAGAACACCGCATACTTGCCCTTGAGGGCCGCCTCGGTCACTTCCTGCCCATCGGTGCCGATCAGCTTGAAAGGTCCGCCGACGGCGAGGGTTTCCGCCATCTTGCGGTCGTTGAAGAAATAGCTGGCGCCGATTCCCGCCGCGGCCACCAGGGCCAGGGAGGAAACCAGCAGGACGCGCCGGTTCATGGGATCACTCCTGATGGAAAGTGGATGGCCGGCATCCGGTGCCGGCCGATAGCCTGTCGCTCAGGCCCGGGGCGGCGCCCGCGAGGCGAAGGCGGCGGCTGCGAAGACGGCGGTCGGGACCGCCATGGGTGCCGGCGGCGCCGGCATGGCATAGCTGGCGGTCTGGATCAGCGCCACCACGGTCGGGGTGAAGCCCTTGGCTTGCGCAAGGCCAAGGCAGACCGGACATTTGGCGTGCTGCTCGGCGGGCGCTGGCCCGCCGTCGTCGCCGGAACCGAAACCGAGGCAGGTGGCAGCAAAGCTCGCGGCCTCTTCCGGCGAGGCGGCGGCGAGGTCCATGGCCTTCGCCATGGCAGCGGGCGGCAGTACCGGGACCAGGATTTGCAGCACCAACGCGAGCAGCCCCGCAAGGTACGCGAGGCCGGGTCGGCACGGGGCGCTGCGCTTGATCTCGGTCATGGCGACCAATCTACCTGTCGCAGGCGGGCTGCAGCAAGCGGGCGGCGGGGCCTGCGACGATCCGGCCCTAGAGATTGAATCTGTCCCTGATCTTCGCCGCGGCCGCTTCCGAAGTCATCGCGCCGGTGTCGATCTCGAGATCGTAGGTGAGCCCCGCATGGACCCGGGGGAACTGCCAGCGGGCAAGGCCGACCATGCGATCCGCCCGCTGGCTTTCCCGCTGTTCCAGAATATCGAGCGCGGCGTGGACACCCACCCAATGGAAGCGATAGGACGCCAGCAGCCGGGCGTAATCGGCGCTCGCCGCCCCGGCGCCCATCAGCACGTCATCGACGATGAGGTTGTTGCCGGCCTCGGCCAGCGCCGCCACGGCGAGACGCATGCCGCTGAGCAGGCGCTCGCAGACTGGCCCGGT
>JAEUKV010000234.1 GCA_016794165.1 Rhodospirillaceae bacterium
TACAAGGGGCCCAGCGACGTCTTTCACCTGATGTCGGTAATCTCGCCCTTGGACAAGGATCTGCAGCTGGTCTATTCGCCGCTGATGCCGATCCCGTTCCGGGAATGGCTGCTCTCCCGCGGCCAGACCCTGGTCGAAGTGCCGGACAGCGAGTTCGCCTCCATGGGCTGCAACGTGCTCACCATCGCCCCCCGTGAGGTGGTGATGGTAAAGGGCAATCCGGAAACCAGGGCGCGCATGGAAGCGGCCGGCTGCAAGGTCCATGTGATCGAGGCCGATGCCATCTCCGTGCCAGGCGAAGGGGGGCCTACCTGCCTGACCCGGCCCCTGGAGCGGGAATGACCGGAAAGATGAGAATTCCAACGCATTAGATGAGAAAATGACGCCGTGGCGACATCGGCTACGGCGCAAAATCGACAAAAATCCGTCGCCGTTAGGCAGATGGCGGGGCGGAATCGGACCTAGTCTCAGCCCCATGCGGCCGGACGGTTCGGACTCCCGGCAAGACCGCACGACACATCTCGATCCATAGGGGAATCTCCATGTCCAAGAAGGTCGGCAGCGATATCGAAATCGCGCGCGAAGCCAAAATGAAGCCGATCCGCGAAGTGGCGGCGAAGCTCGGTATCAAGGAAGACCATCTGCTGCCCTTCGGCCACACCAAGGCCAAGATCTCGATGGATTATGTGAAGTCGCTGAAGAACCAGAAGGACGGCAAGCTGATCCTGGTGACGGCGATCAACCCGACCCCGGCCGGCGAAGGCAAGACCACGACGACGGTCGGCCTGGGCGACGGCCTCAACCGCATCGGCAAGAAGGCGATCATCTGCCTGCGCGAGCCCAGCCTCGGGCCCTGTTTCGGCGTCAAGGGCGGTGCGGCCGGTGGCGGCTATGCCCAGGTCGTGCCGATGGAAGACATCAACCTCCATTTCACCGGCGACTTCCACGCCATCGGCTCGGCGCACAATCTGCTCTCGGCCCTCATCGACAACCATATCTATTGGGGCAATGAGCTCGGCTTCGACACCCGCCGCGTCACCTGGCGCCGGGTCATGGACATGAACGACCGCGCGCTCCGGCAGATCACCAATTCGCTGGGCGGCGTCTCGAACGGGTTCCCGCGCGAGGACGGCTTCGACATCACCGTGGCCTCCGAAGTCATGGCGATCTTCTGCCTCTCGACCGATCTTAACGATCTCACCAAGCGCCTCGGTAACATCATCGTCGGCTATACCCGTGACAAGAAGCCGATCTATGCCCGCGACCTCAAGGCCGACGGCGCCATGACCGTGCTGTTGAAGGATGCGATTGCGCCCAATCTGGTGCAAACGCTGGAGAACAACCCGGCCTTCATTCATGGCGGTCCCTTCGCCAACATCGCCCATGGCTGCAATTCGGTCATCGCCACCACCACCGCGCTGAAGCTTGCTGACTATGTCGTCACCGAGGCCGGCTTCGGTGCCGATCTCGGCGCCGAGAAGTTCTTCGACATCAAGTGCCGCAAGGCGGGCCTGAAGCCGGCGGCGGCGGTCATCGTCGCCACCATCCGCGCCTTGAAGATGCATGGCGGTGTCGCCAAGGAAGAACTCGGCAAGGAAAACGTCGCCGCGGTGAAGAAGGGCGGCGAGAATCTGGCCCGCCATATCGAGAACGTGAAGAAGTTCGGCGTGCCGGCGGTGGTTGCCATCAACCGCTTCTCGGCCGATACCGATGCCGAGCTCGACGCCGTGCGCCAGCTCTGCGCGGAGCTGGGCTCGGAAGCGATCGAGTGCAACCACTGGGCGCTCGGCTCTGAGGGCACGGAAAAGCTGGCCCATGCCGTGGTCAAGCTCGCCGACACCAGCAGTAGCTTCAAGCCGCTCTACCCGGACGAAATGCCGCTCTGGGACAAGACCCGCACCATCGCCCAAACGCTCTACGGCGCGCAGGGCATCATCGCCGACAAGGCGGTGCGCGACCGCTTCGCCGAGTTCGAGAAGATGGGCTTCGGCCATTACCCGGTCTGCATGGCCAAGACCCAATACAGCTTCTCGACCGACCCCAACCTGAAGGGTGCGCCCTCCAATCACGTGGTGCCGATCCGCGAGATCCGCCTCTCGGCCGGCGCGGAGTTCATTGTCGTGGTGTGCGGCGAGATCATGACCATGCCGGGCCTGCCGCGCGTGCCATCCGCGAACCACATCCGGCTCAATGACAAGCTGGAAGTGGAAGGCCTGTTCTAGGAACCTTGCATTGCTGAGGAAGACGGCCGGCACATTCGCTTGTGCCGGCCGTTTTCTTGCTGACGCGCCCGCAGCCGAGGTCAGGATTGTCGCCGGTCCCTGACAAGATGCTTT
>JAEUKV010000254.1 GCA_016794165.1 Rhodospirillaceae bacterium
CTCACCCATGTCATCAACGCCTTCCTCACCCCGATGACGCGCGTCATCCAGAACCGCCAGGGCACCATCGACAAATATATCGGCGATTGCATCATGGCGTTCTGGAACGCCCCCATCGACGTCAAGCCCCATGGCCGCATGGCAGTCCTCGCCGCCTTCGACATGCGCGCCGAGCTTGTCCGCATCAATGCGCGTTTTGCCGAGGAAGCCGCCCGGACCGGCGCGAAACTGATCGAGATCCGGATCGGTATCGGCCTCAATTCCGGCATCTGTTGCGTGGGCAATATGGGTTCCGACCAGCGCTTCGACTATTCGGTCCTGGGCGACACGGTCAACATCGCCTCGCGCCTGGAGGCGCTGTCACCCGCCTATGGCCTCGATTTGGTGATCGGCGAGGAGACGGCGGCCGCGGTGCCGGACTTCGCCCTTCTCGAGATCGATCTGGTGCGCGTGAAGGGCAAGGCCCTGCCAGTGCGGATCTATGCGGGCCTGGGCGACGAGCAGGTGGCAAAGGCCAATTCCTATCTTGCCCTGCAGCCGCATCACGAGGCGATGCTCGCCGCCTATCGCACCCAGGATTGGGACGCGGCGGAGGCCGCCCTGGCTGCGGCGCGGGAGGCGGCACCCGACACCCTCGCCACGCTCTATGACGTTTATCGGGACCGTATCGCCGCCTGTCGCGCAGCACCGCCCCCGGCCGATTGGGACGGGGTGTTCGCGGCGTTGAGCAAGGCGGGGTGAGCGGTGCCTAGCCTTCGATGTCGAGGGCGTAGCCGGCCGAGCGCACCGTGCGGATGAGGTCGGGGAGGCCGTCCACATTGATCGCCTTCCTGAGGCGCCGGATATGGACGTCGACCGTACGGGGTTCCACATAGATGTCGCGGCCCCAGACATGGTCGAGCAGCTGCTCGCGCGAGAAGACGCGGCCCTGGTTCTCCATGAAGAATTTCAGCAGCCGGAACTCGGTGGGCCCCAGATGCAGGTCGCGATTGGCGCGGCGCACGCGATGGGTGGCAAGGTCCATGGTGAGGTCGGCATAGGTGAGGTTTTCCTCGCTCGCCTGCGGCCGCGCCCGACGCAGCGCCGCCTTGGCACGAGCCATCAGTTCCGAGGGGCTGAACGGCTTGGTGACATAGTCGTCAGCCCCGGTTTCGAGGCCGCGCACCTTGTCCGCCTCCTCGCCCTTGGCGGTCAGCATGATGATGGCGGCGCTCTTGAGTTCCGGCGTGCGGCGGATCTGGCGGCAGACCTCGATGCCGGAGACCAGCGGCAGCATCCAGTCGAGCAGGATGAGATCCGGTGTCTCCTCGCGCGCCCGCACCAGTGCCTCTTCGCCGTTCGTCGCCTCGACCACCCGGTAGCCTTCGGCCTCGAGATTGTAGCGCAGCAGCGTCAGCAGCGCCGGCTCGTCCTCGACCACCAGGACCACGGGCTTGGCGCGTTGATCCGCGATCGCGTCGCCCCGCAAGGCATCCGGCCGGCGGGCACGTTCAGGCATTGATCGCAACATTGGTCGTATCTCCCTTGGGGCGCGTCTCGTCGATCGGCTTGCCGTGAACCAGGAAATGCACGGTCTCGGCGATGTTGGTGGCATGATCGCCGATCCGCTCGATGTTCTTGGCGATGAACAGCAGATGCGTGGAGGCGCCGATATTGCGCGGATCCTCCATCATGTAGGTGAGCAGTTCGCGGAACAGCGAATTGTACATCTCGTCGATCGTTTCGTCCGAGCGCCAGGCGGCGATGAGCCCGTCGGCATCGTCATTGGCATAGGCCGAGAGTACCGCGCTGATCAGCTTGACCGCGAGATCGCCCATGCGCGGGATCGAGCTGGTCGGTTTCAGCGGTGCCGCCTGATTGAGCTGCAGGGCGCGCTTGGCGATGTTCTTGGCATAGTCACCGATCCGCTCGATGTCGGAGGAGATCTTGATCGCCGCCACCACTTCGCGCAGATCCTTGGCCATCGGCTGCCGGAGCGCGAGGATCTTCAGCGAGTCCTGCGCCACCTGCATCTCGATGGCATCGATCCCCTTGTCGCTCTCAATCACGCGGACTGCCTTCTCCGAATCGCGCCTGGCAAGGGCGGAGATGGCGTCGACCAGCTGCGCCTCGGCGCGCCCGCCCATGGCCAGGATTTGTTCGCGCAGCTTGTGCAGTTCGTCGTCGAAGCTCTTGACGATATGGTCGGTGGCTTTCTGTGGCATGCTCGAACGCTCCTCAGCCGAACCGGCCGGTGATGTAGCCCTGGGTCCGCTCGTCCTTCGGGCTGGTGAAGATCTGCTCAGTATCGCCCCATTCGATCAATTGGCCGAGATGAAAAAACGCCGTCTTCTGGCTGACCCGGGCGGCCTGCTGCATGGAATGGGTGACGATCACGATGGTGAAATTGGCCCGCAATTCGTCGATCAGCTCCTCGATCTTGGCCGTCGCGATGGGGTCGAGGGCCGAACAGGGCTCATCCATCAGGATCACCTCGGGACTGACCGCGATGGCGCGGGCGATGCACAGGCGCTGCTGTTGGCCGCCGGAAAGGCCGGTGCCGGGCTGGTCCAGCCGGTCCTTGGCCTCGTTCCAGAGGCCGGCGCGCTCCAGGCTTTCCTGCACGATGGCGTCCAGTTCGGCCTTGCCGGAACCCATGCCGTGGATGCGCGGCCCATAGGCGACATTGTCGTAGATCGACTTCGGGAACGGGTTGGGCTTCTGGAACACCATGCCGATGCGGGCGCGCAGCATCACCACGTCGAGGCTGGAATCGTAGATGTCCTGCCCGTCGAGCACGATTTCGCCACCCACCCGGCAGCCCTCGATCACGTCGTTCATGCGGTTGAGGCAGCGCAGGAAGGTCGACTTGCCGCAGCCCGACGGACCAATGAGCGCCGTCACCATGCGCTCCGGGATGTCGAGGTCGACATCGAACAGGGCCTGTTTCTGGCCGTAATGCACCGTGACCTTGCGGCCGTACATCTTGGCGAGGGCGGGGGAGATGGCGTTCATGGATCTGATCCTTACCAGCGCCGCTCGAAACGGCGGCGAACGAAGATAGCGATGGCATTCATGGTGATGAGGAAGGCCAGCAGCACCATGATGCCCGCGCTGGTCTTTTCGATGAAGGCGCGTTCCGGACTGTCGGCCCAAAGATAGATCTGCACCGGCAGGACCGTCGCCGGGTCGGTCGGCCCGCCCGGCACGTCAACGATGAAGGCCACCATGCCGATCATCAGCAGCGGGGCCGATTCGCCCAGTGCCCGGGCGAGGCCGATGATGGCACCGGTCATGATGCCGGGGGTGGCGAGCGGCAGCACGTGATGCAGCACCACCTGAAGCGGCGAGGCACCGATCCCGTAGGCGGCCTCGCGGATCGAGGGCGGCACCGCCTTGAGGGCGGCGCGGGTGGCGATGATCACGGTGGGCAGGGTCATCAGCGACAGCACCATGCCGCCCACCAGGGGGGCCGAGCGCGGCAGGCCGAAAACGCCCAGCAGCACGGCAAGGCCCAGCAGGCCGAAGACAATCGAGGGCACCGCGGCGAGGTTGTTGATGTTGACCTCGATCAGCTCCGTGGCCCGGTTCTTGGGCGCGAACTCCTCGAGATAGATGGCGCTCATGACGCCG
>JAEUKV010000301.1 GCA_016794165.1 Rhodospirillaceae bacterium
AGGGTGCGGAAGGTGAGGGTGCGACCGATCCCCTTGCCGGCCAGGCGCGGCGTGATGCCGAGTGGCCCCAACAGCAGCGCCGAATGGCCACTGTCGCCGATCTGGATCGGCCAATAGCGGATGGTGCCGACGATCTCTTCCGCGGCCGTGCCGGTCCCGGCAAGGGCAACATGGGATAGCGCGGGCACCGGCGCCACCCCGGCCCGGTAGAGATAGGACGCCTTGTCGAACCGCGCCCGCCCGAACACGGCATCGAGCAATCGCTCGACGCCGGCGGTGAGCGCGGCTGATTCAGGCTTGATGGAAAACGGCAGCGACTGGGTCGCCGAAGCGTTGGTCATCGATGGAGATCCTTGTCTGGAAGCGATTGAGTGATGGGCGAGCCTGGGTATCGGCCCGCCTCCGCTTCGGATCTCCGGGGTGCCGCCGGGATCATGTCCCCGGCCACCCCGCTATCCTATGCCTCGCGCACAGCCGATACCGCCACCCGCCCGGCCTTGCCGTCAGCGGTGGTCAGCGATCGTCGTCGGAGACACAGGGTGGACATCAATTTAGCCTTCCGGCTGTTGCAGTCAGGATCGGCATATAAGACAAGCCGGCCGTCGAATCCACCGGAATTTTCCGGGCGGCCATGACATTTCCGTGTCCGGCTCACCGAACCACGGTGACTTGGTAATGCCTGTCACCGAACCACGGTGACGGGGCAATGCGCGTAGGTGACCACGTCGGCGGCGACCGAGCCGATCAGCAGCCGCGCCGCGCCGGTCCGGCCGGCCGAACCGGTGACAATGTGGTGGTAGGAGTTCTTCTCGGCATAGTCGACGATGGTGCGGGCGATGTCGTCGCCGGGGGCGCGGATCGCGGCGATGCGGCGCAACCCGGCCTGCAACGCCGCCTCGATGGCACTCAGCAAGGCCTTGTCGGGCGGCAGCTTGCCGGCGTGGATCGCCTCGCCGTCCCAGATCACCGGGGCATTGTCGGCGGTGGGATCGACCACCGCGATGAATGCCAGCGGCAGGCTGAGGCGCTGCGCCAGCTCCACCGCGAAGGCCACGGTCTTGACCGCGCCGGCCGAACCGTCGGTGGCGCACAGGATCTTGTCCAGGGTGACGCTCATGCCGTTCTCACTCTTCCGTGCCGTGCCCGGCGCTTCCGGGCTAAGTCGATCTTGTTGGCGTCAAGCCTCGCGCCGGAGCGGGCGCGCCAGCAATCCCTCCACCTCGGCGCCAAGGCTGCTGCCGCCGTGGAGAATGCGGTTGACCGCCGCCGCGATCGGCATCTCGATTCCCAGCCGGTCGGCCAGAGCCACCACCGCCGGTGCCGTGGTGACGCCTTCCGCCACACTCTTGCGCGCGGCCAGCACGGCTTCAAGCGTTTTACCCTGCCCGAGTTCCATTCCGAGGGACATATTGCGCGATTTCTGGCCGCAGCAGGTCAGCACCAGGTCACCCAACCCCGCCAGACCCATCAGGGTCTCGGCGCGACCACCCTTGGCCAGAGCGAGGCGCGTGACCTCGGAGAGACCCCTGGTGATCAGCGCGGCGCGGGCGTTGTCGCCGAGACCGGCCCCCATCACCAGGCCGCAGGCGATGGCATAGACGTTCTTCACCGCACCGGCCACCTCGGTGCCGATCAGGTCCTCGGCACCGTAGGGTCGGAAGGCGCCGTGGCTCAGTGCCTGCATCAGCAGCGCCACCAGGGCCGGATCCTCGGCTACGATGGCGACCGCGGTGGGGAGGCCGTTGGCGACATCCGCCGCGAAGCTGGGACCGGAGAGGGCTGCGACCGGAGCCGCGGGCAGTTCCGAAGCCGCGATCTCGTGGAGCAGCAGGCCGCTTGCACTCTCGATCCCCTTGGCGCACAGCACCAGCGGCAGGCCCGCGCTCCAGAGCGGCCGCGCCGTCCGGCAGAAGGTGCGGAAATGCTGCGCCGGCTGGGCATAGAGCACGACGTCGGCGCTCAGCGCTGCGGCAAGATCGCTGGTGATGGTCAACCCGGCGGGAAGGTCGATCCCCGGCAAATAGTCGTCGTTGCGCCGCGTGACGGCAATCCTGGCCGCCAGTTCCGGGCGGCGCGCGTAGAGCGTTGCCGCGCAGCCGCCCCGCTGGGCGATGAGGGCGAGCGCGGTGCCCCAGGCCCCGGCCCCGATCACGGCGACATGCTGGGAGCTCATTTGAGCAGGAACCCGTCTTTGAGCGGGTCCGCGTTCTCGCAGGTGAAGACCGCCTGGCCGGTGTAATAGGCGTGGCCGGCCACTTCGGCGCGGATCGCCGCGAAGGGGCCGGCGCTCAGGCGCTGGGCGACCCTGCCGTCGAACACCGCGCCGGTGACACTCTCGAACTGGCGCCAATCGTCGGTTGCCACCTCGCCCCGCGCCGCCATCAGCGCGAGCCTTGCAGTGACGCCGCTGCCGGTCGGCGAGCGGTCGACCTCGTCGGCGGCGAAGACGCAGATATTGGCGCTGGGGTCGTGCTTGCCGTCGCCGCCGTCGGTGAGGATGGTGCCATAGAGAAAGGCGAGATCCGGGTCGTCCGGGTGGCTGAGCGGCACCTGGGCCTTGACCGCCGCGGTGACGGCGCCAGCCGCCGCCACCAGGTCGCGGGTGCGCGACTGGCGTACGTCGAGGCCAAAGGTGCTGGCGGGGAGGAGGGCGTAGAAGGCGCCGCCATAGCCGATGTCGAGCGTCACCGGCCCATGGCCCGGGATATCGACCGTGCGGTCGAGGGCGAAGGCAAAGGCGGGGACGCTGAGGAAACTCACGCGGCCGCGATAGGGGCCGTCGGCGATCACGCTCACCTCGACCAGGCCGCAGGGGCATTGCAGGTTGAGGCGCGCGCGGCCGTCCGCGCCGGCGGCGATCAGACCGCGATCGAGGGCATAGCGGCCAAGTGCGATGGTGGCGTGGCCGCACATGGTGCTGTAGCCCTCGTTATGGATGAACAGCACCGCCATGTCGGCGCCGGGCAGGTCCGGTTCCACCGGCAGCACGCCGTACATGTCGTAGTGGCCGCGCGGCTCGAACATGATGAGACGGCGGAAGGCGTCGAGATGGTCGCGGGCGTGGCGGCGCTTTGCCAGGATGGTGCAGCCGGGAATCGCCGGATAGCCCGCGGTCACGATGCGTACCGGCTCGCCCCCGGTATGCATCTCCACGGTCTCGATCCGGGTTGCCGCATCCGGCTCCAATGTCGTGGTCACGCGTCCAATCCCTTCATCCACCCGTTTGCGCTTCCGCTTCGCGTCCCATCGCCTGTAATCTGAACCCCCGATCGTTGCAAGCGCGGCTTTGATGAAGATGGTCTTGAAATGGCATGGCCCGGCGTCGCCGTTGCGGCGGGCTGGGCGTCGGTTGGCTGGGCAGCTGGGCATCCTGCTGATTCCCATCCTGCTGACCCTGCCGGCAATGAGCCAACCCGCCCTGGCACAGGCCGGCGACACAGCGCTGCCCACGCTCGATCTGCGCCTGCCGAGCGGGCCGGCCGTGCGCAGCCTCGGCATCCTGATGGCGGCGGAGCGTGGCTATTTCGCGGCGGCCGGCCTCGACGTCACCGTGAGCCATGCCAGGCTCGGCCACTCGCCGGTCACCGACCTCGCCGAAGAGCACGCCGATCTTGCCATCGAGATCATGCCGGTGGCGCTGCGCCAGCGCGCCGAGGGCGCCGAGGTGGTCCATATCGCCCAGTTCTTCCAGCGCGGGACGCTGACGCTTATCTGCCGGCCCGAGATCGACCAGCCCGGCAAGCTTGCCGGCCGCAATGTCGGTGTCTGGCTGGGGGGCTGGGAAAGCGGCTTCTATGCCTGGCTCAACCGGCTGGGTCTCAGCTATTTCGCCAGCGGCGGCGGCGTCACCATCCTGCGCCAGGGGCCGGATGCCGAGGCCTTCCTCGCCCGCGAGACCGACTGCTTCACCACCACCAGCTATCTCGCGCCGCTGCAGCTGGCCGATCTGGGCAAGGAACGGAAGGACCTGGTGCACTATGCCTATGAGGAACTGGGGTTGAGCGTTCTGGAAGACGGTCTTTATGCCCGCGCCGCGGATCTGGCCGACCCCGCCCGCGTCGATCTCTTTGCGCGATTCCTGAGCGCGGTCGCCCGCGGCTGGCAGAGCGTGCGCGAGGAGCCGAAGGCCGCGCGCACGCTGCTGGCTTCGCAGACGGAGAATGCCGGGCGCGATGCCGTGCTGCTGACGGAATCCCTGAACGCGGTCATTGCTGCCCTGGGACGGCCCAGGATCGAGATCGGCAGCCTCGATGCCGCCGCCTTCGACCGGACCGTGACGCTGCTGCTGACGGGTGCGCCGGAGCCGGTGCTGACCGCCGCCCCCACCCGGGCGCTGAGCGATGCCGTGTTCAACCACCGGCGCGCTGCCGGCGGCGTCAACTGACCCGGAACAGGCGGGAGATGGGGCTTCAGTTGATCTGGTTGATCTCGTCCAGCGGCCGCGCCCGGCGCTTGCCGTGGTGTCCGGCAACACCCTTGGCGCTTGCAACGGTATAGGCGCTGCGTGGCTCCAACCCGACATAGAGCATCAGGCAGTCCTGCCCGCTCAGGGACTCGCACTGGGCAACGGCATGGGTGCCGAACAGGTTGGTCTCGCAGCTGGCGTCCGGGCAGTAGAAATAGAACGAGTTGTTGCCATCGGCGCTGACGGCGAAAACGCCGCGCCGATAGGGGTAGATGGCATCGATGTATTCGTTGAGGGCGGCATAGGTGGCCTGGCTGATTACGAGCGGCGCTGCCCCTTGTGTCGGCGTCGGCACCCGGGAGGCGGCGCAGGCCGCCAGCATCCCGGCGAGGGCGATCGTCATTGTCGCAATGCCCAGCCGGCGCAGCACAGCGCTCAACCGGGGCCGTTCCGGCAATCCGTCCAGATGCACCAATTCGGTCTTCATTCCACAACTCCCCACGGAAACCTGTGATTATCAAGTAGCCGATGCCCGGTCCTGTCACAAGTGACGGCGTTCACATCTGGCGCGCCTGGATGCCGCAGCCGGAACAGTCCCCGGCCGGGGGGCGGCGTCGCAGGGAAGGCCCCAGGCAGATTGCCGGCCGCGTCGGATTGTTCCCGTTCCCAGGCCCGGAGTATGGTTGGGAGGGTATGGCCGGGGAGTATGGTTGGGCATCGACCGGCGGCGGCGGATGGCAAGAGGGATTGATCATGACAAGGGAAGACGGCGCCAACGTGGATCCGCCGGCACTTCACCCGCCCGGTACCAGCCTCAACCCGCTGGGCCAGCCGATCGGGCCCGCCCTTCCTGACTGGCAGCCGCGGCCCCGGCCGCCGGCAACGCCCATCACGGGCACCCATGTTCGCATCGAGCGCCTCGATCCGGCGCGCCACGCCGACGACCTTTTCGCAGCCAACCGCGCCGATGCCGCGGGGCGCATGTGGACCTACATGCCTTACGGCCCCTTCGCCGACGCCGCCCAATACCGGGCCTGGGCCGAGGACATGGCGCCCCGTGACGATCCCTTCTTCCATGCCATCGTCGATATGGCGAGCGGCCGGGCGGTGGGTGTCGCCAGTTTCCTGCGCATCGACCCCGGCAACGGCGTCATCGAAGTGGGCCACATCGCCTATGCTCCCGCCCTGCAGCGGACCACGGGGGCGACCGAAGCCATGTACCTCCTCATGCGCCGGGTGTTCGACGAGCTGGGCTATCGCCGCTACGAATGGAAATGCGATGCCCTGAACGAGCCCTCGCGCCAGGCGGCCGCGCGCCTCGGTTTCACCTATGAGGGGACCTTCCGCCAGGCCGTGATCTACAAGGGCCGCAACCGCGACACCGCCTGGTTCGCCGTCACCGACCGCGACTGGCCGAAAATCCGTGCGGGATACGAGGCCTGGCTGGCGCCGGGAAATTTCGACACCGCCGGCAATCCACGCCGGCGCCTGGGGGAGTTGATGGGCTAGGAGGGGCGGTTCCGCAAATGTCCCGGGATTTTGCAATTGAAGGGGCTGCTTGCTATAAGCACCCCGCTGGCGCCTCAAGTCCCCGTAGCTCAGCAGGATAGAGCATCGGTTTCCTAAACCGCAGGTCGGAGGTTCGAATCCTCTCGGGGACGCCAGCTTGCCTTTGAGATCAACTGTTTCTGGCGTCGCTTCAGCTCAGGATTGACGTTCGCAAAGAGAGCCGCGATTCTGGACGCGGATGGCACGCAATGGGGCACCCGGCATGAACAGGCGAACACTTCTTGCTACCGCCATTTTCTGCGGCATTCTCGCTCCGCGCAGCCCGCTGCTGGCGGCCGCTCCACGGTTGCGGCTCGTGAAAGACCCCAATTGTGGCTGCTGTGAGGGCCATGCGGCCTACTTGGAACAGAACGGCTTCGAGGTAACGATCGAGGAATCGTCAGATCTGAACTCGGTACGACGTCAGGAGGGAATTCCCGATCAGCTGGCTGGATGTCACACAATTTTTGTCGACGGTTATATTGTGGAAGGGCATGTTCCGGCGGCGGCGATCCGCAAGCTCCTGAACGAACGACCCGCAATCAGGGGAATCTCTCTGCCTGGCATGCCTCCGGGATCACCAGGGATGAACGGGGAAAAAGAGGGAGCGCTGGTCGTGCTGGAAATTGGCCAGAGCACTATGCCGCGCCCTTACTGGACGGAGTAGCTCGGCGCGCAATCATACGAGCGAGACGCAAACCTTTCCACGGAGGAAGGTTCCCTGGGTCGCGGCGGAACCAGTAATGATACGCTAACCTACCGACGAGATTGCGGAATTTCCCCCTTGTACTTGACCAGGAGGGCACTATTTTGAGCAGGACTATCTCTGTTGTCCCCATGGTCGCTGATATCTGACGTGCAACTGGCAAGATTCGTTCGCGCCTTCATGGCGATCATGTTTCTGGCTACCGCTTCGATTGGAACGGTAGAGAACGCGTACGCGCTTTGTGCGGATGCGATGGGCATGCAGGGTGGTCATGAAGATGGTCACCAGCATGACGACACCGCAGGTACCGAAAAGATCCACCAGGCCATTTCCAAAGCACAGGAAGAGCCCGGCTTCGACGGCGAGGCCGGCGATCTGATCACAGTCTGCCATGGCAGTACGGGTTGCCCCGGCTGTGTGCTTACTTCCGGCACGTTCCTCTCATCCGTCAGGACAGAAACGATTGCGTTCCGGCATACGGCGGTCGAAGGAAGTTCGACCGATCCGGACGGTTGCCTCCGCCCGCCCAAATACTCCTGAACGGCCGCTAGCCAAACGCTCAGTCGGGACTGCGTCCCGCATGGACGATGCTGTCCATAGCGAGCCTGTGCAGCGGAAAGGTATCGCCAACATATTGGCGGCCACGCGTTCACCAAATGGAGTACATCATGCGACAAACCCTGCCGATAGTGGCAGTGGCGCTCCTTGGCCTTGGCTGGTCATTTTCAGCTCAAGCAGAGGAAGCCACGCCCCATCCCACGCACCCCGCCGATCCGACACAGGTCTATCGGCGGATGGACGCCATCGACCCGTTTGCCCTGGCAGTCCCACTGCTCAATCGGGAAATCCCGACGCCGTCCTATGGGGGAGTCCCTTCACTGAGCGGTCAAGTCACTCCGCCAGAAGCCGACATGATGCCGGGCATGGACCACGGCAACATGCCCGGAATGGATCACAGCAACATGCCCGGCATGTCCGGCAATTGAGCGAGTCAGAAACATGACGTCACTTTCTCCCATAGCGGCGAAGAAGTCGCGGCATTCAAAGTTCCTGTTGATCGCAGGGGCGGGATGGCTCCTGGCGGGTTGCTCAGCAACCACCCTGGGCAATTTTCCTGATACGACCGATGTGGTCGAACGTGCGGACTATATCGACAGAAAACCCGTTCCGGACCTGAGCGACTATCAGGAAGCGGCCCAGGCTCGCATCAAGGAATTGCTCGCAAGGCCGTTGACTGTTGGGTCCGCAGTCGAGATCGCCATGTTGAATTCACCAGGGCTGCAGGAAGTCTACCAGAAGTACCAGATTTGGGACGAAGATCTGGTTGCCGAAATGGCAGAGGCCGCGAAGAAGGAAGCCGATCCAAATCATACCAATATGGATTGGGTGGCGGCGCGCCTCGCGCTCATGAAATCCGTCAACACCGTGTATCGGTACGATTTCCCCGACGAGTACTTCGCCGTGGCGGAGGACTTCATCGAAACAGGCGAGGAAGTACGCAAGGCATACTTCGAAGCGGTCGCGGCTGCGCAGCTCCAAGATATGCTTGAACATGCAGCCACCGCTACCCAGGCGGCGGCCGAACTGGCCAATGCTCAATACGAGGCCGGAACAGCGAACCGTCGCTCACAGGCCTTGCAACATATGACCCATGCCGAAATCGTCAAAGCCCTGGCGGAAGCCCGGCTGGAGGCTGTGGTCGCGCGCGAGGCGCTCAACCGTCTGCTGGTTCTTTGGGGTGATGACGTCAACTGGTCAGCGCCGGAGACCTTGCCAGAGCTTCCCGAGGCGCGCCCTGCCTACGAGGGTCTGGAAGAATATGCCCTCAAGAGGCGCCTCGATGTCCTGAGCGAACGGAAGTCATGGGCTCTCTGGCATACGGCCGTCGATGTCCGGTCGGAGGTCCGGGAGAATCATGCGGCCCTCCTGACCCGATACGACATCGCCAAGTATCAGCGCGACACGGTGCTCCCGCTCTCGGCGGTTGTGCTGGAGGAAACTCAGCTCGAGTACAACGGCATGCTCATGGGTATCTACGATCTGATCGATGATACCCGAGGTCAGATCGAGGCCGGTCGCGAGTATGTCGAGGCCCTGCGTGATTTCTGGATTGCCGAAGCCGAACTGTCCCAGGCAGTCGGCGGTACGCTGCCAAATTGAGGAGCACAAGATGAATCGTCGACAATTCTTCACAGCATCGGGCCTCGGCCTTGCGGCCAGCGCCGGCTTGATGTCCCGCGCCATCGCCGCGCCTGCGGAACCGGAAAGCTTCGCCGACCCGGCCACCCGCCAGCCACTCTCAGCGGATGGCCGGGGTTATACACCCGTTGTCACCCTCAATGGCGGATCGCTCCCGTGGCGCCTGAACAACGGCGTCAAGGAATTTCACCTGGTGGCGGAACCCGTTCAGCGCGAGTTTGCGCCAGGCATGGTGGTCAATTGCTGGGGCTACAACGGTTCGTCGCCCGGACCGACCATCGAGGTCGTCGAAGGCGACCGGGTCCGCATATTCGTCACCAACAAGCTGCCGGAACACACCACAATCCACTGGCACGGGATATTGCTGCCAAGCGGCATGGACGGCGTTGGCGGCCTGACCCAACCGCATATCCCCAAGGGCAAGACCTATGTTTACGAGTTCACCGTGCGGCACAGCGGCACTTTCATGTACCACCCGCATTCCGATGAGATGGTGCAGATGGCCATGGGGATGATGGGCATGTTCATTGTTCACCCGCGCGATGGCTCCCGCAGGGTCGATCGTGACTTCTGCTTCCTGCTGGCGAGTTGGGATATCGATCCGGGTACATTCACGCCGAATACAGCGGAAATGACTGACTTCAACATGTGGACCTTCAACAGCCGGGCTTTCCCAGGGATCGATCCCCTGGTGGTTCGCAAGGGGGACCGGGTTCGCATCCGCGTCGGCAATCTGACCATGACCAACCATCCGATCCACCTTCATGGCTACTCGTTCAAGATCACGGGCACGGATGGCGGCTGGGTTCCACCATCCGCCCAATGGCCCGAGGTGACGGCGGATATTCCCGTGGGTGCCATGCGAGCCTTCGAGTTCGTGGCGGATGTGGAGGGAGACTGGGCGTTCCATTGCCACAAATCCCATCACACGATGGGACCGATGGGTCATGACATCCCGAACATGATCGGCGTTGATCAGAAAAAGGCAACGCCGAAGATCGCAAAGTTGCTGCCCGACTACATGTACATGTCGATGGGCGAGAACGGCATGGCGGAAATGCAGGACATGGTCGCCATGGGCATGAGCCTGCCCGAGAACACCCTGCCGATGATGACGGGAGAGGGACCGTTCGGACCCATCGAAATGGGCGGCATGTTCACCGTCCTGAAGGTTCGCGAGGACCTCGCTCCCGGCGATTACACCGATCCAGGCTGGTACGAGCATCCCGAAGGTACCGTCGCCTACGAGTACAAGTCCTGATCACACGGCAATCAACTTGAAACCAACGAGAGGAACGATGATGAAGACGATACTTGCCACACTGGTCGCTGCTGCTTCCTTGGCGGCCGTCACGGCGGCGGCCAGCGCTGCTGGAACGCATGAAGGCGAGCACTACGCGTTCGGTGAACCGGGCAGGGCGGAAAGCGTTACCCAGACGGTTCTGGTCGACGCGGTCGATGAGAATGGCGAAATGCGCTTCGTTCACGAACCCCTGACAATCAAGCAGGGAGACGTCGTGAAGTTTGTCGTTACCAACAGGGGTGAGATGCCCCATGAATTCTCGATTGGAGACTCTCCCAGTCAACGCGCCCATGCTCTCATGATGGAGAAGATGCCGGACATGAAGCATGAGAACGATGCCACCGCGATCACCTTGGATCCGGGAGAGACGAAAGAACTTGTCTGGGCCTTTACCAAGCCGATCAAGGGGCAAATTGAGCTGGCATGCCAGATGCCAGGTCACTACGCCGCCGGAATGGTATCGAAGGCGAAAATGGTGAAGTAGAAGCCAGAGCTAAGGCAGGTTGTAACGACGGGGTTGCCCTCAGTGTGCTTGACTGGGGGCAACTTCAACTCCTCTGCCTATGCGGAAGAATGAGGTCAGGTATCAATCCTTGCGGCGTTTCGTTGCTGCAAGAAAGCCAGCGCACCTCGCCGGGTGCATACTGCTCGATCCCCGCTCAAACTTGGCCCTGCACCAGGATGACGATGCCGACGAAGAGCAGCAAGGCGAGGGGAACCACGATGGGCGGGATGAACCAGCGACTCATGGCGTGTCCTCCGCGAGCCGGCTGCCCGTGGCGTCGTTCTTTTGGACGCGCTGATGTTCATCCAGCGCTGCCTGGTCAGTAGCCAGGGCGAGGTCGAGCTGGGCCGGGTCGGAGAGTACGATCACGCCGCTCATCTGGTGCGGCGGCCCAATCATCGGTGGCCCAGAATCATCTGGAATCTTCTGGAGAGTGGCGGAGCGGCGCTGGTAGACGGGGAACGACACCCCCTGCAGCAACTCCTCGTCGGTCTCGACCGCGTAGCGGCCGGCTGGAAAGCTGTCCGCCATCGCGCCCAGCTGGAAGGGCTGCGCGAAAGTCACCGTGGTCTTGGTGGTGCGTATCGTCATGATGGGCTCCCTGCGGATGCGGGCCGCGCGGTCATGGCGCCGGGCGCAGAACGCTGCTCGGACTCCAAACGCTGCCTGTCGCAGTGACGACCGCGGGGCAGGGGCGCCCCACGGTCGATTCTCGAGAAAGGTCTGCTATCAGACCTTCTTGGCTGGCACTTCCGCCGGAACCGGCGCCTTGTCCGGACCCGCCGGGGTAACCTGCGGCTGGCCGGGCTTCACGACGTCACCGGTCGGGGTGGTGGGTTGGTTGGTCGCCTGGACGTTGCTCATTAATAAAATCCTTTCGTATTAAATAGATTATTCGAACAGAATTGATATGGGGTTTTATTTATCGGATACAATGTAAATATATCGAAAGTCATTTCCAATAAAATGACCCATGAATATTGTATTTTTACAGTGGCGCCGCGCGATCCCGGGCGAATTCGCTAACGGTAGGGCGCGATCGTCCCCATATAGAACCTATGACAGGCCAGCTCGAACCGATCCCCGTGACCACGCCGCCGGAAGACACGCGGCGAGAGCGCGCCTGTCTGCGCTGCGGCCTGCGGTTCGGCAGTCTGTGGGCGGGCGATCGGATCTGCGGACGATGCAAGGGTTCGGCTGCCTGGCGCAACGGGGCACCGTCGCGCGGCTCGACACCGATGCGAGGTTCCGCCGGGTCTACCGGTAAATGAAGCGGGGCAAATGAAATCGGACACGGCGCCCAAACCAGCCTAAGGTGAACGACATGGCCCTCAATTTTCCCAATCAGAGTCGCAGCTACGATGCGCGCCAGCACTGCGTGCGCTTCTGGGGCTACGATGCTTCGCTTGAGATTCCGTTCTTCGTGGAAGCCGACGCACTCTGCCGCATCGAGCCCAGGGCGGCGCGCGACGAACCCGGTCTGCTGGCGGCTTTCGACCTTCACCGCAATCGCATCTGCCAGGCGGCGGGCAAGGTCTATTCGCGCCATCGCCGTGGCTCCTACACGCTCGCCGCCGCCGATATGGCGTAGTCGCGCGCGGCCCCGCGCCGCTGCGACATCCCAAGACCCGATCCCAATGCCGCGTCGATCGACGCGGTCCACCCGAAGCCCGAGGAGCGCGCCATGAGCAAAGGCCAGAAACGCAGCAATCGCGAACTGAAGAAGCCCAAGCAGAACAAGCCGAAGGTGGCCGCTACCACCGGCACCATGGGTGCCGCGATGCAAGGGAAGTCGGACCTCTTCGCCCAGCCGCGCAAGAAATAGCGCACCCGATCCGTCATCATCCCCGTCAACGCCTGCGCTCCGGTGGTTTAGGAATTTGGGCGGATGATACTAGGACTGGGCGATTAATCGCTCTTTAATTGGGTTCGTCTAAGATCCCCGACATGGGCGCCAGCCTGGACCGTCAAGGACCGGGTTACGGCGCCGAATTTCATTTTGTACGGGGACCCCTGCCATGAATCTCTGGAACCGCCTGTCGCTCGCCACCAAGCTGCTGCTGCCGATCTGCCTTGCACTGATCCTCGGCCTTGGCGGGCTCGCTTTCGTGGTGCGGGACAAGTCCGAGACCGAGACGCAGTCACTGTCGTTCGCCCTCGGGCGCGAGACCGCCAGCAATGCGTCACAGGTGGTGAAACTGCGCTTCGATACGGCGTTCGAAGTGGCGCGCATGCTGGCGCAGACGGCAGTTTCCGGAAAGGCGCGGGGCGCGCCGCGCCAGGCCCTGGCGGATGCCACCTGGGATTCCATGGCCGCCAATCCGGACCTGGTCGGCACCTGGATCGAAATGGATGCCAACGCCTATGACGGCAGGGATGCGGAATACGCAACCCAGGCCGCCGCCAGTCCCGACGGGCTCCTCGCCTCGACGGTGACCGGGCGCTTGTCGCTCTATGCCGTGATGGATGGCGATGCCGTCGTCCTGCAGCTGGACGGCGACGGCGTCGACGACACCGCCACCCAGGAATATTTCGCGGGCGCCTTCGAATCCGGCAAGGAATATGTGACGGCGCCCTATCCCTATCAGGTATCCGGCGTCGAGGTGCTGATGACCAGCATCACCGTGCCGATCGTCGAGGATGGCAAGGTGATCGGCGTGGCCGGCGCCGATATCGCCCTCGACGCCATCGATGCCGAGCTTGCCAAGCTGAAGCCGCTGGGCGACGGGTCAGTCTATCTGATTTCTCATGACGCCGCCTGGGTCGCCTACAAGGACAAGGAGCGGCTTGGCAAGACACTGGCCGACACACAGCCGAGCCTGCTGCCCCATGTCGAAAAGGCCGTGGCCGGCGAGACGGTCGAAGTGACCGATTTTTCGGAGTCGCTCCAATCCGATGTCCTGCGTATCTTCACCCCGGTTTATATGGGCGAGGCGCCCATGCCCTGGGTGGTGATGACCAATATCGTCGGCACCACCATGGACAGGCCGACCAGGGAGATCACCAACTGGATCATCGGCGCGGCGGTGGGGCTGGTCGTCATCCTCGCCGTCGTGATGATCGTCCTGGTCCGCGGCCTTGCCGCGCAGCCGGTGCGACGCCTCACCGGCACGGTCGAGCAGCTGGCCGGTGGCAATACCAATGTCGACGTGCCGGGCACCGCGCGCGGCGACGAACTTGGCGTCATGGCAAAGGCGGTCGAGGTGTTCCGCCAGAAGCTGATCGAGGTCGAGGAACTGCGCGCCAAAACCGCCGCCGCCGAAGCCGAGGCGGTGGCGGCAAGGCGCCGCGGCATGCTGGAACTGGCGGACAGTTTTGAGGCGTCGGTGAAGGGCGTCGTACAGGCGGTCTCGGCCTCCGCGGTCGAGCTTGAAGCCAACGCCCAATCCATGTCCTCGGTCGCCGAGGAGGCGACGCGCCAGGCGCAGGTCGTGGCGGCCGCCACCACCGAGGCCTCGACCAGTGTCACCACCGTGGCGGCGGCGTCGGAGGAGCTCTCCGCCTCGATCGGCGAGATCAGCCGCCAGGTGAGCGATTCCGCCCGCACCGCCAATGACGCGGTGGCCGAGGTGGAGGCGACCGGCACCACCATGAACGAGCTGGCCAGTGCGGCCGACGAAATCGGCGGCATCGTGCGCCTCATCGGCGAGATCGCCTCGCAGACCAATCTGCTGGCCCTCAACGCCACCATCGAAGCCGCCCGCGCCGGCGATGCCGGCAAGGGCTTCGCCGTGGTGGCCTCGGAGGTGAAGAACCTCGCCACCCAGACCGCCAAGGCGACAGACGAAATTACCGGGCGGATCCAGAAGATCCAGACCACCAGCAATGCCGCGGTGAGTGCCATGGGCAGCGTCAAGGGCACCATCGCCAAGGTGAGCGAGATCGCCTCGGCCATCGCCGCCGCCGTGGAGGAGCAGACCGCCGCCACCGGCGAGATTTCCAGCAACGCCACACAGGCCGCCAGCGGTACCGAGGAGGTCTCGCGCAGCATCGCCGGCGTTTCCCGCGCCGCCGACGATGCCGGTGCCGCCGCCGGTCAGGTGCTGGATGCCTCCGCCGAACTGGCCAAGCAGGCGGAAGCCCTGCGGCGCGAGGTCGATTCCTTCATCGCGCGGGTGCGGGCGGGTTAGCGCGCTGGGGGCAGCGCCGGACCCTGTGGCGGCGGATTCCTTCGCAACTGCAATATATACTATTGTAGTATAATTTAACTTCCATAGGCGACCGCCCTGTGGCAGGATAGAGGTGTATTGCCCGCCGGAGACCGCTCCTGCGACGGGCGAGCCCTTGTTCGGTCACCGCCAACTACCTAGAATCCGCTTGCTTCCGCCGAATAAAGCCAGAAAAACGGCGGTCAGGGGGGCCAAGTCATGATCATCGCCGAAAATCGCCACCGACCTATGCGGGTGCCCGGCACTCGGATGGGCGGCGCCCGCATGGGCCAGGAACAGGTCGTTCGCGCCATGGGTCTGTCGATCCTCTCCGGCGAGTATCCGGAGGGCGCTCTGCTGCCGCCCGAGGCCGATCTGATGGCGCGCTTCGGCGTCTCCCGCACGGTGTTGCGCGAAGTGCTGAAGACGCTGGCCGCCAAGGGGCTCGTGGTGTCGAAGACCCGGGTCGGCACCCGGGTGCGCCCCCAGGTCAACTGGAACATGTTCGATTCCGACCTTCTCTCCTGGCGGGTCGAACTCGGCATGGATGTCCGCTTTTTGGGCAGTCTCTACGAAATCCGTCTGGCGGTGGAACCGGCGGCAGCGGCACTTGCCGCCCTGCGGCGCAGCGATGCGCAGCTCGCCCGGCTGCGGGCCATCATCGAGGAGTTCCGGCGCAAGGATCACACCCGTGCCAGCTTCGCCGAGACCGATCTCGCCTTTCACCTTGAGGTCGCTGCCGCCTCGGGCAATCCGTTCATGCGCGCCGTGGGTGCCATCATCGAAGCCGCCCTGGTGGTAACCTTCGCCGATACCGCGCCGGTGGAGGATCAGGCCCGGCTCCACAGCACGGCCGAGGAACACGCCGCCATCGTCGAGGCGATCGCCGCCGGCGATGCGACCGCGGCCGCCCGGGCCATGACCGATGTGATCGAAACCGGCCGCCGCAACCGCACGGCCGCACTGCAATCGCATCTCGCCGCGGCGCAGACGACCTGACCGACAGGGCGACGCAACAGATATCATGAGGAGTAGCGCGCGATGACGTCAGAAACACCCAATCCCGGGATGGGTGGCGCGCACGCCGGCCAGAGGAATGCGGGCCAGAATACGGCGGCACGCAAGCTGCGCTCCCGCGCCTGGTTTGACAATCCAGAGAATGTCGACATGACGGCGCTCTATCTCGAGCGCTATCTCAATTACGGCTTCACCCGCGAGGAACTGCAGTCCGGCAAGCCGATCATCGGCATCGCCCAGACCGGCTCCGACCTGTCGCCCTGCAACCGGCATCATCTCGTGCTGGCCGAGCGCCTGCGGGACGGCATCCGCACCGCGGGCGGCATCGCCATCGAGTTTCCGGTGCACCCGATCCAGGAAACCGGCAAGCGCCCGACCGCCGCGCTCGACCGCAACCTGGCCTATCTCGGCCTGGTCGAGGTGCTCTACGGCTATCCCATCGACG
Source organism: Rhodospirillaceae bacterium (assembly GCA_016794165.1). GTDB lineage: Bacteria > Pseudomonadota > Alphaproteobacteria > Dongiales > Dongiaceae > Dongia. The sequence continues at coordinate 16,277 of JAEUKV010000301.1, forward strand.
GTGTCGTGCTGACCATCGGCTGCGACAAGACCACGCCGGCCTGCCTGATGGCGGCCGCCACCGTGAACCTGCCCGCCATCGCCCTTTCCGTGGGGCCCATGCTCAATGGCTGGCACAAGGGCGAGCGCACCGGATCGGGGACCATCGTCTGGAAGGCGCGGGAATTGCTGGCGGCGGGAAAGATCGACCAGCAGGGATTCGTCGAACTCGTGGCCTCCTCGGCGCCCTCGACCGGCTATTGCAACACCATGGGCACGGCCACGACGATGAACTCCCTCGCCGAAGTGCTGGGTATGCAGCTGCCCGGCTCGGCCTCGATCCCCGCTCCCTATCGCGAACGCCAGCAGATGGCCTACGAGACCGGCCGGCGCATCGTCGAGATGGTGCGGGAGGACCTGAAGCCCTCCGAGATCATGACCAAAAAGGCCTTCCGCAATGCCATCCGCGTCAATTCCGCGATCGGCGGCTCGACCAATGCGCCGGTGCATCTGAATGCGATCGCGCGGCACATGGGTGTGCCGCTCGAGGTGCAGGAGTGGGAGGATCTGGGGCGCGATATTCCGTTGCTGGTCAATCTGCAGCCCGCCGGCGAATATCTCGGCGAGGATTATCACCATGCCGGCGGCGTGCCCGCGGTGGTAGCGGAACTGATGAAGCAGAAACTCATCGACGAGGATGCGCTTACGGTCAACGGCAGGACCATCGGCGAGAACTGCCGCGATGCCACCATCGAGGATGCCAAGGTGATCCGGACCTTCGCCGACCCGATCAAGAAGCGCGCCGGCTTCATAGTCATGAAGGGCAACATCTTCGACAGCGCCATCATGAAGGTCTCGGTCATCTCAGAGGAATTCCGCCAGCGCTATCTCTGCGATCCCAAGGACCCCGACGCCTTCACCGGCACCGCCGTGGTGTTCGACGGGCCGGAGGACTATCACCAGCGCATCGACGATCCGTCGCTGGGCCTCGACGATCATGCCATTCTCATCATCCGCGGCGTCGGTCCCATCGGCTATCCGGGTGCGGCCGAGGTCGTCAACATGCGCCCCCCCGCCTATCTCATCAAACAGGGAATCACCTCGCTGCCCTGCATCGGCGATGGGCGACAATCCGGAACCTCCGGCTCCCCCTCGATCCTCAACGCGGCACCCGAGGCGGCGGTGGGTTCGGGGTTGGCCATCGTCAAGACCGGTGACAAGATCCGGATCGATCTGAAGCAAGGCAGCGTCGACATGCTGGTGGATGCGGCCGAACTCGATGCCCGCCGTGCGGCACTCGCCAAGGCGGGCGGCTATCCTTTCCCCGGTCACCAGACCCCGTGGCAGGAAATCCAGCGGGGCATCGTTGACCAGCTCGACCAGGGCATGGTGTTGAAGCCCGCCATCAAGTATCAACGCATCGCCCAGGAAAAGGGTCTGCCCCGGGACAATCATT
>JAEUKV010000006.1 GCA_016794165.1 Rhodospirillaceae bacterium
TCGACGCCCAGGGCTTCCGCCTGGCCCGCCAGCCAGCGGCACACATTGCCGAGGCTGATGATGTAGTTGCCTTCGTTGTGAAGGCTGTCCGGCAACAGCGCATTGGGGAAACGGATCGATTTCTGCTCGCTGGTGAGGAACAGGAAGCGGTCCTCGGTCACCGGGCAGGTGAGCGGTGCCCCGTCTTCCTTCCAGTTCGGCAGCAACTCCGTGAGCGCGCGCGGGTCCATGATGGCACCGGAGAGGATGTGGGCGCCAATCTCGGACCCCTTCTCGATCACCACGACCGAAACGTCCCTGCCGGATTCCGCTGCCATCTGCTTGAGGCGGATGGCCGCGCTGAGGCCCGCGGGACCGCCGCCGACGATCACCACATCGTATTCCATCACTTCGCGGTCCATATCATCCCTCCCCAGGCTCCTTGGCGCCCTCGGCGGCGCCAATTTGGCGTTGTGTGCTTACAACTTCTGCCGCGGCCCGCGCAAGCAGCACCCCGGGGACCAGGCCCGAGGGCGAGATGGCCCGCGCTGGACCGCCGGTCAGACCGGATGCTAGCCTTGGCGCATGATCAGCAACGGCCAGAATTCCGACATGCACGCGTCCATTTCCGACGCCGACGCGATGCTACGGCTGCTCACCTATTATATGGAGGCCGGTGCGGATACGGCGGTTGCCGAGATACCGCTCGCCAAATTCGTCATGACGGGAACCACACCGGAACCCGAACCGGTTGGTGCGAGCCCGTCAGGGGCGGCCACGGCAAAGACGGCGAGATCGCTCACCCCGCCTAAGCCGGCCGCCGCCGTTCCAAGCAACCCGGCGGATCTGGCGCTGGCCAGTTCGGCGCGGGAAGCGGCTCGGGCTGCCGGCAGCCTCGACGAGCTTCGGGTCGCGCTGGAACGCTTCGACGGCGTGGCGGCGCTGCGCCAGCGGGCGACCAATCTGGTCTTTGCCGATGGCAATCCCACAGCCCGGGTGATGCTGGTGGGCGAGGCGCCGGGGGCCGACGAGGATCGGCTCGGCAAGCCCTTCGTGGGCGTCTCCGGTCAACTCCTCGACCGGATGATGGCCGCGATCGGCCTCGACCGCACCAGCTTCTACATCACCAATATCTGTTTCTGGCGGCCACCCGGGAACCGCAAGCCGACCGAGGCCGAGTTGGTGGCCCAGCAGCCCTTCGTGCGGCGCCACATCGAACTGGTCGACCCGGCCGTGCTGGTCTTCGTCGGTGCCAGCGCCGCCCATGCGCTGCTCGGCACCAATGACGGCATCACCCGGTTGCGCGGTCGCTGGTTCGCCTATCACGCCGAGGGACTGGGCCGCGATATCCCCGCCCTGCCGATCTTCCATCCCGCCTTCCTGCTGCGCCAGCCGGCGCAGAAGCGCGAGACCTGGGCCGACCTTCTCAAGCTCAAGGCGCGTCTCGCAGAGCTCCCGAAGGCGCACTGAGCAGGTCGCTGACGGCCGGCCCCGGTACCGTTGATATCGCGACCTGCGACTATTTGGCACGAATGCTGTCCTATTAACGATTGGACCACCGCGGCGGCGCCTGCGACCAATCGCGGATCGCGCTAAAATTTTATATAGTTTATCAACATCTTGTATTGGATCGCTGTCAAGACACCATATCTGTTGATCGGTCACGGCTTTTTTGCTGGACGGGCCGGATTCAAATCGGTATCGCTGGAACCCGGAAACGTAAACTTTGTTAATAACTGGCGGAGATTTTCCGTCAGTGACCTTCGGACTGTACGAAGGATTCGCTCTAAGGGGGGCGACAGATTGCAAGACGGATTTCGACAACTCGGCTGGCGTCGGTTTCTGGCGTCGACCGCGCTGACGGTTCTGCTGTCTCAAGGCCTGCTCGCGTCCACCGTGGCGCTGGGGGCCGTGACACTGGCAGCGAGGGCCGCCGCCGCCGATGAGGCGACGGAAGAACTCAGCGCGGCCACTTTGGGCAATGGCAGCACCGCATCGCTGCCGAGCGAGCCCGAAGTGCTGGGCGCTGCCTTGCCTGCCCCGCTCGATCCGGTCAATGCCGACCGCTACCGTGAAATCTTCCGGCGTCAGGCTGCCGGCGATTTTGCCGGTGCCGACCGCCTCATCGGCGATCTCGACGATCCGCTGCTGCTCGGCCATGTCCTGGCGCACCGCTATCTGTCGCCGACCTATGTCAGCAAGGGCAAACAGCTGTCCGATTGGCTGAGCAGCTATGCCGGTCATCCGGAAGCGCCCCAGATTCATCGCCTCGCCCAGCGCAAGGGCATGGCCGCCAGCGCCCTTGCCAAGCCGAAATTCGACGTCAGCCGCGTGGGGTCCCCCGACGAGACCAGCAACGACAACGACCCCAACTGGCGCGCCGGGCTCGATTCCTGGCGCCAGCGCGAATACGCGCGCGCCGCCGCCCAGTTTGAAAAGGCTGCGGACCGGGAGTCGCAGTCGGATTGGGATCGTGCCGCCGCCGCCTATTGGGCCGCTCGTGCCCATGTCCGTGCCAAACAGCCGGAAAAGGTCAGTCAGTGGCTGAAACTGGCGGCCGCGTTTCCACGCACCTTCTACGGCCAGCTGGCGACCCGTGCCCTCGGCCTCGAGCCCGAATTCGACTGGCGCGTGCCGACCCTGACAGCCGCCCATGGCGATCAGCTGATGGGCAGCCGCACCGGCAAGCGCGCGCTCGGCCTGCTGCAGATCGGCCAGACCGATCTCGCCGAAAAGGAACTCCTGATCCTGCAGCAAGAGGCCGGCGCGGAAGTTACCGACGCGCTCATCGCGATCTCGCAATCCTATCGCCTGCCGGCGCTGGCCCTGAAGATCGGCGCCTGGCGCCAGATCAAGGGCGGGGCGCGGATGGATTCGGCGCTCTATCCCCTCCCGGCCTGGAAGCCCACCAATGGCTTCAGCGTCGATCCGGCCCTGCTCTATGCCGTGATGCGCCAGGAATCGGGCTTCAATCCGAGTGCCGTCTCAAGTGCCGGTGCCACCGGACTGATGCAGCTGATGCCGGCCACGGCGCGCGCCATCGGCGCCCCGGATTCCGCCCAGCTCAGGGATCCGCTGGTCTCGCTCGCCTACGGCCAGAAATACATTCAGCGCCTGCTGGCCGAGCCCGTGGTCAACGGCGATCTCTTCCTGATGGCGGTCGCCTACAATGCCGGGCCGGGCAACCTCGCCAAGTGGAAAAAGAGCATCAAGGGCAGCGAGGATCCGTTGCTCTTCATCGAGAGCATGCCGTCACGCGAGACGCGCAATTTCGTCGAGCGTGTGATCGGTGCCTACTGGGTCTACCAGGCCCGCCTCGGCGAGCCGCAGCGCTCCCTGGAGGCCGTGGCCAACGGCGCCTGGCCGACCTATCGCAAGAGCGCCAGCACGGCGACGGCATCGAACTGATCGCCAAATCCGCGCTATAGTGGCCGCTTCTGGCCACTCTCCAGCAGGCATCCCATGTCCCGGATCGACGAACAGCGCCCCTTCCTGCCCGTCAACATCGCCATACTGACCATCTCGGATTCGCGCGGCGCGGCCGATGACCGCTCCGGCGATTCCCTGGTCGAGATGCTGACCCGCGATGGCCACAAGCTGGCGGCCCGCGCCATCGTCAAGGACGAGGTCCCGGCCATCGTCGGCCAGCTCACCCAATGGATCGCGGAACCGGCCATCGACGTGGTCATTTCCACCGGCGGGACCGGCATCACCGGCCGCGACGTGACGCCGGAGGCTTTCGACCGGGTGATCGAGAAACGGATCGACGGCTTCGGCGAGCTGTTCCGCTGGCTCTCCTTCCAGAAGATCGGCACCTCGACCATCCAGTCCCGCGCCGTTGGCGGGGTGGCCGGCGGCACCTATCTCTTCGCCCTCCCCGGCTCTCCCGGCGCCTGCCGCGACGGCTGGGACGAGATCCTGAAATGGCAGTTGGACAACCGCCACCGGCCCTGCAACCTCGTCGAGCTGATGCCGCGCCTGCAGGAACATTTGCGCTGAGTCTTTGTTCTTGAAATGTTCCAATCCGCATGGCACGCTTTCGCCATGCGCTATGAGCCTGATTTCAGCCAGCTGGAACCCGATACCGCCTTGCCGGAACGCACCCGCAAGGGGCGCGGCGCCGTCAGCAACAGGGCCGGGCGCTTCGAGCCAGGCGCTCGCCCGCTGGAGGATGACGGCTGGCTGCGGCAGGCACCAGCCGGCGCCCTCACCTTCCGCGGCGCACCGGTAAATCTGGGCGGCGCGGATACGGCATCGGACGAGGACGAGCTGCCGCCGCTGAAGACCAGCGTCGCCCTCGACAATGCCAAGACCATCATCAGCCGCAACCAATCGCCCGACATTCCCTTCGACCAGTCGATCAATCCCTATCGCGGCTGCGAGCATGGCTGCGTCTATTGTTATGCGCGCCCGACCCATGCCTATCTCGGCCATTCGCCGGGCCTCGACTTCGAGACGAAACTCTACATGAAGGCCGACGCGGCGCGGCTCCTGGAGCATGAGCTGCGCCGGCCCGGCTATCGGCCGAGTGTCATCGCGCTGGGTGCCAATACCGATCCCTATCAGCCGATCGAGCGGCGCTATCGCCTCACGCGCGAAATCCTCGAGGTGCTCTCGGCCTACAATCACCCGGCCGGCATCACCACCAAATCCGCCAATGTCACCCGCGACATCGATCTCCTCGCCGACATGGCACAGCGCAAGCTGATCAAGGTCTATCTTTCGCTCACCACACTCGACCGGGACCTCGCCCGCGTGATGGAACCACGCGCTTCAAGCCCGGCAAAACGACTTGAAGCCATCGGCGCATTGAGTGCTGCCGGCGTGCCGGTGGGCATCTCGGTGGCGCCGATCATTCCCGCCCTCACCGACCACGAGATCGAGGCCATTGTAAAGGCCGGGGCCGAGGCCGGCGCCAGCAGCGTTTCCTGGACGGTCCTGCGGATGCCGCTGGAGATCAAGGAACTGTTCGCCGAATGGCTCGACGCGCATCATCCCCTCAAGGCCAGGCGCATCATGGATCTGGTGCGCGACTGCCATGGCGGCGCGCTCTACAAATCCGATTTCGGCACGCGCATGAAGGGAAGCGGCCCTTACGCCACCCTGATCCGCCGCCGCGTGCTCGCCGCAGCCAGGCGCCACGGCCTCGACGGCTACAAATGGGACATCGATGCCAGCCGCTTCGCCGTGCCGGGGGACCGCCCGGCC
>JAEUKV010000027.1 GCA_016794165.1 Rhodospirillaceae bacterium
GTGCGCCGGAATCCGTCATGGTTGGCCTCGCAAGTTTAAGCAAAGACGCCGCCTTCGCACTCGGCGTCGATCTCTATGAAGGAAACGGCCTGCCGGTCGATTACGAAAAGGGCGTGCGGGCGTTTCACCGCGCGGCCGAACTCGGCATACCGGAAGCGGCCTTCAATCTCGGCCTCGCCTACTATGTCGGCAAGGGCGTCAAGGCGGACCCGGTGCAAGCCATGCGCTGGTTAAAGATCGGCGCCGAAGGTTCGTTCGCCCGCGCGGCATTCATGGTTGGCATCCTGTATGCCCGCGGCGATGTCGGGCCAGCCGACAAAGATCAAGCGATCCTGTACTTGCGCCGCGCCGAGGAATTGGGCGACGAGGAGGCCGGCATGTTGGCCGACGCCATCGCGGACGGCGCCGTGCCGTACTGAAAAAAAGGAAAAGCGCCAGACGGCCTGTAAGCCGGGTTCTGTCCAGGGCCGCAGCCGCGCACGATATGGCGGCGAACCGCCATCACTCACGCGCGTCCGGCCCCTGGATGGCCATTCATCTGGGACGTTCGTTGCCGAACGCCTCGCGCGACCTACCCGAGGATCGGCGCGGAAAACGCCTGCCCGGATTTCTCCGGACGTGCCCTCCTATCTGGTCTTGCTCCCGGTGGGGTTTGCCGTGCCGCTTCCGTTGCCGGTCGCGCGGTGCGCTCTTACCGCACCCTTTCACCCTTACCTGCCTCGAAAGGCAGGCGGTCTGCTCTCTGTGGCACTGTCCCTGGGCTTGACGCCCGCCGGACGTTATCCGGCACCGTTTTTCCGTGGAGCCCGGACTTTCCTCCCCCGGCACCTTGCGGGGCTGGGAGCGGCCATCCGGCCATCTGGCTGAGCGAGGAGGTAGGCCCTCGGCCCCGGGAAGTCAACCTTTGGTGAAATAGGGTGCGAGGTTACGGCGGATGCGCGGCAGCGGTGGTTGCTCCCCGGGCACGAAGGTTTGGCCGGTGATGGTCTCATAGGCGCGGATATAGACCTTCGACGTCTCGCAGATGAGATCGGCCGGAATCGCTGGAATCTCGTCCTTGTAGGGATCGCACCGCGCCGCCACCCAGTTGCGCACGAAATCCTTGTCGAAGCTTTCCGGCTTCTCGCCCCTCGCGAACCGTTCGGCGTAGCTTGAGGCCAGCCAATAACGGCTGCTGTCCGGCGTGTGGATCTCGTCGGCGAGTACGATGTTGCCGGCGGCGTCGAGGCCGAATTCGTATTTGGTGTCTACCAGGATGAGGCCGTTCTTCGCCGCCAGTTCCTGGCCACGGGCGAACAGCGCCAGGGCATGGCGCGCGAGCGTCTGCCACTGCGCCGGCGTCACCAGCTTCTGCGCCAGGATCTCGTCCGGCGTCATCGGCGCGTCATGGTCGCCGTGCCCCGCCTTCGAGGTGGGCGTGATGATCGGCTGCGGCAGGGCCTGGTTGTCGCGCATGCCATCGGGCAGGGTATGGCCGTACATCTGCCGTTCGCCCTTCTTATAGAGGGTGAGGATCGAGGTACCCGTGGTGCCGGCGAGATAGCCACGCACCACGATCTCGACGGGCAGGATCCTGAGGCTCTGGCCGATCACCACATTGGGATCTGGATAGGTCAGGACATGGTTGGGACAGATATCGGCGGTGGCCTCGAACCACTAGCGCGCCGTTTGCGTCAGAACCTGGCCCTTGTGCGGAATGGCGGCGAGGATGCGATCGAAGGCGGACAGCCGGTCGCTGGAGATGAGGATTCGCCGACCGTCCGGCAGATCGTAATTGTCGCGCACCTTGCCGCGATAGTGATTGGGCAGTTCCGGAATGGTGGCATCGGCAAGCGCCAGTGCAGGGTCGATCACAATCTCGGTCATGACATTCGCTTCTTCGGTATCAGATGAGGGCGCCGCGCGCATCCACGGGCCAGATCTCGGCGACCATACCGTCGCGGATACCGACGATCCAGTCATAGAGGTTGACCGTGGGGTCGCAATGGCCGGGCACCAGGGCAAGGCGCTCGGTCAGCCGCGGCAGGTTCGCCCCGCGGATCGTGCCGTGTTCGTCGGAGGGGCCGTCATAGCGCAGATCGGGACGGCCGGCGATCACCGGAAAGCCGGAATCGAGCGACTGCGCCTTCAACCCCGCATCGACCACGGCGAAATCCTCGCGCCGGCTGATCACTTCGGTGAGCACGAAGAGGCTGTTGCCGAAGGGCGGTATCTCGGCGCTCCATTGGTTGTCGCCGTAGTCGCGGTCCATGAAGATGTAGGAACCGGGCTGGATCTCGTTGTAGACGCCGCTCGCGGCTTCGATCGGAAAGGTGCCGGTACCGGCTCCCGTCACCACCGGTGTCGCGATGCCGCGCTGCGCCAGGGCCGCCACCAGATCGCGGGCGCGCCCGCTGGCAAAGGCGATGGCGGCTTCCCGCTCCGCCGGCGTGCGCAGATGTTGCGCGCCGCCATGATAGGCCTGGATGCCGCCGAAACTGAGCCCGGGCGCGGCGGCGATCCGTTCGACCAGTGCCTGGGCATCGCCGATCTCGACCACGCCGCAGCGCGCGGCACCGACGTCGAGCTCGAGATAGGCATCGATCGGCCGCGCGGCATGTTCGGTAGCCCCGATCAGCCGGTCGAGACCGAGCAGGCTGTCGACGCAGATGCCGATGCGGGCCTGTGCCGTGAGCCGCGCCAGCCGCTCCAGCTTGCGCGGCGCCAGCACCTCGTTGGTCACCAGCACATCGGCGATGCCGCCGGCAACGAAGGCCTCGGCCTCGCTCACCTTCTGGCAGCAGAGGCCGGCCGCACCCAGCACCATCTGCCGGCGGCCGATGGCCGAGCATTTGTGGGTCTTGCCGTGGGGCCGCAACCGGATACCCTTCGCCGCCGCAAAATCCGCCATGCGCTGGAGATTGGCCTCGAACACATCGAGATCCACCACCAGCACGGGCGTATCGAGCAATGCCGCCGGATCGCCGATGGAAATGTCGGGGCGGGGCTGGGCCATTGTTCAATCTACCAGGACAAGGAGACCGTTGAGAAGCGCCGTGGTCTCCGCATCCGGTGCGTCGGCGATCCGCGCCGGACGGAAGTGACGGCAGAAGGCACGACAGGACGCAGAGGGATCGGCGACATCGTAGCCATAGCGCGCGAGGTTGGCGCAGAATTCCGCATCGGTCCATTGGATGGGTACCGGCTGCGGCCAGAGACCAATCCCGGCCGCGGCGAGGCCCGCCCAGTCGAACAACTCGCCGGGATCCTCCTTGCGCGCCGGTGCCACGTCGCTGTGGCCGATCACGTTGCGCGCGGGGATCCCGTGACGCGCGAGGATGCCGCGTGCCAGCTCCCGCACCGCAGCCATCTGCTGGGACGGAAAGGCGCGGTAGCCCCATTCATGTCCGGGATTGACGATCTCGATGCCGATCGAGCGGGCATTGACGTTCTCACCGCCGCGCCAGCGCGCGGCACCGGCATGCCAGGCGCGGCGCTCTTCCGGTACCAGCCGCAGAATCCGGCCGTCCTCCTCCACCACGTAATGCGCACTCACCTTCGCGGTGGGGTCGCGCAGGCGCGCGATCGCCTCCTCGCCCGATTTCATGCCGGTGTAGTGCAGCAGCAGGATTTCCACCGCCTGGCCGTCGCGGCTGTCGTGATTGGGCGATGGTGCCTCGATCACCGTCATGGTCAGATGCCCGTCTTGGTCGACGGCGCCACCACGGCCGGGCGACGGATGACCACGATGGCGACGCCGGCCACGGTGGCAAGGCCGCCCAGGATCATCTGCCAGGTGATCGCCTCGTCGAGAATGAGATGGCCGGAGATGACGCCCACCATCGGCAGCAGCAGGGTAAAGGGCATCACCTGGTTGACCGGATAGCGGCGCATCATGTTGTACCAGATCCAGTAGCTGAAAATGGCGACAATGACCGACTGGAACAGCAGCGCGCCCCAGCCGGCAAGGCCCACACCGGCCACCGCCGGCCATTGATTGCCCTCGATCAGGAAGGAGACCAGCAGCAATTGCGGCGCAGCCAGGATGGCAATGTAGCCGTTGAGCGTCACTGCGTCGAACTCCTCGCCCAGCGCCTTGACCTGGACATTGGCGATGGCCCAGACCAGCGCCGCGCCGATCACCGACAGCAACGGCCAGAGATTGCCGCCGGAAAAGCGCGGCTCGCCGGCGATGAGAACCACGCCGGCAAAGGCGACGCCCATGCCGAGCAGGCGCCGCCAGCCCAGCGTCTCCTTGAAGAAGACGGCGGCGAGAATGGCGGCGAAGGGCACCTGCAGCTGCACCGCGATCGAGGAGGTGGCAGCGTCGAGATAGCGCATGCCGGTGAAGATGAGGCCGAAGTGCATTGCCCCCATGGTGAGCGAGAGCGGCAGCAATTGCAGGAATTTCCGTCGCGGCAGGCCAACGATGGGCAGCAGCAGGAGGGCTACCAGCGAGAATCGCAGCGCCACGAAGAACAGCGGCTCGAAATGCGCGAGGCCGATCTTGGCAGCGACGAAATTGACTCCCCAGATGAACTGGCAGAGCAGCATCAGGGCGAGATGCTGCGGCCTCATACACCCGCTCCCGCCGGGCGCGCGACCGCCTGCGGCCGGCGCAGGATGATGATGGCAAGCCCCGACATGGTGAGAAGCGCGCCCGCCACCATGCGCCAATCCCAGCTCTCGCCCAGCAACAGCACCGCCGTGGTGGCGCCGAAGATCGGCTCCAGCAGGGTGAAGGGCATGACCGAACTGACCGGATAGCGGCGCATCATCGCATACCAGATCCCATAGCAAAGGGCGGTGACGATCAGCACCTGATAGGCCATCGATCCCCAGCCGGCAAGGCCGGCGCTTTGTATGGCAGTCATCTGTCCGGTCTCGGTGCCAAGCGACAGCAACAGCATCATCGGTCCGGCGGCGAGCGCCACCCAGGCATTGATGCGCCAGCCATCCATCTCGGCGGAGATTTTCTTGATCAGCAGATTGGCCGCCACCCAGGATATCGAGGCCATCAGCATGAAGCCGGTGCCGGCCCACCCGCCGGCGAAACTCGGCCGCCCCACCAGCACCGCGATGCCGACAAAGGCGAGGCCCATGCCGCACCAGCGCCGCCAGCCGATCCGGTCGCCGAACAGCAGGGCGGCCGCCAGTGCCGCCAGCGGCACCTGGACCTGGATGAGGATCGAGGCAGTGGCAGCATCGACGAGGCGAATGCCGTGAAAGATGGTGCCGAAATGGATGACGCCCAGCACCAGGCCGAGGACCAGCAGCGCGCGCCAGTGGCGCCGCTCCGGCAGGCCGACGAAGGGCAGGATCAGCGCCGCCACCGCCAGCATGCGGAGGGCCGCGAAAAAGAGCGGCGGCCAGTCGGCGAGACCCCATTTGATCACCGCGAAATTGGCGCCCCACAGCACCTGGGAAAAGACGAGAAGAAGGATGTGCTGGATGGCCATGGAGATCCGGCGGGGAAGGAGGCGGGCCGGCTATCCTTAGCCGATCCACCGGAACCTTGCCAGTTCAGCGCGCCCGCGCCGGGCGCCGCCTATCCCTGCGCCGGATGCATGAGCATGTGGCTCAATGACCGTGCGGCGGTGGCGGCAGCTTGGCGGCATTGCGCCGCTGCAGCACGCGCGTCGCCGCGGCGACACCCAGTTGCGGATGCAGCCGCCCGGCCATCACCCACCCACCCAGCAGCAGGGCGCCCGCGGCGGCGAACACGCCGGAGAGCGGTGCCGCCAGCAGCACCAGCCAGGCGACACCCGGCGTCACGATGCCCGAGACGTCGCGAAAGCTGGAATAGACTGCCGACATCTCGGTCCGTTCGGAGGGCTTCACCGCCAGCAGGAAGGGCAGGCCCGCCGAGACGTCGAGGAGAATGAGGAAGACCGAGCCCAGGAGCAGGAAACCCAGCGCCGCCCAGGGCCAGGGACTGACCAGGGTGGCGACGACAAAGGCCGTACCCGCCACCATGAAGCCAAGCCGCACGCCGCCGCGCAGGGTCCGGCGCTGGATCAGGCGCAACATCAGGGGTGTCGCGAATAGGAGCGCGTTCGACAGCGAGAGCATGGCGCCCGCCACCTTGTCGCTGAGGCCCGATTCCACCGCGTAGATCGGGATGTAGACGACATAGACCCACCAGCCGCAGGATTTCATCACCGCGAACAGCCAGCCGGCGATGAGACGCGGCTGCGCGAAGAAACGGCCGAGATAGGCGAGCGGGTTGAGCGCGGGGCCACGCGCCTTGGTGATCAGCTTGCCATTGCCGAGCCGCATCACCCAGAAGACGATGAGCAGCACCACGGCGCCGCAGAGCGAGACCAGGAACGGCGCCGGGCGCCACAGATCCATCAGCCAGACGCCCGCCACCGGACCCACGGTCCAGGCGAGCGCGCTGTAGAACATGCGCAGGGTCTCCGACTTCACCAGTTCGAACTTGGCGATATAGTCGAGGATGTAGGCGTTGAGGCAGATGAACACGGTGACCGTGGCGATGGTGTTGCACAGCAGCCCCGCCGCCACGAAATACCCGCCACGGATCGCCAGCAGATTGCCGGCCACGAACAGCAGCGCGCCCAGGGTGAACATCCAGCGCCGGGGAATGAGGCGGGTCAGGGTCGGGACCATCATCCCGGCCGCCAGCGACAGGATGCCGATGCTGAAATAAATCTCGGAAACGAGGCTGCTGTCGGGAAAGGCCCGGTACATGGCCAGCGGCATCACCGTGACCAGGATGCCGCGCACCAGCGCCTCGATCCCGGCAAGGATGGCAAAGCCACGGGCGCCGGGTGCCGGCGCACGGCGCAGCCACAGGGGAAATTGGGGGGAATTGGAACGTTCGAACATCGAGTCACCGGCCTTTAGCCTAGCAGACACGGCAAGGCGGCGACATCTGTTCCTGGAACGACAGGGTTGAACTGGAACCGGAAAGAATTATCCGGCGCTGGAACGGCGGAATGGACCCCTGACGGGCGCTCAGCGCGCCCGTCAGGGGTCGCTGGGGTCGATCCCCAATCGTTACTGCACCGCCTCGCCGTGGAGGGCGAGGTCGAGCCCGTCGCGCTCGGCGTCCTCCGCGACGCGGGCACCGCCGGTCACCAGATCGACAATCTTGAACAGGATCGCCGTGCCGATGCCGACGAAGACGACGGTCACCGCGACACCCTGGACCTGCAGCCAGAGTTGCCCCGGATTGCCGTCCAGCAGGCCGAGCGGCCCCTCGCCGCCGGTGATGGCGCTGGTGGCGAAGATGCCGGTGAGCAGCGCACCCAGCGCCCCGCCGACGCCATGGATGCCGAACACGTCGAGGGCGTCGTCATAGCCCAGCGCGTTCTTGATCGAGGTCGAGGCGAAGAAGCAGACCACGCCGGCGGCAAGCCCGATGAGGAGCGCCCCCGACGGCGTCACGAAACCGGCGGCCGGCGTGATGCCGACCAGGCCCGCGACGATGCCTGAGACGATGCCGAGGATCGAGGGCTTCTTGTGGACGATCCACTCCGCCAGCATCCACGAACAGCCGGCGGCGGCGGCGGCGATCTGGGTCACCACCATCGCCATGGCGGCATTGGCGCTCGCGGCCAGCGCCGAACCGGCATTGAAGCCGAACCAGCCCACCCAGAGGAAACCGACGCCGATCACGCTGTAGACCAGGTTGTGCGGGGTGAACGGCACCTTGCCGTGGCCCCGCCGCTTGCCGATCATGAGGGCCACCACCAGGCCGGAAACGCCCGAGGCGATATGGACCACGGTGCCGCCGGCAAAGTCGAGCACGCCCCAGCCGAACATCAGCCCGCCGCCGGACCACACCATGTGGCAGAGCGGCGAATAGATGAGCAGCGACCACAGCACCACGAAGACCAGCAGGGACGAGAATTTCATGCGGTCGGCGAAGGCCCCGGTGATCAGCGCCGGGGTGATGATGGCGAAGGTCATCTGGAAGAACATGAAGATGCTCTCCGGGATGGCGCCCGAAAGCGTGCCCACCTCGATGCCCGAGAGCAGCACCTTGCTGAAATCGCCGAAATAGGCATTGCCCTCGCCGAAGGCGATCGAATAGCCGAGGAGGAACCACAAGACGGTGATGACGCAGGCGCAGGCCACCGATTGCATGACGATGGCAAGCACGTTCACCTTGCGCACCAGCCCGCCATAGAACAGGGCGAGCCCCGGCACGGTCATGAACAGCACCAGCGCGGTCGCCACCATCATCCAGACGTTGTCGGCCTTGTCGAGTGCCGGCGCCTCGTCCTGCGCCATGGCAAGACCCGGCAGGGCAGCGACGGCGAGCGCTGCCAGCGCCGCGCCACTGGCCCACTGGCCCAGGAGTTCTGAACTGCGGGACTTCAAACCGCGCGACTTCAAACCGATGCCGGTCGTTGCCGGCTCACCCAGACCGGCGCCCGTCGCCCCGAACGCCCCTTGAGGGGTTTCCCCTGTCTTGCCCATGCGCCTCTCCTGGTTCCTGAACGGATCGCAGCGAAAAATGCTGCAAAGCAGCGAAAGGAGAGCAAGGGTTGTGCCAAGGGCAGGAAATATTGAATCTGCTACGATTCTTGTGGGTCACCGAAGGTGATCTGGCTACAATTTGTGCAACACTCGTCGCTCTGCACAAAAATTGCGCTGAGGTTCACGAACCATCAATCGGCGGCTGTCAGGGCAGTGTCGAACATCGATCTAACAGATCCGCAATTGTTGCTGCGCGGCTAGTCAGACGGAGACAATCCCCGCGATCACCGCATTGATCTCATCGTGCTTGTGGCCGTACCAGGAGCCGTGGCCCATGCCTTCGAGGAGATGGAACCTTGCGCCGGGGATCAGCCTTGCCACTTCCTCGCCGTCCTGGGGCGGGGCTTCGACGTCCTCGGCGAAGGCCAGCACATGGACCGGCACGCGCACGGACCTGAGCGCCTCGCGCTGGTCGAAGCGTAAGCTCGCGTCCCATTGCGGGATGAGC
>JAEUKV010000125.1 GCA_016794165.1 Rhodospirillaceae bacterium
AGCGCAGGGCAAGCTGCTGGAGGCCCAGCGCCTGGAGCAGCGGGTCAATTTCGACATGGAGATGATCGAGGCCACCGGTGTCTGCGCCGGCATCGAGAATTATTCGCGCTACCTCACCGGGCGCAATCCCGGCGAGCCGCCGCCCACCCTGTTCGAATACCTGCCCAGCGACGCGCTACTCATCGCCGATGAAAGCCACGTCTCGATCCCGCAGATCGGCGGCATGTTCAAGGGCGACTGGCACCGGAAATCGACCCTCGCAGAGTATGGCTTCCGCCTGCCTTCCTGCACCGACAACCGGCCGCTGAAGTTCGAGGAATGGGAACGGATGCGCCCGCAGACGATCGAGGTCTCGGCAACCCCCGGGCCGTGGGAACTGGCTCAGACCGGTGGCGCCTTCGTGGAGCAGGTGATCCGCCCCACCGGCCTCATCGATCCGGTTTGCATCGTGCGACCCACGGAAACCCAGGTCGACGACGTCGTGGCGGAATGCAGGGACGCCGCCAGCAAGGGCCAGCGCGTCCTCATCACGACGCTCACCAAGCGCATGGCGGAGGACCTCACCGAATACCTGCACGAGGCGGGCGTGCGCGTGCGCTACATCCATTCCGACGTCGAGACGCTGGAGCGGATCGAGATCATCCGCGATCTGCGTCTGGGTGCCTTCGACGTTCTGGTCGGCATCAATCTGCTGCGTGAGGGTCTCGACATTCCCGAATGTGCCCTGGTGTGCATCCTCGATGCCGACAAGGAGGGCTTCCTGCGCTCGCGCACCAGCCTGGTGCAGACCATCGGCCGCGCCGCGCGCAATGTCGACGGCCGCGTCCTGCTCTATGCCGACAAGATGACCGACAGCCTAGCCTATGCCCTGGCCGAGACCAACCGGCGGCGCGAGAAGCAGCAGGCCTATAACGCGGCCCATGGCATCACGCCGGAATCGGTGCGCCACAACATCGCCGACATCATGCAATCTGTTTATGAATCCGACCATGTCACGGTTGATACCGGCATCCTCGGCGAGAAGCATCTGCTCGGCCACAATCTCAAGGCGACCCTTGCGGAACTGGAAAAGAAGATGCGCGCGGCCGCCGGCAATCTGGAATTCGAGGAAGCCGCGCGCTACCGCGACGAGATCAAGCGGCTGGAAGCCCTCGATCTGGAAATTCCCACCACCACTGGCGGCTTGAAGGGCGGCCTCGACGCCGCCGGCAAGCCCCTGCCCGAACGTCCCCGCGCCCGTTCCAAGGCCGGCCGCCCCGGCGAAGCACCGCGCTTCAAGGACAAGAGCAAGCGGCGCTGACCCGGCGCGCCATCCGGCCCCTGGCGTCAGCCCTGCCGCGCCAGCATCGCCCGGAACCGCGTGAGCGCGAAAGCGAGAAACACGGACCCCTGGCCGGCGATCAGCGCCAGCTGCGGCCAGATGATGTCGATGCCGGCGCCGCGGTAGAGCACCGCCTGCGACAACGCGACGAAATGGGTCGAGGGCAGCGCCTTCATGCCGACCTGGAAGAAGAGCGGCATGGATTCCACCGGCGTGGTCGCACCGGAAAGCATGTTCATCACGACGAAGCACGGAATCGCCATCAGGGCGAATTGCGGCATTGAATTGGCAAAGGTTGCGAGCAGGATGCCGAGCGACGTCGTGGCGAACAGGTAGACCGCCGTGCCGGCAAGAAACAGCGGCACCGAACCGGCAATGGGAATGCCGAGGGTGAGCCGCACCACGAAATGCAGCGACAGTGCGACGGCAAGCAGGATGACGAGGCCGTTGGCCCAGATCTTGGCCGCGGCGATCTCGCTCGCTGTCACCGGCATCACCAGAAGGTGCTCGATGGTGCCCCGCTCGCGCTCGCGGATCACGGCGGCGCCCACCAGGATGACCGACAGGATTGTGACATTCTGGACCACCTGCATCACCGCCATGAACCAGGCGGAATCGAGATTGGGATTGAAATAGGCGCGGATCACCACCTCGACCGGAACCAGGCTGCCCGTGGTGTCGCGCCCGAGATGGGCCGCCACCTCGTCGCCGACGATGCGGGAGATGTACTGCGTCCCGATCCCGGCCTGGGTCATGGCTGTGGCGTCAACGGCCAGGCCGATCCGCGGCTTGCGGCCGGCGTCGATATCCGCTTCCAGTCCCGGCGGCAGATCGAGCACGAAGGTGAACAGCCCGCGATTCATGCCGGGATCCACCTCGGCCCGGTCGATCAGGCGCGGCGGCAGGAAATAGGGCGGCTGCAGGGCCTGCACGATCTGGCGCGAAAGCTGCGAACCGTCGCCATCCACCACGGCGACGGCGGCGTTGCGAACCTCGGTGCGCACGCCGTGCGCCACGGTGTAGACCGAGACGGTGAAAGTGAACACCATCAGACCGAGCAGGACCGGGTCGCGGCCGAGCGCCGCCAGTTCCTTCAGGCCCAGGCGGTAGACATTGCGCAGCCAAAGCAGGATGTCGCCGGTTCCCATGCCCTTACCTCTCCTGCTTCGAGACGAGCAGCCGCGCCAGGATCAGATAGCCGACGGCGAAGGCGGCGAGCATGGTGAATTCGCGGCCGAAGGCGGCAAGATCGAGCCCCTTGGTGAAGACGCCGAGGCTCACCGTCTGGTACCAGCTCGCCGGGAAACCGAGGCCGATCCATTTGGCGCCGCCTTCCAGGGTCGCGGTCGGGTAGAGCAGACCCGAGAAGTTCACCGCCGGGATGACCGAGAGAATGGCGGCGGCGAAGATCGCCGCCACCTGGCTGGTGCAGAAGGCCGAGATCAGCAGGCCGAAGCCGGTTGCCGCCGCCTGGTAGAGCAGGGCTGCCAGAACCAGCGCCAGGATGCTGCCCTTGGGGTAGACACCGAACACCGGAATGGCGGTCAACGTCATCAGCAGGCAGGCAAAACAGCCAATGCCGATATAGGGCAGTTGCTTGCCGATCAGGTATTCGCCGATACCGGCCGGCGAGGCGTAGAGATTGGCGATGGTGCCCAGTTCCTTCTCGCGCACCACGCCAAGGGCGGTCAGCATGGCCGGGATCAGCACCATCAGCAGCATCATGATACCGGGCACGATCGCGACCACGCTCTTGAAGTCCTGATTGTAGCGAAAGCGCGGCACAAGTTCGTAGGGCGTCGGGTCGGAGAACTTGCCGACGGTCTGGCGGGCCAGTTCGGCCGCGTGGTTGAGGGCGATGCCTTCGACATAGCCGCGGGCGGTTTCGCCGCGGAAGGGAAAGCTTCCATCGATGAACACGCCGATCTGCGGTCGCTGGCCGAGCCTCAGATCGTGGCCGAAATTCGGTGGGATCTCGATCGCCACCTGGACGTCGCCCGAGCGCAGGCGCCGGTCAAGATCCGCAAAGTCGCCGATCGCCGGCTGTGCGCTGAAATAGGGCGACCCGGCGAATCCCTCGACCGCGGCGCGGCTGTCCACCGAGCGATCCCGGTCGAGCACGGCATAGCGCAGGTTTTCGACGTCGAACGACATGCCGAAACCGAAGCAGACCATCAAGAAGACGGGCGCCAGCAACGCGAAAGCCAGGCGCACGGAATCGCGCCGCAACTCAAGCATTTCGCGCCGGGCGAACACGCCAATCCGGCGCAGGAAGGCCGGCATCGAGGAACCGCCGGCCGATCCGCTTGCACCGAGCGCTTCGTTGTTGCCGTTGTCGGGCGTCACCGCTTCGTGCCCCTCTTCCACCTCGATCAGGCGCACGAAGGCCTCATCGAGGTCGCCATTGCCATGCGCGGCGGCCAGCTCCGCCGGGATTCCTACCGCCAGCGTCCGGCCGCGATGCATGAACGAGATGCGATCGCAGCGCGCCGCCTCGCCCATGAAATGGGTCGAGACGAAGACCGTGACCCCCTCCTCCCGCGCCAGCTGCCCGATCTGGCGCCAGAATTCTTCGCGCGCCTCCGGATCAACGCCCGAGGTCGGCTCATCCAGGATCAGGACACGCGGCTTGTGCAGGCAGGCCGCCGCCAGCTGCAGCCTCTGGCGCTGGCCGAGCGACAGCTCCCGCGGGGTCCGGTCGGCGATGGCGGCGAGATCGAAACGTTGCAGGGAATCAGCCAGGCGCTCCGGGATCTCTCGCGCGCGCATCTGGTAAAGCCGCGCATGGAGATCGAGATTGGCTCGCACCGTCAGTTCCTCGTAAAGCGAGAAACCCTGCGACATGTAGCCGATGGCCAGCCGCGTGCTGCGATCCTGCGCCGCGATCGGCCGGCCAAGCAGCTGGCCCTCGCCGCTGCTGGCCGGCAGCAATCCGGTCAGCATCTTCATCGTCGTCGTCTTGCCGCAGCCGTTGGAGCCGAGAAAGCCGAAAATCTCACCCGGCTCGATGCGAAAGTTGACCCGGTCGACGGCGACGAAATCGCCGAAACGACGGGTGAGATCGCGGGCCTCGATAACCGGAGGCCCCGCCGTGGGCCTGCGCGGCGGCAAGGTCCAATCGAGTTCTACCGGCGTGGCCGACGCCGCGCCGTTGCGGCGACCGCGCAAGACCACGAATGCCTGCTCCAGCGAGTCCGCCGCGGTATCGGCCAGGATCTCCGCCAGCGACCCGCTTGCCAGCAGGCGCCCGGCATCGACGATCGCGATCTGGTCGAAGCGCGCCGCTTCTTCCATATAGGCGGTGGCGACGATGAGGGCGAGCGATGGTCGCGCCTCGCGGATGTCGTCGATCAGGTGCCAGAACTGGCGGCGAGAGAGCGGATCGACGCCGGTGGTGGGCTCGTCGAGAATCAGCAGATCAGGATCGTGAACCAGGGCGCAGCACAGGCCGAGCTTCTGCTTCATGCCGCCGGACAGCTTGCCGGCCGGCCGGTCGGAAAATGCTGCGAGCCCGGTCGCTTCCGTCAGCCGGCGCCGGCGCAGAGCCAGTTCTCGCCCGGCCACGCCGAACAGCCCGGCGAAAAAATCGATATTCTCGGCCACCGTCAATGTCGGGTAGAGGTTCTTGCCGAGGCCCTGCGGCATATAGGCGATGCGCTCGGCAATGGCGCGGCGATGGGCGGCATCGGCCATCTCGCCGCCCAGGACCTCGATGCGCCCGCGCTGCAGCCGCCGGGTCCCGGCGATGAGCGAGAGCAGAGTGGACTTGCCGACGCCGTCCGGCCCGATCACCGCAAGGGATTGCCCCGTCGGCACGGTGAGGGCGATATCTTCCAGCGCAAAGCGCCGGTCGTGGCGATGGTGCAGCCCGGTGACGCGAACGGCCGCGCTCATTGCCCCGCGTCGCCCCCCACTGCACCCTCTACTGTACCGTTGGGCAGCGGCGGCAGCCGGGATGCCAGAAAGTCGGGCCAGACGGCATCGGGGGCGACCCGGAGATAGGCGTTGCCGGTGAGGCCGGCCTTCACATAGTCGCGGTACGCCACCAGGATGTCGCGTTCGATCTCGACCTTGATGCGATAGGTCAGCTTGTCCCGCTCGGTCCTGGTCTCGACGAATTTCGGCGTGAACTGGGCCTCGGCGGCAACGAAGCTCACGCGGGCCGGAATCACGAATTCCGGTGCTGCGTCGAGCACGATGCGCGCCTCGGAACCGAGACCGACCCGGCCGGCGACCGCGGTCGGGAAAAACACCACCATATGCACGTCGGCAAGATCGAGCAGTGTGGCGACTTGACCGCCGGCGGCCAACACCTCGCCCGGCTTCACCAGACGGTACTCGACACGCCCGTCGGTCGGCGCGGTCAGGGTCATGTCGGCGATCACCGCCTCCAGCCGCAGGACCCGCGCGGCGGCGGCGTTGGCGGCGGCCTTGGCGTCGGCGACACTGGCATGGGCGCCCCGGAGGGCGGCGCGGGCGACATCGCGCTGGGCGCGGCGACGGTCGACCTCGGCCGCCGGCCCGGCATTCTTCTGCTGTAGCGTGGTGGCGCGGCCGAGTTCGATCTCCGCCAGCCTGAGATCGGCCTCGCGCACGCCGACCTCGGCCTCGGCCTTGCCGATCCCCTCCTGCGCCTGGCGCTCGTTCGCCTGCGCCTCGGCCAGTTCGGCCTGCAATTCCGCCACGTCCATCTCGGCGACGACGGACCCCGCCGTGACATAGTCGCCTTCGCTCACCCGGATGGCGGCGACGCGGCCGGGAAATTTCGTGGCAACCGCGACGCGCTCGACCTCGATCCGGCCATTGGCGACGGCAAAGCCGCTCAGCACGGCCTCAGCCTGGCGCTGCTGCCAGAAGACGTAGCCGGCGCTGCCGGCGCCGAGGATCAACAGGGCGAGGACGACATAGATCAACCGCATGACCGCAACCACCTGCAGGACCAAGGAAAACGGGGTCGGAAACCCGACCCCATCTTCTCATGCCACCGCGTCGCGGCAAGCGTCTTGATTCAGATCAAGCCCGCCGAGCTAAGCCCTGACCAGGGGCTTGTATTTGATCCGGTGCGGCTGGTCGGCGTCGGAGCCCAGGCGGCGATGCCGGTCCACCTCGTAATCCTGGTAATTGCCCTCGAACCATTCGACATGGCTGTCGCCTTCGAAGGCCAGCATATGGGTGGCGATGCGGTCGAGGAACCAGCGATCGTGGCTGATCACGACGACGCAGCCGGCAAATTCCAGCAGCGCCTCTTCCAGCGCCCGCAGGGTATCGACGTCGAGGTCGTTGGTCGGTTCGTCGAGCAGCAGGACGTTGGCGCCCTGCTTCAGCATCTTGGCGAGATGCACGCGGTTGCGCTCGCCGCCGGAGAGCTGGCCCACCTTCTTCTGCTGGTCGGTGCCCTTGAAGTTGAAGCCTGCGACATAGGTGCGGCTCGGCATCTTGCGTTTGCCGAGCTCGATCTCGTCATGGCCGCCGGAGATCTCCTCCCATACCGTCTTCGCGTCATTGAGGCTGTCGCGCGACTGATCGATGTAGCCGAGCTTCACGGTCTCGCCGACCTTGAAGGTGCCGCTGTCCGGCTGGTCGAGGCCGGTGATCATGCGAAAGAGCGTGGTCTTGCCGGCGCCGTTGGGGCCGATCACGCCGACGATCCCGCCCGGCGGCAGGCGGAAGGAGAGGTCCTCGATCAGCAGCTTGTCGCCGAAACCCTTGTTGAGATGTTCGGCCTGGATCACGAGGTCGCCAAGGCGGGGCCCTGCCGGGATGTAGATCTGGGCGGTCTCCTGCGACTTTTCGTTCTGCTGGGCGAGCAGCGCCTCGTAGGCGGTGACGCGGGCCTTGGATTTCGCCTGGCGCGCCTTCGGTCCCTGGCGGATCCATTCCAGCTCGCGGTCGAGGGTGCGCTGGCGCGAGCTTTCCGCCTTCGATTCCTGCTCCAGGCGCTTCGATTTCTGTTCCAGCCAGCCGGAGTAATTGCCCTCGAAGGGAATCGCCTGGCCGCGGTCGAGTTCCAGGATCCAGCCGGC
>JAEUKV010000128.1 GCA_016794165.1 Rhodospirillaceae bacterium
GCCGTGCTGTTCGGCATCTTCGACTATTCCACCGTGCCGCCCACCGCCAGCCTGGTGGCCTCGCATCTCGGCCTCCGCGTCATGGGCCTCGCCATGGGCCTGATCTCAGCCGGCCATTCCATCGGTGCCTCTTTCGGCGCCTCGTTCGGCGGCTATCTCTTTGACAATATCGGGTCCTATGAGTGGATCTGGCTGTCCTCGATCTTCCTTGCCATCCTCGCCGGGCTGATGGTCTTCCTGATGAAGGACCGGGGCACCGGCGGCCGCCTCGCCCCACTGCCGGCCGAATGAGGCCTAGAACCTGCGGTCCTGATAGGGCAAGCCCTTGCCGTCCTCGCAATAGCCCTTGAGGCTGTAGAGGAAGATTCCCCAGTTGTAGTTGCAGAAGCGATAGAACTCGGTGAGTTCGCGCCACTTCTCCTGCTTCAGCGTTACGGCGACCTTGCCCTTGCGCTGCTCCAGATGAAAGCTGATCTCGGTACCGACCCATTGCGGATCGGAATCGATGCACTCCCAGACCACGCGGTTGTCGGGCTCGAATATCGCGACCTTCATCCGGTCGGGCTTGCCCTCGCCGAAATGGAAGGTATTGATGGCGCCAAGTGCCGGCGTCACAGAGAGGTGATCCGTCCAGATGGCGGCAAGGCCGCGTTCGGTCGTGAGGGCGGCAAAGACCGCTTCGATCGGCGCCTTCACGTATTGAATCTGCTCAATGCTGTACATGGCGTCACCGTGGGATGCGCTGATCATATTCGCGCTCAAGTGCAGTATGGGTTGGCCAGAACGGTCGCGGCGCCACACCAGCCAAGCGATCCTGGAGAATCCCGAGATGCGCATGCCAGCCGCTGGCAACGCTCAGCATGGAATGGCGGTCTGGCAGGGGCTGGTGCGTCAGCGTCAGGCGCACCTTGTCGCCGGCCTCGGTCAGTTCGAAGGTAACCTCGGAACCATCGCTTCCCCAGAGATAGCCGAGGCGATACGGCTTGTCCCAGACCGTCACCTGGCCATTCAAGGTGCCGCAATTCTCGGCATGGGCATACTTCTCAGGTGCCCGGTCTTTGGTGTCCGTGAGATCGCGGTTGCGGAAGTTGAGTTCGACCCTGCCGCCAGCGCGCGGCTCCATCGGCCCCGCCGCCAGCCACAAACCGCGCTTCTCGGCATCGGTGAGATAGTCCCACACGCGCTCGATCGGACCCGGCAGCAGCCGCTCGAACATGATCGAACCAGCCTCGGTGATGGTGCCATAGGCGCTCATTTGCGGTTTCCCTTCGTCGGTGTCTTGCGCCGCCCATCTTCCTCTCGCAAGGCACGTTCCAGGTCATCGAGCCGGCTCGACCAGAACTGCCGCATGTTGGCAAACCAGTCGTCCATTTCAGCAAGACCAGTTGGATCGAGGCTGTAGATGCGCCTTTGTCCATCGACCCGCACCCGTACCAGCCCCGCCTCGCGCAGCGCCTTCAGATGCTGCGAGATCGCTGGCGCCGAGAGGTCGAATTGCGCGGCAATGGCACCGGCGGGCTGTTCGCCGGGGCCGAGCAACGCGAGGATGCGCCGGCGGGTCGGATCGGAAAGGGCCGAGAAACTGTCCATGCCTCTCTTATTTCATATCCTATTTAATTAAGTCAATACGAAAATGACTAACATCCACCGCAAAGCAGCTGACCTAACGCGACGTCTGTGGTCGCCTCGCTGGCGGTACCAAAAAGGGACAGACAGCATGCGCAGCACGGCCGTTCCGGCCCGCAAAAGGCGGGTTGTCTGGCTCACAAATAGCATTGGCACTCCTGCGCCCGTTCGGTTAAAGAACGAGTATTCCGTGGTGATTTGGCCGGCCGGCTTGCAGCCACGTAAAAAAACTCGCTAAAGGGCCGCCTGCGGATTTCAAGGTCAGAATCTCAAGGCAGCGGACCCGGGGCGAGATATCTGCCAAACCTTGGGTGACCGCACATGCCGATCAAAATTCCCGACAAGCTCCCCGCCTTCCAGGCCCTCCAGAACGAGGGCGTGCGCGTGATGACCGAGACCGCGGCGATCCGCCAGGACATCCGCCCGCTGCAGATCGGCCTCCTCAACCTGATGCCCAACAAGATCAAGACCGAGTTGCAGATCGCGCGCCTGCTCGGCGCCACCCCGTTGCAGATCGATCTTTCCCTGGTGCGTATCGGCAACCATGTCGCCAGGAATACGGCGGAGGACCATCTCAGGACGTTCTACCAGACCTGGGAGGACGCGCGGCACCGCAAGTTCGACGGCTTCATCATCACCGGGACACCGGTCGAGACCATCCCCTATGAGGACGTGACTTATTGGGAGGAGATGCTGCGGATCTTCGACTGGACCACGACCCACGCGCATTCGACGATCAATGTCTGCTGGGGCGCCATGGCGGCGCTGTACCACTTTCATGGCGTGCCGAAGCACCAGCTGGGCGAGAAGGCTTTCGGCGTCTACCGCCAGAAGATCATGAAACCCTCTTCGCCCTACCTGATCGGGTTTTCCGACGAGTTCATGATCCCGATCTCGCGCTGGGCCGAAATCAGGATGGCCGATGTGGCGGCCTGCCCCGATGTCGAGGTGCTGGCCTACTCCGACGAAAAGGGCCTGTGCATCGCCCAGAGCCGCGGCACGCGCCGCCTTCATGTGCTCGATCACATGGAATACGACGCGACCTCGCTCGGCGACGAATATGCGCGCGACGTCACGGCCAATGTCCCGATCAAGCTGCCGCACAACTACTTCCCGGACGACGATGCCACCCAGGCGCCGCTCAATCGCTGGCGTCCGCACGCCCACCTCTTCTTCTCGAACTGGATCAACGAGATCTACCAGACCACCCCGTTCGAGATCGAGAAGATCGGCCAGTAGGTTCGGCGACGGCCGAAGGGTCAGCCGGAAATCCCGTTCAGTTCTTGGTCGGGAACAGGGCCGAGAGGTCGCCCCAGCGGGTGCTCTGACCCTGGTCGTCGCCGCTGTGCTGCGGCTCCTCATGAATCCTCTGTCACGCCAATCTGTTATAGGAACTAATTCAACAATGAATTCACTGGAGGGCACAACTGATTTTGATCTGGATCAATGTGCGGACTGGATGCATCGACTCTCATTGTACTCAGGTCTTCGTGTGCGTCGTACCCCGAAAACATGATGTCAATCGTGACAAGACTTCTTGAAACAAGTGATCCGAGCATTTTCGACGGGCGACAAGCCATCATGTCGGCCGCTCTCTGCAGGTTTCGCACATTCGTCGTGAATCAGTTCTTTTGCGCCCGCATCGCCGCGATGGCGGTCGCGTTTGGATGCGGCGTGCTCATTTTGTTGGCGCAGAAATCCGTAGCCCAGGATTCCACGACCGGTCCCAGCGCAGCCAGCGATTGGTCGCTAAGCATTTCGCCATACATCTGGGGTGCCGGGCTTGACGGCAGAATTGCTTCGTTCCCGGGTGCCCCGGCTGCGGACGTAGATGTCAGCTTCGGCGAC
>JAEUKV010000132.1 GCA_016794165.1 Rhodospirillaceae bacterium
GGTGGCCGACGAGATCTACAAGCGGATCACGGGCGAGGAGGGGTATTTCGATTCCCGCATCGTTTACGTCTCGGAGACCGGTCCCAAGCAGGCGCGCATCAAGCGCCTCGCCATCATGGACCAGGACGGGGAAAACCATAAAAACCTGACCGACGGATCTTCCCTGGTGCTGACGCCGCGTTTCTCGCCGGTGTCGCAGGAAATCACCTACATGTCCTATTACGGCAACAAGCCGCGGGTCTACATCTTCAACATCAACACCGGACAGCAGGAGATCCTGGGCGATTTCCCGGGCATGACCTTCGCGCCGCGCTTCTCGCCCGACGGCAGCCGCGTCATCATGAGCATGGCTCAGGGGGGCAACACCGACATCTACACCATGGATACAAGGACCCGGAGCACCCAGCGCATCACCAACAGCCCGGGCATCGATACCGCGCCCAGCTACTCGCCGGACGGCTCGCAGATCACCTTCGAGAGCGATCGCGGCGGCTCGCAGCAGATCTACGTCATGAACGCCGACGGATCGAACGCGCGCCGCATCAGCAAGGGGCAGGGCAGCTACGGCACCCCGGTCTGGTCGCCGCGTGGTGACCTCATCGCCTTTACCCGAATCTACCAGGGGAATTTCTACATCGGCGTGATGCGCCCGGACGGGTCCGGCGAGCGCATGCTCTCCCAGTCGTGGTTGATTGAGGGGCCGACCTGGGCACCCAATGGTCGTGTTCTTGCTTTCTTCAAGCAGCAGCCGAACGGAAAGTCCCAGGTGCACAGCATCGACCTCACCGGCCAGAACGAGCGGGTGATGAAAACCCCGCTCGACGGCTCCGATCCGGCCTGGTCGCCCTTGCTAGGAAATCAATAATAGACTATCTTTCTGCTCGATTCTGACGTCAATGTGGCGTCGGAATACACTGATTCAGCGCGGAAAATACGGCATTGGCGGTGCGTCGTCCGATATTCGGGGGTCGGGCGCGGATTTGCCAAGCCATAATATGACACAGAGGGATAACAAAATGCGTCTTTCGATCTTGTCGGCTCTGGCTGCAGCCGCTCTTCTGGCAGCCTGCTCCTCGGACGTCCCGGTTAATGATGCGGGCGGGGCCGGTTCGGGTTCGTCGCAGACGGCGACAACGGATACGGGGATGTCCGGAATGCCGATGCCGGGTTCGGCCGAGGATTTCGTCCAGAATGTCGGCAATACCGTTTACTTCGATCTCGACAGCTACAGCCTCAGCTCCGAGGCTCAGAGCCAGCTGCAGCGTCAGGCTGCCTGGTTGCAGCAGTATCCGGCCACCACGCTCACCGTGGAAGGCCATTGCGACGAGCGCGGCACCCGTGAGTACAACCTCGCCCTCGGCGAGCGTCGTGCGAATTCGGTGGCGAACTATCTCGTCGCCCTGGGCGTGAATTCTGGCCGCCTCAGCGTGATCTCCTACGGTAAGGAGCGCCCGCTGTGCGTGCAGTCCGACGAGTCCTGCTGGTCGCAGAATCGTCGTGGCGTGAGCTCGATCAACCAGTAATCGCGCGCATCGCCGGTTAACGGTTTCAGCGCCGGCCCGGGGCAACCTGGGCCGGCGTTTTCTTTTGGCGGATCAATTTTCCGTGATCCCGCGGCAATAAAGCCGCAATCCTGCCCAATTGTCCCGCGAGTGTACCCCGGTTGACATATTCAACCTAAAGAGGGGACACGCATGAACCGATCTTCGACGCTGCCGCATTTCGCCCGCGCCGTTTCCGTTTCCTGTCTGATGTGGCTGGCGGCTTGCCAATCAGGCGCGCAGCCAGCAGGCGGGCCTGAAACCAAAGTGGCGGCGAACCCGGATGGCGTTGTCGTCGTGCCGGGCGAAGCGAGCGGCTCCCACTTCCCGGCAATCGGCAACACGGTCTATTTCGAGACGAATTCCTCGACGCTGATGGCCGATGCCCAGATCGTCCTCAAAGCGCAGGCGCGCTATCTGACCGATTATCCGATACTGACCATCACCATCGAAGGGCACGCCGATGAACGCGGCACCCGCGAATACAATCTGGCCTTGGGCGAGCGGCGGGCAAATGCTACCGCCAGCTACCTGGCGGCTCTGGGCATTGCCGTCGGGCGGATCAGCGTCATTTCCTACGGCAAGGAGCGCCCCGCCTGTCAGGAATCGACCGAACCCTGCTGGGCGCAAAGCCGCCGCGCCGTCACGTCGGTCAATTCCGATTGAGGGGAACCGGCCGCCTGTGCGGCGCGTTTGGCCGCCGCCGCGGGTGCAAGATCCGGTGCTCGCAAACGGTCCGGTGCTTGCTAATAGCCGAGTCCCTTTGGCATTGTCGGCGCGCGATTTGTTGTCCGCCGATAGTTGGTCGCGCCATAATTCTGCCGGTTTCCGGCGGAAGCATGGGCGGCGCCATGGGTGCGACCGAAAGGTGACAGTGATGGGAATGAATGCGGTGAGTATCGCCAGTAGGATGAGGATTGCGGCCCCGGCAGCGATCCTGGCCATCTTGGTCCTTGCCCTCGCCTTGCAGGTGCCGGCCCGGGCCGACGAGATCGACGACCTGCGTGCCGAAGTCGAGCGGCTTAAGCAGCAGATGACCTTCATCCAGAACCAGATTCCCCAGGGTGGGGCGGCGGCGAGTGCCGGCGGCGGTACTCTGGCGGCACAGAACGAGGTCCGCTTCCAGCAGTACGATCAGCGCATCAGCCAGGTGATCGGGCAGATCGAGGCGCTGGAACTCAAGGTCAATGACCTCGCCGATAAATTCGACCGCATGCAGAAGGATACCGAGTTTCGCCTCGGCGAGCTTGAGCGCGGCGCCGGCGGTGGGATGATCGGCGATGCCGGCATGCCCGCCGGCGACGGCGCCATGGCTGGCGCAGCGGACACGCAGGCAGCGGGCGGCACAGTGATGGGTGCGCCGGCAGATCCCGCGGCGCCGCCGCAGCCGACCCAGCCAGGTGTCCTCGGCACGCTGAGCAACGAGCAGATGCAGAACCTGCCCCAACCTCCCGCCGGCGCGGCCGAGCAGGCGGCGGCCGCGGCGGCAGCGACCGTGATCCTGCCCGGCGATACGCCGCAGCAGCAATACGAATATGCCAACGGCCTGTTACAGCGCGGCGCCTATGCCGAAGCCGAGATCGCCCTCAAATCCTTCGTCGCGCAATATCCCAAGGATCCGCTGGCCGGCAATGCGCAATACTGGCTGGGCGAGACCTATTACGTGCGCAGCGATTTCAAGAACGCCGCGGTGGCTTTCGCCGAGGGATACCAGAAGTATCCCAACAGTTCCAAGGCGCCGGACAATCTCCTGAAGCTCGGCATGTCGCTCGGCCAAACCGGCCGCAACAAGGATGCCTGCACCGCCTTCAGCCAGCTCGACAAGCAGTTCCCGAGCGCCTCGCAGGCAATCAAGGATCGTGCCCAGCGCGCCAAGCAGCGCTATCAATGCGGCTGAGGAGGCATCGAACGCCATGGGGATAGCAGCGCCTCTTCGGTGAGCGTCACCGGCAACCCACTGGACGTGGAAGCCTTTGCGCGGCTGATGCAGCCGCTGGGCCCTTTCGAGAAAACCCCTCATATCGCCCTGGCCGTCTCCGGCGGGTCGGATTCCATGGCCTTGCTGTTATTGCTGGCGCATTGGTGTCGCGCGCAAGGCGGCCGATTGAGCGCGCTCACCGTCGATCACGGCTTGCGGGCGGAATCCCGGGAAGAAGCTGTCCAGGTTGGCCACTGGGCGTCGGCGGTGGGGGCCGCGCATCGCATCCTCGACTGGTCCGGGCCCAAGCCGCGAACGGGTATCCAGGCGGCGGCGCGACGGGCGCGCTATGATCTCCTCACGGCGTGGTGCCGGACCGCCGGGGTCCTGCACCTTGTGCTCGCGCATCAGCAGGACGACCAGCGCGAGACCGTTG
The DNA here is from genome assembly GCA_016794165.1 of Rhodospirillaceae bacterium. Lineage (GTDB taxonomy): Bacteria > Pseudomonadota > Alphaproteobacteria > Dongiales > Dongiaceae > Dongia. Next base: position 3,896 of record JAEUKV010000132.1, read on the forward strand.
CCATGCGGGCGGCGCGCGGTGACGGACCCGAGGGAAACGGGCAGGGGATGGCCGGCATGAGTGCCGTTGTCGATCGCGACGGCGTCCGACTGCTGCGACCCCTCCTGGGCGTTCCACGTGCGACATTGGCAGCTTTTCTGGCCGCGCGCGGACAGCCATGGCTTGATGATCCCAGCAACGAGTTGACCCAGTTCGAGCGCATCCGCTGGCGGCGGGGGCTCCTGGGGGCGCTGCCGGAGCCAGCGGCGATCCGCCGGGCGGGAGAACTCCGACGTGCTGCCGAAATGGCGGTGGCCGACCTGCTCAGCCGCTCCGTGCGGATCGACCCGGCGGGCTTCGCCCTCGTCGACCCGGCATTCTGGCATGCGGCGCCCGCGCCAGTGGCGCAGGCTGCTCTGGCGCAGATGCTGATCATGCTGGGCGGGGGCGACTATCCGCCCAACCGGGCGGCACTGGGCCGGACGCTGGATCGGGCCCTGAGCGATGGCCAGTTCGGTACCCTGGGCGGTTGCCTGATTGGCCGCTGGCGCCGCCAGGTGCTGATCTGCCGGGAGCCGGCGGCCATGGGGGAGAAGCTGCGGATCCTGGAACCGGGGTCCTATTCTTGGGACCGTCGTTTCGCCGTCACGGTGTCCGGCCCAAAGCCGGTGGGGACCCTCGAGGTCGATGGATTGGGTGAAAATGGCCTCGCGGAGATGACTGGAATCCCAGATTCAAGATTGAAATTGCAGGATATTCCATCAATGGCGCGGACTGCACTGCCGGCCCTGAGGGATGCAGCCGGACGCCTTGTCCTGTGCCCCGCCACCGGGTATGACCCGATCGGCTTGGGCCGGGTGGTGACTTTCCGGTTGGCGCCGCACAAATCCGCGACATCTGGCGGCTTTACAGTTGCGTAAAGCTGGCCTCACACTATTTAACTTATGTTGATACAGGGTCCGCGGTTCGCCAGACGCGCCACCGCAGTGGGCCCGCCGCACTGGGAATGAGGAACAGAATTGTGAACTGGGGTAAGAACCTGATGATCTGGGTGGCGATCGCCCTGTTGCTCGTCGTGCTGTTCCAGACGTTCCAAGGCGACGCGTCGCGCAGCGGCCAATCCACCCTCAGCTATTCCCAGTTTCTGGGCAAGGTGAACGATGGCCAGGTAAATACCGTCGAAATTCGCGGCCCGAACATTACCGGCGTCACCACCGATGGCCAGGCCTTCGCGACCTATGCCCCGGAAGACCCGAAACTGGTCGAGATGCTTGCCGCCAAGGGCGTCGAGATCAAGGCCGGTCCGCAGGAAGACGGCATGAGCCCCCTGATGGCTCTGCTGATCAACTGGGCCCCCCTCATCATCATCGTCGGCGTCTGGATCTTCTTCATGCGCCAGATGCAGGGCCAGGGTGGCAAGGCCATGGGCTTTGGCAAATCGCGCGCCAAGCTGCTGACCGAGCGCACGGGCCGCGTCACCTTCGACGACGTCGCCGGCATCGAGGAAGCCAAGGTCGAACTCGAGGAGATCGTCGAGTTCCTGAAGGATCCGCAGAAATTCCAGCGTCTCGGTGGCAAGATCCCGAAAGGCTGTCTGCTGGTGGGCCCGCCGGGCACCGGCAAGACGCTGCTCGCCCGTGCCATCGCCGGCGAAGCCAACGTGCCGTTCTTCACCATTTCCGGTTCCGACTTCGTCGAAATGTTCGTCGGTGTCGGCGCCTCGCGTGTCCGCGACATGTTCGAGCAGGGCAAAAAGAACGCCCCTTGCATCATCTTCATCGACGAGATCGACGCGGTCGGCCGCCATCGCGGCGCCGGCCTCGGCGGCGGCAATGACGAGCGCGAGCAGACCCTCAACCAGATGCTGGTCGAGATGGACGGCTTCGATGCCAATGAGGGCGTCATCATCATCGCCGCCACCAACCGTCCGGATGTGCTCGACCCGGCGCTGCTGCGCCCGGGCCGCTTCGACCGCCAGATCACGGTGCCCAATCCCGACATCAACGGTCGCGATCAGATCTTGAAAGTGCACATGCGGAAGGTCCCGCTCGGTCCGGATGTGGATTCGCGCGTGATCGCCCGTGGCACCCCGGGTTTCTCCGGTGCCGATCTCGCCAATCTCGTCAATGAGGCGGCGCTGCTTGCCGCGCGCTTCGGCAAGCGTGTCGTCACCATGTCCGATTTCGAACATGCCAAGGACAAGGTGATGATGGGCTCCGAGCGCCGCTCGATGGTCATGTCGCCGGAGGAAAAGCTGGCGACCGCCTATCACGAAGCCGGCCACGCCATCATCAACATCGAGGTGCCGGAAGCCGATCCGCTGCACAAGGTGACCATCATTCCGCGCGGCCGGGCCCTGGGCCTCACCATGTCGCTGCCGGAGAAGGACCGCTACAGCATCTCCAAGACCTGGATCGAGGGCCGCATCGCCATCTGTTTCGGCGGTCGCATCGCGGAGCAGCTGATCTATGGCAAGGAGCATCTCAATTCCGGTGCCTCCAATGACATCCAGCAGGCGACCGACATGGCGCGGCGCATGGTGACCGAGTTCGGCATGAGCGAGAAGCTCGGGCCGCTGCGTTATTCCGACAGCGAGCAGGATGTCTTCCTCGGCTATCAGATCGGCCAGCAGCGCAAGAACGTCTCCGACGAGACCAGCAAGCTGATCGACCAGGAGGTGCGCCGCATTGTCGAAGCGGGCGAGAACAAGGCGCGCGATATTCTGACCGAACATCTGGACGGCCTGCATACCGTTGCCAAGGCCCTGGTCGAATTCGAGACCCTGACCGGGGAAGAAGTCCGCGCCCTGATGAAGGGGGAATCTATCCGCCAGGATACGGGCCAGGGCGGCAGCGCCTCGGCGCCGGCCAAGCCGCGCTCCTCCATCCCGACCAGCACGATCACGCGGCCGGGCGGTTTGGAGCCCAAGCCGCAGCCTGGAACCTGATACAGGATCGGGCCGGGAAGTCTTGCCTCGAAGCCCCGCCATTGGCGGGGCTTCTCGTTTGGGTGATCCGTTGATGCCGCAGAGCTATTTCATTCCAACCGGCCTTCTTTCAGGTGCCAGCGCGGCGCGGGCGATTGCCGCCGGTACGGCGCTGCCGCTGGCGGGTGGACCCTGCGCTTTTGCCGCGGGCGAATACGTCATGCGGAACACCGAGGGAGCCGGAGAACGGCGCGCCATCGCGCTGCCGGAGATCCAGCGAGAAGCCGCTGGCCACCTTCCCGGATTGCTGGCGCCGCGCCCGCGCTGGGCCGGGCTCGATCTTGCCGCGCCCCAGATCATGGGCATCATCAACGTGACCCCGGACAGTTTCTCCGACGGCGGTGACTATGCCGACACGGCGGCGGCCATCGCCCGCGGTCGCGCGCTCGTCGCCGCTGGTGCCGATATCCTCGACATCGGCGGCGAATCCACGCGGCCAGGTGCCGCGCCGGTCACCGTTGCCGAGGAACTGGACCGCGTGGTCCCGGTGGTTCGCGCGCTGGCCGGGGACGGACACGCGGTCTCGGTCGACACAAGGCACGCGGCGGTGATGGCTGCGGCGGTCGATGCCGGCGCCCGCATCATCAACGATGTGACCGCCCTTACCGGCGATCCCGACAGCGAGCGAGTCGCCGCTCAGTCGGGTGCGGCGATCGTGCTCATGCATATGCTGGGCGAACCGCGGACCATGCAGGCCGATCCCCGTTATGCCGATGCCACCCTGGACCTGCTGGACTATTTCGCGGCCCGGATCGCCCGGCTCGAGGCATTGGGTGTCGACCGTACGCGTCTGTCCCTCGACCCGGGCATCGGCTTCGGCAAGAAGGACCCGCACAACCTCCTGATCCTCAATGAACTGGCGGCATTCCACGGCTTCGGCTGTCCGCTCACCCTCGGCGTTTCGCGGAAGAGCTTCATCGGCCGCCTGTCCCGGGGCGAAGCGCCCAAGGAGCGACTGGCCGGCTCTCTGGCGATAGCCGCCCTGGCCCTTGCCCAGGGAGTCCAGATCGTCCGGGTGCACGATGTCGCGGAGACTTTTCAGGTGCGGGCCATGATTCGGGCCCTGGCGGCGGCATGAAGGCGTTCCTTCTTGGGCGTGAAGCCTTTAGAGTGACTGAAAGGCAGTTTCTCTACAGATGGATTACTTCATGAGCCGGAAGCTCTTCGGCACCGACGGAATTCGCGGCCTCGCCAATGCCGAACCGATCACCGCCACGACGGCGCTGAAGCTGGCACTCGCGGCCGGCGCCCATTTCACGCGTGGCGGGCATCGACACCGGGTGATCATCGGCAAGGATACGCGGCTTTCCGGCTATATGCTGGAAACGGCGCTCACCTCCGGCTTTCTCTCCATGGGCATGGACGTGATGCTGCTGGGACCGCTGCCGACTCCTGCCGTCGCCATGCTGACGCGTTCGATGCGGGCCGACCTCGGCGTGATGATTTCCGCCTCGCACAACGCCTATGAGGACAACGGCATCAAGCTGTTCGGCCCGGATGGGTACAAACTCTCCGACGACATCGAAGCGGATATCGAGGCACGCATGGCTTCGGGCGATGCCAGTCAATTGGCGCCATCGGCGCAGCTCGGCCGCGCTAAGCGCATCGACGACGCCCCTGGCCGCTACATGGAATTCGTCAAGGCGAGCTTTCCGAAAGGCCTCAGTCTCGAGGGACTGCGCATCGTGATCGATTCAGCTCATGGCGCCGCCTACAAGGTGGCCCCCACGGTCCTGTGGGAACTGGGCGCGGACGTGGTTGCCATCGCCAACGAGCCGGATGGAACGAACATCAACGCGGCCTGCGGCGCCACCCATACTGCCTTGCTGCGGGACCAGGTGCTGGTGCACAAGGCGCATCTTGGTATTGCCCTGGATGGCGACGCCGACCGGGTCATGATCGTCGACGAAAAGGGCGAGATCATTGACGGTGACCAGCTGATGGCACTGATCGCCGGGGATTGGCGCAGCACCCAGCGCCTGGCCGGCGGCGCGATCGTGGCGACGGTGATGTCGAATCTCGGGCTGGAGCGGCACCTGGGCGGGATCGGTGTTGCCCTGCACCGGACGTCGGTCGGCGATCGCTATGTCGTGGAGGCCATGCGGCGCCTCGGTCTCAATATCGGCGGCGAACAGTCCGGCCATATCGTCCTCAGCGATTTTGCCACCACCGGTGACGGCCTCATTGCCGCCCTACAGGTGCTCGCCGTGCTGATCAAGGCGGGGCGGCCGGCCAGCGATGCCGGGCGGGTATTCACGCCACTGCCGCAACTGCTGAAGAACGTCCGCTTCGAGGCGGGCGCACGACAGCCGCTCGAGAATGCCCACGTCAAGGCGGCGATCGCCGCCGGTGAGGCGGCGCTTGACGGCTGCGGTCGCCTACTCATCCGAAAGTCCGGCACCGAGCCCCTGATCCGCGTGATGGCGGAGGGGGAGGATCAGGGTGTGGTCGCCCGTGTTGTCGACGACATCGTCGCGGCGGTCGAAGCCGCAACCAAATAGCCACCTGCATTTCCGACCGATCAATCGTACCGAAGAGGATTCAACGATGGCCAATCGCTTCCTGCACACCATGATCCGCGTGATGGACATGGACAAGTCGATCGATTTCTATACCCGGCACCTGGGCATGAAACTGCTGCGCCGCAAGGACTATCCCAGCGGCAAGTTCACCCTGGCTTTCGTCGGCTATGGCGACGAGAGCGACAATGCCGTGATCGAACTCACCCACAATTGGGGCCGCGAGGAACCGTATGAAATCGGTACCGCCTTCGGCCACCTTGCCATCGGCGTCGAGGATATCTACGGCACCTGCGAGAAGCTGGCCAAGGAGGGTATCAAGATCCCGCGTCCGGCAGGCCCCATGGCGCATGGCGGCTCGGTCATCGCGTTCATCGAGGATCCCGACGGCTACAAGATCGAACTGATCGAACGCTGACGCACCAGCGCTCCGCCAAGAAAAAGGGGCGGCACCCGTGGGTGTCGCCCCTTGTCGTTTCGGGTAGCCCTTAATTCCGCTTGTTCAACGGCACATAGGGCCGCTCGCCATAGCCGGTATAGAGCTGGCGGGGGCGGCCGATGCGCTGGGTCGGATCCTCGATCATTTCCTTCCACTGCGCCACCCAGCCCACGGTGCGGGCCACGGCGAACAGCACGGTGAACATCGAAGTCGGGAAGCCGATCGCCTGCAGGATGATGCCGGAGTAAAAATCGACATTGGGATAGAGCTTGTGGGAGATGAAGTACTCGTCGTTGAGGGCGATCTTCTCCAACTCCATTGCCAGCTTCAGCAGCGGATCGTTGCGCTTGCCCAGGGCATCCAACACTTCGTGGCAGGACTTGCGCATGACCGAGGCACGCGGATCGTAGTTCTTGTAGACGCGGTGACCGAAGCCCATCAGGCGGGTGTTGTCCTGCTTCGACTTCACCTTGCCGATGTAATCCTTGATGTTGGCGGTCGAGCCGATCTCGTCGAGCATCTTGAGAACCGCTTCGTTGGCCCCACCATGGGCCGGACCCCAGAGGCAGGCGATGCCGGCGGCGATGCAGGCAAACGGATTGGCGCCGGACGAGCCGGCCATGCGCACGGTCGAGGTCGAGGCATTCTGCTCGTGATCGGCATGCAAAATGAAGATCTTGTCCATGGCCTTGGCCACCACGGGATCGATCTTGTAGTCCTCCGCCGGGACCGCGAAGGTCATATTGAGGAAGTTCTCGGCATAAGAGAGCTTGTTCTGCGGATAGACGAACGGCTGGCCGACGGAATACTTGTACGCCATCGCGGCAATGGTGGGCATCTTGGCGATGAGTCGATGCGAGGCGATGGTGCGCTGGCGCGCGTCGTGGATGTCGGTGCTGTCGTGATAGAAGGCCGAGAGGGCGCCGACCACGGCCACCATGACTGCCATCGGATGGGCGTCGCGCCGGAAACCCGACAGGAAGCGGGTAATCTGCTCGTGCAGCATCGTGTGATAGGTGATGTTGTGCTCGAACTCCGCCTTCTGCTTGGCGTTCGGCAGTTCGCCTTCGAGCAGGAGGTAGCAGACCTCCATGAAGTCGCTGTTCTCGGCGAGGTCTTCGATCCGGTACCCGCGGTGGGTGAGGATACCTTCGTCGCCGTCGATGTAACTGATGGCGGACTGGGTCGAGCCGGTTGATCCGTAGCCCGGGTCGTAGGTGAACAGGCCGTGCTCGCCATAGAGCTTGCGAATGTCGACAACATCCGGGCCGACGGTTCCCTTGAGGATCGGCAGATCGAATTTGCGTCCCGTGCGGCTGTCGACCACCGCCGCTGCGGCATAGGCCTTGGGCGCTGTCGGCAGAATGCCGCTGTTCTTGGTCTTGGACCTGACCTTGGCCGCGGTTTTCGATCCGATCTTCGCCTTGGCCGCCTTCTTCTTGGTCGTCTTACCAGCCATGTCGCTTCCCCTTGTCGAACTCATTGCACGGGGGGCGCACGTCCCCCGTCGTCCTGCTACATCATGCTGCAGATGCTAATGCATTAAAGTTAACGAAAGCTGGCGCTTCTGTCACCAAGCGTGAGGCCGTCCCCACCAAAAGCCGGATACCCCCGGTTCAGCGTTGAAAGGCAACGAAAATCACACGGAAAGGGACGGCGGAAGGCTTCCCTTTGCGGCCCAAAGCCGCGACACTGGCGCCATGCTGAGTGTCCAGAATCTGGTTTTCGACTACCCCGCCCACCGCGCCCTGGACGATGTCTCGTTCGCCATCGAAGCCGGCACGATCACCGCCCTGGTCGGGCCAAATGGCGCGGGCAAGTCCACCCTGATGCGGGTTTGTGCCGCCCTGGATCAGCCGTTTTCCGGCCGGGTCCTGCTGGCCGGGCAGGATATCCACGAAAGGCCGCGCCATGCCCATCGGCGCATGGGATTCCTGCCCGATTTTTATGGCCTCTATGACGATCTCACGGTGGCGCAATGCCTCGCCTACCGGGCGGCCTCGCAAGGGGTGGCCATGGACCGGCGCGCTTCGCTCGTGGCCGAGGCAGCCGCACGCCTGGAGATCGACGACCGCATGGAGCAGAAGGCGGGCACCTTGTCGCGCGGACTGCGCCAGCGCCTCGCGATCGCCCAGGCGGTGCTGCATGACCCGAGTTTCCTGATGCTGGACGAGCCGGCGGCGGGCCTCGATCCTTCGGCCCGGATCGGGCTGTCGGCGGTGCTGCGCAAGCTGGCGGCGGAGGGCATGACGATCCTGGTTTCCTCCCACATCCTCGCCGAATTGCAGGATTACTCGACCCATATCCTGATGCTGCGTCAGGGCCGTGTGGTCGAGCACGCGCCGCTCAACACGATCAGTACGCTGGGCGCCGACGACCGGGTCGAGATTCGCCTCGATTTCGCTGCGCCGATACCGGGCCTCGAAGCGCGCCTTGGTGGCGTCGCCGGTATCGAAATCGTCAGCTGCGGTCTGGATCAGGCGACCGTGCTGGCCTCCGCCGATGCCGGTGCGCGGGCGGCGACGCTGGCCGGGCTGGTCGCCGCCGGCCTGCCGCTCGCCGCCTTTGCCCCGGAACGGCGGAACCTCCAGGATATCTATCTCAAGCGCATGAAGCAGAGCGACGATGCGCCCCTGGCACTGCCGTCCGGCGGGGGAGGGGCGACGGCGCCATGACCTTCGAGATCAACCCGGAGTTCCGGCGCAATCTGTGGCTGCAGTTCGGCTGGCAACGTCTCGCCGCCGCCCTCATCGTCGGCGTCACCATGGCCTACGCCATCTACATCATCGGTGGCCTCGACCGGTTGTCCTATGCCGCCAACCTCGCCGCCGCCATCATCCTGGGCATGTGGGG
>JAEUKV010000135.1 GCA_016794165.1 Rhodospirillaceae bacterium
GCCTGCCGCAATCTTCGTGTCCGGCACCGCGGCATACCCGAACATCAGCCCCTGGCGTTTCGGTTCGTGGCATTCTGGCGCGCTGCCCTGGGCCGATCCGACATCATAGGCCGAAAGGGGCGAGACCGTCAGCCCGGCTTCCGCCAGCCGGGCGGAAATCGCCGCGTCATTTTGCCCGCGCAGAAAGGTCGGCGCGCAACGGGCCACCAGATGCAGGCCGGCGGCATCCGGCTTGAGGACGATCCGGTCGCCGAAATGCCGCGCGGCGGCCGCCAGCAGCAATTGCTGCCTTCCGGCATAGCGCTTGCGCATGCGCCTGACATGGGACGCGAGATGACCGTCCTGGAAGAAGGCGGCCAGCACCGGCTGCGTCGCCATCGCCGGCTGGTCGTCGACCACCGCGCGGCCGCGCCGGAAGGTCTCGGCAAGCGCCGGCGGCACCACCAGATAGCCGACGCGGAGGGAGGGGAACAGCAGCTTCGAGAGCGTGCCGACATAGATCACGCGCCCATCGGTATCGAGGCTGCGCAGGGCGGCGAGGGGGCGGCCCTCATAGCGGAACTCGCTGTCGTAATCGTCTTCCAGGACCCAGGCCTTCGCCTCCCGCGCCCAGGCGAGCAAGGCGAGGCGCCGCTGCAGCGACATGACCACGCCCAGGGGATATTGATGCGACGGGGCCACGCAGGCGAGGCGCGCCCGCGGCGCCTGCCGCAACCCGTCGGCGACATCGAGGCCTTCCTCGTCGACGGCGACATGGACCAGGTGACCGCCGCCGGCGGCGATGGCGGCGCCGAGCCCGGGAAAGCCGGGCCGCTCGACCCACACCTTGTCGCCCGCTTCCAGCAGCAACCGGCAAGTAAGGTCGACTGCCTGGCGGATGCCGCTCACGATCAGCACATCTTCGGGCGCGCAGTCGATGCCGCGCGCCTGCCGCAGGTAATCGGCAATGGCGGCGCGCAGCGGCGGATAGCCGCCGGGATCGCCGCCGACGGCCAGGGCGGGGTCCGGCTGGCGCCAGGCCCGGTTGAGCAGGCGCGCCCAGAGGGCGAAGGGGAAATCGCTGTGATCGGCGACACCGGGCACGAAACAGGGCCACCATTTCCCGCCCGACGGCCCGGGCCGGGCCTTGTCGGCGCCGAGCAGGATGGCGCTGCGCCGGGCGATGGCGGGCGCGGTGGGTGCCTGTGGCGATGGCGGGGCGACGGCTGGCAGCCGGCGACCGGGGCCGAGGTCGGGCAGGTTGTCGGCGACGAAGGTGCCGGAGCCGGGGCGGGCCATCAGATAGCCCTCGCTCATCAGCTGCTCGACCGCACCCAGGACGGTGTTGCGCGAAACCCCGAGCTCATCGGCGATGGCGCGGCTGGCGGGCAGGCTGTCGCCCGGTCGCAACCGCCCCGACAGGATCGCCTGGCGCAGCTCCGCGTAAAGCTGCCGGAACAGCGGTTCCGGCTGGCCTGGATCCAGCGTGATCGCGAGCAGGCTGCCCTTGCCGGTGCGCCGGGGCATGATCGGGTCTCCGAAGTGGTACCATCAGAAATTCAGTTCCGGATCTTACAGTAGGTCCAGATTGGCGGCTAGTCTCCCGGGCAAGACACCGTCCCAACCGGAGCAGCGACCATGAACGCCTTCACGCCAACCGACCGCAGCCGGGTCAAGCGCCTGCACGAGCGGGGGAAATACGACGAGGCCACGATCTTTCCGATCCTGGACGCGGCCTTCATCGCCCATATCGCCTATGTGATCGATGGCCAGCCCTTCGTCACGCCGACCGCCTTCTGGCGGGAAGGTCGCACACTCTACTGGCACGGCTCTGCGGCCAGCCGGATGCTGCGGTTCCAGGAGGCGGGCGTGCCCGCCTGTGTCGCGGTGACCCATCTCGACGGGCTGGTGCTGGCGCGCTCGGGTTTCCACCATTCGCTCAACTACCGCTCGGTCATGGCCTTCGGCACGGCGCATCTGGTCGTGGGCGCGGCGGAGGAAGCCCGGCAACTCGACCTTTTCATCGACCGCCTCTATCCCGGCCGCCGCGCCGAACTCCGGCCCAACGAGACACAGGAGTTGAAGGCGACCACGGTCATCCGCATGGAAATCGAGGAGGCTTCCGCCAAGATCCGGACCGGCCCGCCCAAGGACGATGAGCCGGATTATGCGCTGGATTGCTGGGCCGGGGTCATCCCGGTGGCGCAGGTGGTCGGCGAAGCCATCGCCGATCCGCTCCTCAAGGCGGGCGTCTCGTTCCCCAAGGGTCTCGCCGGCTACGCGCCCGGCGCACGCTTCGACGCGCTGCTGAAGGATTGTGCCGACAAACTCGGCTGAGGAAGGCAGGCCGCGAAACGAGAAGCGTACCCGGGAAAGGGCGTTGACGCCGGGGCCGCGAAGTCCCATATCCGTGGCGCTTATCCGGAGGGGGGATCGTGGTGGCATCGATCACGCAGGCGGCGGCCGACAATCTGTTGTCGCCGATGGTATTGTTCTTCGCCCTCGGCCTGCTGGCCGGCTGGGCGAAATCCGATCTCACCATTCCCGAGGCGATCGCCAAGGCGCTATCGATCTATCTCATGATGTCGATCGGCATGAAGGGCGGCATCGCCCTGGCCGAGAACGGGATAGACCAACGCTTTCTCCTGCTCTGTCTGGCCGGAATCGGCCTCAGTTTCCTGCTGCCCTTTCTGGCCTATGCCCTGTTCCGGCGCCTGGGCGGAATCGAG
>JAEUKV010000170.1 GCA_016794165.1 Rhodospirillaceae bacterium
CGCCGACGCCCTCGGGCGCCAGCTGGTGACCCGGGAATTCGACGAGCTTACCGCCTTCGGCTGCGCGGCCCTGGCCGCCCGTGGCATCGGCCGCACCCTGGCCCTGCCTGCCGGCAAGCAGGCGGTGATTGCCCCCGGCCGCAATGCCGGCGCATGGCGTGACCGCTTCGCAGATGGCGTCGCGCGGGCCCGGAACTGGCGCCGGTCTTGACTTCACGCCGGTCTTGACTTCACACCAGCCGGACATTATTGCCACAGCAGCATTGGGGAGTAGCCACCTGCCGGAGACATGGCAGGGCGCATATCAACATACTTGAGGGCGCAGGCTCTCATGGTATGCGCAGGGTTCAGGCTATCCGACAAGGACGGCGCGAAACCGGGCGAGACCAGTGGCACGCACCCATCCCCACAGAGCCAGGGGGAGAGGCCCGTGACCGCTGTTCTCACCGCTGGCTTCGGGACCGATCATGACTGTCGCTACCTCCCTTGCCCTTGCCTTCTCCCTTTCCGCCGACGCCTTTGCCGCCTCGCTCGGCAAGGGTGCCGCCCTCCACAGGCCGCGGATCGCCGAAGCCGCGCGTATCGCTGCCTATTTTGGCCTCTTCGAACTGGCGGCACCGGTGATCGGGCTGGCTCTGGGCTGGAGCATCGGCGGTTATATCGAGGCGGTGGATCACTGGATCGCCTTCGCGCTGTTGGTGGTCGTCGGCGGGCGCATGTGCTGGCTGGCCTTCTACGGCGACCGGGACGACGATGCTCCCAAGCCGAACCGACACGGTCCGCTGGTGCTGATGGCAACCGCCATGGCCACCAGCATCGATGCGACGGCAGTCGGCGTGACGCTGGCCTACATGGACCTCCACATCCCGCTCACCATCCTGCTCATTGGCTTCGTCACCTTCTCGATGACCTTCGGCGGCGTCCTCATCGCCCGCGCCGTGGGGCCGATGCTGGGCCGCTGGGCGGAATGCGGGGGCGGCATCTGCCTCATCGCCATCGGCGTGAAGGTGCTGTTCCAGCACGGCGTGTTTGGGTGACTCTTCCTCAGATTGCCGATTCCGCGCCATGCCGCCGCTGGCGGCCGGCGAGGTATTTGATGTTGGCGATGCGCAGTTCGGCGGCGGTGGTCTCGACCAGGTGATCGATCAGCCGCGTCTCCGCCGGCGTGCCGGGCGCGAATTTGCGGGCGCGGATGTCGGCGGCGAGCTGACGCCTGGCCTGGGCGAGGTCGCCCTCGATGGGATGGCCGTAGAGCCGCGCGAGGCTCTCCAGTTCCTGGTCCGCGGCCTCGGCGGCGCCGAGCATTTCCTGGCGTGCCACCGCGACGGCGCGGGAGATCATCGCCGCCTGGAATTTCTGGCGGCCCTTGAGGGTAGGCAGCAGTTCTTCTTGCAAGGTGGCGAGGGCCGCGTCGAGAAGCGCCTCCGCGCCGGGTCGTTGCTTCATGACGCGGCCTCCTCGGCGCGGGGTTTCTTCGCCACGGGCTTGAAGCCTGGCAGGCGGAGATCGATCAGCAGATCGTATTCCATCTCCAGCGAGACGAGGCCGGTCAAGGCCAGTTCGATCGAGCGCTCACGGCCCGAGAGATGCCGCTCGGCCTGTTCCAGGGACATGATCGCCCAACGCAGGGCCGCCATCTGCTCCCAGAAGCGCACCCTGTCATCATCGACCGGGCCCCCGCCCGCGGCTTCATAACCACGATAGAACGCGTCGCGCGAGCCCACCCCACCCGCCTCAGCGCCGACCATGCCGAAACGCCAGCAGCGGGCGCAGAACCAGCCCAGATCCTCGTAAGGGTCGCTCCAGCCGGCGAACTCGAAATCGAGCAGGCCGGTGAGACGGTCATCGGCGACAAGATAATTTCCGCTGCGGAAATCGCGGTGGCAGAGGGTGATGGTAGCGGGTGCCCGGACATAGCGCGGCGCCTCGTCCTCCAGCCGGTTGATCGCCCATTCCAGCACCGGCTGCGCTTCCGGCAGCCGGTCAAGCTGGGCCCTGTGCGCGGCAAGGCGCGATACGATGAGGTCGCCGGTAGGTTTCGGCAGGAAGGCAAGCGCCTCGGGCGCATTCGCCGGTGCGATGGCATGGAGCTTTGCGATCTCGCCACCGAGTTCGGCCACGAGCGTGTCGCCGGCCTCCTCCTCGATCGCACGCACCAGTTTCCTGGGATCGGCGGAACCGGGTAGGCGTCGCGAGATATGAAAGGGCTGGCCGATGACGCCGCCCAGATCGTCGAGCCAGAGCGGTTCCGGCACTCTGACGCCGGCACGGTGGGCAACGCGCAGGATTGCGAATTCCTCTGCCTTGCCCCAGCTCTCGGCGATGCCGCTCGGCGCATCGGCGCGCAGCACCACGGGCTGGGGGCCTGCAAGCGGCCCGCCCAAGATGTCGAGATCGAGCGCCCAGTTCTGCTGGATGGCGCCGCCGCCCAGACGCCCGATCAGGGTCGCGGTGACTTTCGTCGCGTCGGCCTGGGCCGCGATAAAGGTTTCAAGGGCGGCGAGCTTGTTACCGAGTGCCAAGATTCAGTCCCATTTCCAGAAATCGCGACCTTCGGCGGCGAGATGCTGCGCCAGCACCATCTTATGCACTTCCGAGGCACCGTCCACCAGCCGCGCCTGACGGGCATAGCGATAGATCCATTCCAGAATGGTGTCGCGGGAGTAACCCTTGGCCCCCAGCAGCTGGATCGCGGTATCGACCGCCTTGTGCAGGCAGTCGGCGACGGCGATCTTGGCCATCGACACTTCCTTGCGGGCGCGGCTGCCCTGGTCGAGCTTGTGGGCGGCGTGGAAGGTCAGCATCCTCCCCATCTGCACCTGCAGTGCCGCCTCGCCCAGCATCCACTGCACGCCTTCATGGTCGATCAGCTTCTGGCCGAAGGCGGCGCGGTCCTTGACATGGGTGCCGGCAATTTCCAGCGAGCGCTTGGCGAGGCCCAGCCAACGCATGCAATGGGTGAGGCGCGCGATGCCGAGGCGGATTTGCACCGCCTTCATCCCCTCGCCCACCCCCATCAACCGGTTCGCGTCGGGAATCTCGAGGCCGTCGAAGATAAGTTCGCAATGCCCACCGTGTTCCTCCGGCCCCATGATCGGGATGCGGCGCTCGATGCGCCAGCCGGGTTGCGACTTGTCGAACAGGAAAGCGGTAAGGCCGTGGCGGGGATCGTCGGAGGTCCGGGCCAGCAGGATAAAGTGTTCGGCGGCCTCGCCGCCGGTGATGAACCATTTATGTCCATGCACCACCCAGACATCGCCGCGCCTGACCGCCCTTGTCTGCATCATGCCCCCGGGATCGGAGCCCGACCCCGGTGCCGGCTCGGTCATGACGATGGAGGAATGCACCTCGCCATGGACGATCGGCATCAGCCAGCGTTCCTGCTGCGCCGGTGTGGCGACGCGGGAGAGGAGATGGATGTTGCCATCGTCGGGCGCTGCGATGTTGAAACAGACCGGCCCGAAGATCGAGCGGCCGGCGGCTTCGTAAATCGCGGCGAGCTCGGTGAATTTGAGGCCGTAGCCGCCCAGGCTTTCCGGCAGCTGGAAGTTCCACAGCCCCTCCGCCAGCGCCTTGGCGCGGAGCGCCTGCAGCAGCTCGTCACGGATGTTCTCGCCTTCATCGAAATTGGCGCGGTCGGATTCCAGCGGGATCACATGTGCCGTCAGGAATGCGTCGATGCGGGCCACGAAATCCTGCGCCCGCTTGCTCGGTTGGAAATCCATCGATGCGTTCCTTCAAAGGCCGGAGTTGAGATGGCCGCCATCGACCGTGAGGACGGTGCCGGTCATGTAGGCGGAGGCACGGCTGGCCAGCAGCAGCAGTGGTCCGTCGAGATCTTCGAGGCGCCCCAGGCGCCGTTGCGGAATGCGCTTGATCAGCGCGGCGCCGGCTTCGGTGGAAAAGAAATCCTGGTTGAGCGCAGTCATGACATAACCCGGGGCAAGCGCGTTGACCCGGATCTGGTGCCGCGCCCATTCCAGCGACAGAGCCTTGGTCATCTGCACCAGCCCCGCCTTCGAAACGGCGTATGGCAATGTCTGGCTGGCCACACGGAGCCCAAGAATCGAGGCGATGTTGACGATGTTGCCAGGGCGCTTGGCACGCACCCAGCGTCGTGCGGCTTCGCGGCTGGCGAGCCAGGCGCCCTTGAGATTGGTGTCGAGGACGTCGTCCCAATCCGCTTCCTCGACCTCGAGGGCCGGCTGGGTCGTGGCGCGCCCGGCATTGTTGACGAGGATCGTGATCGGTCCCAGTTCCGCCTCGACGTCGTCGAAAGCGGGAACAAGGGCGTGGGCCTGGGTGACATCGGCGGCGAATCCTGCGGCGCGGTAGCCGAAACCACGCAACCGCTCCGCCTCCTCCGCGACCAGCGCCGCGCGTCGGCCCAGCAGGGCAATGGCGGCGCCTGCCTCCCCCAGGACCCGCGCGAAATGCCGCCCCAGATCGCCGGCGGCGCCGGTGATCACCGCCACGTCGCCGGTGAGGTCGAACTGTGTGGTCATGCGCGCCCCTGCCCAAGTCTCGTTTCTTGTCGCCACTATGCCCGCTGCACCGCGGGTTGGGAAAGGGCACGCGCCATCGGGTCGCACCGATTTCGGGCAAGGCGCGTGGCGCAAAAACAGAGACCCCGCACTGGCCTTGGCCGTGGCGGGGTCTCACTCTTGGTCTGTCGCGGGGATCTAGGTGGGTGCGACCCGGATCGGCGGAGAACCCGCCTTTCGCCTGTCACCCTAAGGTCCACCCCTCTGGGCGGACCCCTCGGTATCCCCGGAACTCAGTTTGAGAGCTGAGAGCTCAATCTGCTGTCGTAGCCAGATTGTGGTTGGATATCGCCGGTGGAGTCATGTTTTTACGCACCCTCCCTGGTTGGTGGACGGACACACCTTCCGCGAACCATGCGTTCCCGGTTCTCCTGTGAGGGCGGGACGCGGCGCTGGAAGATCCCGAAAACCAGCCTTTCCTATCTCGCACAGCGTGCCGGGAAAGTCAAGGAGTACGCAATAAATATGCGCATATTGCGCAATATTTGTTCTATTTATTGCGCTCTGCGTCAATGCCCTGCCGAATGAGCGCCATGGCTTCCTCCGGCTCGGCCCAGCGCGCGAATTTGACCCACTTGCCCTTCTCCAGATCCTTGTAATGGCTGAAGAAATGCTGAACCTGGGCCCGAAGGACCTCGGGCAAATCGCGGTAGGAGCCGACATTGGAATAGAAGGGATGCAGCTTGTCGACCGGCACGGCGATGATCTTCTCGTCCCCGCCTGCCTCGTCTTCCATCATCAGGGCGCCGACGGGGCGTGCACGGACCACGGCGCCGGGAACCACCGGGGTCGGACCCAAGACGATGATGTCGAGGGGATCGCCGTCGCCGCCCAGGGTGTGGGGGATGAACCCGTAATTTCCCGGATAAAACATGGCGGTATAGAGGAAGCGGTCGACAAACATCGCGCCCGATTCCTTGTCGAGTTCGTATTTAACCGGCGTGCCGCCGAGGGGGATCTCGATGATGGCGTTGATGTCGTAGGGCGGGTTCTCGCCTATCTTGATCTTGGTGATGTCCATTTGGGTTTTCCTGTGCCGTCCAGAGCGCCAAGCGCCGATATGCTGCAGTGCACATAAAGACTATCGCGCGCTTTTCGCAACCGAAAACCGCGTGACATAACCGCCCAAACGACAAAACCCCGCCCGGCAGCGCGACCGCGCCGCCGGGCGGGGGATCCGGGAACCCAAAGATGCTATCAATTCAGGACGTTATAGCCACGGCCTTGCATGCAGCGGCGATAGATGTCGCGCTGGTTCTGTACGCCCGTGACGGCACCGCCACCCAGACCCAGGGCGCCGCCCGTAGCAGCACCCACCGCGGCACCCGTGCCGGCGCTGACGCCGCCGACCAGAGCACCCGTAATCGCACCCAAGGCGGCACCTGCGGCGGCGCCACCCAAGGCGCCAACGGCCGCGTCGCCAGCCGGGCTGACCTGGTTGGCGTATTGCTCGCACTCGTAACTATCCTGCTGATAACGGGACGAATCGACCCCCTTGGTGTCGACCATCGGCTGGCTCATGCTCGAGCAACCCGCCAGCACGGCCGCCGCCGTCGCCATCGCCACAAACCGCTTCATGATATCGTTTCCTTTCTTGTCGTTCATCCCGGTGATCGGCGGCACAGGCTGGGGCCGCCGGAACACCCTCTTCTTATACGCATTATAGTTCGTTTCCCGGCGCTGCCGCACAGTCAATTTTGAGTGATGCAGCGCACAGGATGGTGTCAGAGGTCGCCTCAATAGGTGCTGTAGCCGCGGCCGCGCATGCAGTTGTTGAGAACGCTTTGCTGGTTCTGATGGCCGGTATAGGCACCACCGGCCAGACCGAGGACGCCGCCGCCGATGGCACCGATCGCGGCACCCTTGCCCACGCTTACGCCCTTGAAGGCCGCGCCGGTCAGAGCGCCCAGGCCCGCACCTACGGCGGCCCCGCCCAGAGCGCCGACCGCGGCATCCTGAACCGGGCTGACCTGGTTGGCATAGCCCTGACATTCGGCCAGATCCTGCTGATAATTGTTGCCCGATTGATAGGGCTGATAGGTCTGCGCGGCGGCCGTGGTGGCAAGCGTCGAGAGAGCCAGTGCCAAGATGATGCGCTTCATTGTCTGATCCCTTTCCCAACCATGGCGGACTTAGGGGGCCCGATATTGGGCGTTCCGGTCCTGCTGCACGATGAGGTAGCGGCTCTGGGGCGGGCGGTAAGTGACCTGGAACACAATCCGGCACCCGCCCTGGGCCCAAAGGGCCTCAACTCCAGTGAGGTGTGAGCGCGATCATAAGCATGTCGATGGCGCGACCGTCCCGCGACAGGGGCAGTATCGCCGCTTCGTAGCGGATAACCCGGCCGGCATAGGGGATCTGGCGCTGGTAGTAACCGGGTCGGCCATTGTCCACCGCATCGGAGAAGCTCTTATGTGCGAGCGCGTAGTAATCCGGCGGAAAGCAGGCATCGAGGTACTTTCCGGTACAATCCACCCCGAAAAGCTCGACCTGCCGGCTGCCGTCGAGGCGGCACCAGAATCGCCGCGGATCGTTCTCGACATCGAACAGGCTGAGATCGCCCAGGGCAAAGACCATCTCGCTAGGATCGAAATCCGAGCGGAGCGGAGCCGCTCGCCCTGCCCGTTTCCGGTTCCAGAGCGCAACAATCCGCCGCAAGGTATCATGCTCTATGCCAGCGATCAGGGTTTCGACATAGCCATCCATGCGGCAGGCCTTCTGGCGAGAGTTTCCGTGCTGGATATGCCCCGACAGCGGCCAGTATGACCCGGATGTCGGCCGGAGCGCCAGCAGCCAGCAATCCCTCAGCTGGGCGCGCTATTGACACGCCGTCCCGGCGCATTAGACAGGAAGCCGACAACCAATCCGAGGAATCGCCCCCAAGATGGCAAAATCGGCCAGGAGGATTGCCGCCAAATCCGCGCCCAGTCCGGCACAATTGTTCGATCAATTGCGCCAACGCATCGCCACGCGCACCTATCCCCCGGGAACCCGGCTGAGCGAAAGTGATCTCGCGGCCGAATTCGGGATCAGCCGGACACCGGTGCGCCAGGCACTGCAGCGCCTCGCCACCGACGGGCTGGTCAGCATCCGCAACGGCGTCGGCGTCACCGTAACCGATCTCGGTCATGAGGAGATCGACCAGGCCTATCAGTTGCGCTGTCAGCTGGCGGCGATGATCGGGACCAATTCACCCCGCCCGCTCGACCCGGCGCAATTGGCCGAACTGGAAGCGATCCGTGTCGCGGTGGTCTCACTTCTGGCCCAGAAGGGCACGCCTTCCCTGGAAGCCTTCTCGGAGCTGTGCGAGCGGTTCCATAACGTGGTCAATCATGTCATTGGCTCGCACATGCTGCGCAGCTTCATCGAAATCCTCTATCACCAGACCGATCGCTTCTGGTTCGGCTGGATGGCGCAGGCGGACATGCGCAGCGAGGTTACGCATTTCCTGCACGAAGTGGAAGAAACCCAGCGCGCGCTGGAGATCAACGATTTCGAAGCCGTTGGCTACATCCGGCGCAATCACATCACCATGATGTTGGCACGCATGGCACAGTTCCGAGAGTCCGCGCCGGATGGTGTCGACGCCGAGGCGCCCTAGGCACCGATCCAGGTCAGGTGGTTGTCCCATTGCAAGCCGGCGACTGGCGGAAAATTCAACTCTAACTCTGAGATTCCGCCAGACGCTACTTCGATCCGGACCCGGCACTGCCCGCCATGACCCGAGGTGAGATGGAAAGTTCCAGCCTCGCCCGTGGCGGCCACTCCGCAGACATCACTCATCTCTACCGCGCCGAGATGGCGCCGATCGGAAGCCGACCAGAATAGCGCCAGGCCGCCGCGCGGTGCCGTGGCGGCGATCAGATCGCCGCGGCTGTCCACCGCGACGCCGCCGATGTAACCGTCGAGACGCCGATGGATTGTCGCCGGCAGGGTCAGAAAGTTGAGCCCGCCGGCAGGATCGGCGATTCCCAGCAATGGCCTGATATCGGTGGCCGCGTCCTGATCCTGGGCGGCAAACACGACCCGGTCGCCCGGCAGGCGGGCAAGATGGCGGATCGAGAGCGTTTCCAACTCGTCGTCGAGAATCCATTGCCGACAGAGGGAACCATCCGCGGCATTGATCAGGACCAGGGAAGAGTCGATTGGGTCGGCTGACCGCCGATCGACGATACCACCGTTGCCGACAGCCAGGAGCCGGTCGGGCTTCAGCCAGACCAATTCATGCGGCTCGATGCCGTGGCTCGGGAAGTGCCGCGAAATCCGACCACTCGCAAGATCGTAGACAACGATCTGTCCGATCTGCCCGGCGGCGGCGCTCTGCGTGGTAAACAGGGTTGCACCGTCGGTGGAAAACGCCGCGTGTCCATCGAAGCTGCAGCCGCTCAAGGGCAACAGGACGGATATCACGGCGCCGGTGGCCAGATCGCATATCCGTGCCATCTTGCCGGGCTTGCGATCGATCACAGCGCAGAGGCCGCTTTTCCGATGAACGGCGATATCGTGCGCCCGCGCCGCGAGATCGCAGCGCCAGAGCGGCACACCGCCGCCATCGAGAGCCAATGCCGCATAGCCGCCCGCCACGCCGCCCGCAGCCAGATAGCGGGGAGAAATATCAGGAGCCATCGCCGTCCAGTTCATTGAAACCAAGCGTGATGCCGATCGCCGGGGGCACGTCCTGACGCAGGAGATCCCGCAAGTGATTCACCTTGACCAGGAGCATCGTTACCAGCGGACGGCGCTCTGCCGTGGCCACATCCGCCGGCAGGTCGTCGCCGATGGCATCGGCCGTGGCCCTCGCCTCGACGAAGGCCTGGCGCAGATCCTCCCGCAGGGCCTGCTGGGCATCGCCGAGAAACGTCACGAAACCGGCATCAGCGAAGAACGCCGCTTCCGCCGCGCCGAGATTGCGCCGAATGTTGCGGGCGGAACGGCCGGAACGCCATTGTTCAGCCGCCTTGGGCCGCGCCGCGGCGAGATCGCCGCCCAGCACCGCGCCGATCTTCTGATCCGCCACGATCTGCAACAGGGTGAGGAGATTGGTATAGAATTGCGTTGTCGCCTCGACCGGATTCGCCGCGAACGGCGCCGGATCTTCGCCGGCGGCCTGTTGCCAGGCCGTCAGCAATTCCTCCGCGATCGCGCTGAGATTGCCGGCGATGGCAGAGATGACCGCGCAAGCCTGGGCCGGCGGCGCTTCCTGGTAGATCAGCCGTTCCAGTGCCGGGAGACCCTGCACCGCGACGCTGGAAGCGCCGAGCCGGGTTGTGTCCAGAGTTTGAACGTCGTCGCTCGCCAGCAGGGCTGCGAGCTGCTTGTCGATGATGTTGCGGCGTTCCGGCCAATAGGCAAGACGCTCGGCGCGCTGATTTTCGGCCAGCGGACCCAGACGGAACATCTGGGCGTCGGCCCAGGCATCGGCGGCTGCATCGAAGGCCGCGCGCAGTTTGGGCAGGTCGGGCTTTGCGGGATCGACGCAAGCGGCGGTCGCCGCGCGGGCCAGATCTCGTGTCGCCGCGGCAAGGTTGCCCATGGCTGGAAGGACGACCTGCCTGGCGTATCCGGCGTTGAAGGCGCCGAAATCCGCCGCTTTCGCCCCGCGCGCCAATGCCGGCACCATGCCGGCGGCGATCAGCGCCGCCAGGGTCTGACGCCGGGAGATCCTGTCCGAAGAGCGGTCTGTCATTGCTGTGCCTAAAGGCTGGAGAGAAAGGAAATGAGCGCCGCGCGGTCCTCGGCCGGGAGGCCCCCGACATGGTCACGCGCCGCCTGCGCCTCGCCACCGTGCCAGAGGATCGCCTCCAGGATCGACCGGGCACGCCCGTCATGAAGCAACGCCCCCTGGCCCGCGGCATCAAGCGACCTGCGCAGGCCCCAGAGCGGCGCCGTGCGCCATTCGCGACCGGTCGCGGCACCTTCCGGCAGGTCCTCGGCGAGCCCGTCACCCATGTCATGCAACAGGAGATCGGTATAGGGCGAGATGCGGCGCGTCGCTGTCGCGTCGACAGGCCAGACAATCTCATAACTTTGACGATGGCAGGCCTGGCAGCCGGCCTCAGTGAACAGCACACGGCCACGATCACGTACGGCCGGCGCGGCGTCGGGTGCGGGACTTCCGTTCGGCAGCACGGCTTCGGCAACAAAGCGGTCCAACACCGCCATGAGAATGGGCGAAACCTCGAGATCTTCATATTGCGGCGAGGCGCCGCTGGGTGCCTCCCGGCACGCGGCCTCCGCCATCGTGCACTCGCCATGAGGGTCGGGAAAATTGGCCGTGGACAGGCCGAGATCGCCCATGAACGCATGGGCGTTCTGCGCGTTGAGATTGGGCTGGACCGCCTTCCACCCGAAGCGCCCAAGAACGGTCTGATCGACATCCAGCCAGGCCACACGGCCCGAGATGCCGTCGCCATCGGCATCATCTGGATCGGCGGCGCCGGCAATATCCGCGGATGCAACCCGATCCAGCGGTCCAATGCCATGAATGGCCGGCGCAAACCGCAGACCGAAGAGAGTCTCCGGTGACATCGCCCCGTAGCCGAGATCGAGCACCGACGCAATTGGTCGCCGCAACTCAACGACATTGCCATCGGCGAGCAAGACGTCGCTTTTGTCGAACTCGATATGGAGACGGCCTTCCGCCGGCACGCCGGCGACACTATCGGTCTGCAGCTGACTACCGTAGACAGGATCGGTGGCGCCATCCGCAAGACCAAGGCGCGCCAGTAACCCGGGGTGAATTCCCTGTTCATCCAGCAATACCAGCGGCCGACCGCCACCCGGATGACAGGCAACGCAAGACCTTGCATTGAAGAGCGGGCCCAGCCCGTCGGCGGCTTCGGTCGAGGACGGTGCTGAAACCCAAATCCGTTCGAAGATCGACTGGCCAATGACATATTCCATGGCACCGCCATCGTTCGCTTCGATGGTCGGATCGCGGATCACCTTGGCGGCGGCGTGTTTCGCATGCTGAGGTAACGTCTCCGCCCGTAGCGGCAGCGCGGCGATGGAAAGCAGCATCAGGGTGATTGTCGGCATGAACGCGTTGAACCGCACTCTTCCCGCTGCAGGAAGACTCGCTGCCGCCTGACGTTCAGTGTTGGCCTCATGCGACACGGAAGATTCCCATCATCCCGGTATCCTGGTGCTCGACAATGTGACAATGGATCATCCAGTCGCCCGGATTGTCAGCTCTGATGGCGATCCTCACACGTTCCTTGGGTGCGACCAGGGTGGTATCGGCAAAGTGTGGCACGACCTCGCCCTTGCTGGAAGACAGCACCTTGAAAGTATGCCCGTGCAGGTGGATTGGGTGCATGTGCGGGGTCTGGTTGATGAGTTCGATGACATAGCTGCTGCCCTGTCGGAATGTTACCAGGGGCGGTGGCAGCACTTCATGGGATTGCATCGGCCAGGATCGGCCATTGAAACTCCAGAAAGTATCCGGGTTGAGACAGAGGGCGTCGGCATAGCGCAGCACCTCGCCATCCGGCAGGACCAGGTCGGGCGGGAGATCGCCGTCCGCGCTGGCATTGGGCGCGGTCGCGGCGGCCAAGCGCAGCGAAAAGACCTCAGCATCGACAATTTCCGGCGCCGGGATACGCGATGGCCGGAGCGGCACGGGCTCAAAGACGGGCCGATCGCGTGTCGGACCCACCGCCTCGAGTTCCGCCATCACCACCGGTTCGGGTGCGTAATAATTCACGATCTGGATGCGATCGCCGGCCCTCGCCGGCGCGCGCAGGGTGAGGTCGGCACGCATCGCCGGGCCCATGCGCCACGCCTTCAGCTTCTGCGGCGGCAAAGCATTGCCATCCGTGGCGATCAGCCAGGCTTCCGCGCCGATCACGCCCAGATCGACAATGCGCGTCATGTCGAGATTGAGAAAACGCAGGCGGATATCGCCGCCGGCCGGCACGCCGTAAACCGGCCGAACCTTGTCGTTGATCGTGCGATGGGTACCGAAGGTACCCGCCTTGGCGGCGCCGGCATCGGTGATCATCGGCATGAACTGCCCGGTGTCGTCGATCCGCCAGTCGCGATAGACGAGAACCAGGTCGGCGTCGTGGGGTCGCGCTTCATCGCCATCGACGATCAGCACGCCAGCCAGGCCGCGGCCCAGTTGCTCGACGGTATTGCAATGCGGATGAAAGAAGAAGGTGCCGGTGTCGGGCGGCTGGAAGGCATAGGTGAAGCTTTCGCCCGGCTGAACCGGCGACTGGGTGAGATAGGGAACACCGTCCATCGCATTGGGCAGGCGGATGCCGTGCCAATGAATCGATGTATGTTCCTCCAGCCCGTTGATCAGTTTCGCGCGCAGCCAGTCGCCGTGTTTCACACGCAGGACGACAGGGCCGTCGTCAACATAGTCGAGGATCGCACTCGGTGCGGATTTGAGCTGGCGCCAGCGCGGTGCCGCGGTAAGCGTCGCATCAACGATACGCGCATCCGCTGGAATAGAGGGAGCCGCGGGATAGGCCGGTGCCGCGTCGGCCCAGCCCCACCGCGCAATGCTGCTAGACAGAACGATACCGCCGAGCGACAGGATCGCTCGGCGGCGGGTGACGCGGTTAGATGCCGCTGGCATGGTCGTGACGCGCAAGACTCATCCTGCGACGGTCCTTCGGCTCGGTAACGTGAGTCCCATTACTGGCCCACGGCGGTCGGGTTGTCGAGGCTGTCCGAGCCTTCCACCGAGATCGTGAGACCAAGTGCCGCAACGCCCGCCTCGATGGCGCGCGCCTGAGCGACCAGGGTCGTCACGACGTTGTCGATGATCTGGTTGCCCTCGCTGTTTCCCTCGCCCAACATCTGATCATAGGCCATCTTGCCGCTGTCGGCGGTATCCTTGAGCACCTGCATGGCGGACGTGGCCTCGCCCATGGCAGCGAGAATGCGGTTGTTGACCCCCGCGTCCCTGGCGGCGACCAGGTCCTTCATGCTCGGGCCCGAAATCACGCTGCCATCACGACGCACATAGCTGCCGTTGTAGACAGCGACCATGCCGGCCTGATCGTAGTAATGCGAATTATGGGTATTGTCGCTGAAACAGTCATGCTCTTCTTCCGGATCGTGGAGCATGAGCCCAAGCTTGGTGCGCTCGCCGGCCAACTCGCCATAGGAGAGGCTGCCGAGGCCGGTGAGAATGCCGGCAAGACCGGCGTCCTCGTCGCCCAGGACGCGGGTCCGCGCCGCGCCGTCATCGACCCAGACGCCTTCGAGTTGCTTCAGATCGTCGACCAGCAGCTCGGTCGCCGCGGCGAGATAGGCGGCACGACGGTCGCAATTGCCGTTGGTGCAGTTGGTGGTATCGAAATCGCTCGCCGGGCGGTTGCCTGCGCCCGGGCCGGTGCCGTTGAGATCCTGGCCCCAAAGGAGAAATTCGATGGCATGATAGCCGATGGCTACATTGGCTTCGTTCTCGCCCACTTCCTGCAGCGATTGCAGCAATGCCTTGTCGATGGTGCTCGCGTCGACCTTGTCGGCGCCGAGCTGGAGTTCGGTATTGGCGATCACGTTCAGCGTATAGAACGGGTTGCTGTCCGAACTGTCGCCATAGGAGGCATCGACATAGTCGATCAGGCCCTCATCGAGCGGCCAGGCATTGACCAGGCCCTCGAGATCGTCGACTTCGGGATTGCCGAACCGAAACGCCTCAGTCTGCTGATAGGTTGGACGGGCCTCCAGCCAGGCCTGTCGGGCCGCCTTGAGGTTGGCGTCGGTCGGCGCCGCGATCAGCTGATCGACCGCCGCCTTTAACTCCTCGGCGGCGGCGACTGAATCACCATACATGGCGGCGGCGATGTCGGCATAAGTGGTCAGAACGGAAACTGCTCCCGGTGCCTCCGCCCGGGCACCGCCCGTGATTGCCGCAAGAAGGACGACCGCCGTCGACCCTGCAAGGAAGTTCCGCCGAATGGTCATGATGCCCCTCATCTGAATATCGTGCTATGGCGCCCCGGGGAGCGGTGGATCGTCCGCTCGACATCGGCGTTTTAGCGCAGCACAAATGATATTGCAACTTACTCGCAATTTCAGTGAATTGGATGAGGCGCGGCAAACCGCCCTTGTCTCGAGCACATGTCGCCGTTTTCGGAATCTCAGGCGGCCAGGGCTTCCTTGGCCTGAAGCGCCGTCATGCGTTCTATTTCGGTCCAGGCCTGCCGGACCTTTGAATCCGCCTCAGGACTACTTTCCTTGCGCATGTAATCCCGCAGGCCGCGATGGAACTCGCGGACATTGCGGTCGACGGCCATCTTGTTCCGGCGCAGGAACTGGGGCCGAAACAGGATCCGCTTGATGAGATCGAGGGACATGTCTTCGTCCGCCACCGAACTGACGATGGCGAAGGCGGCGCTAACCAGTGCAAAGCGCTGTGCGCTTTCGTTCTGCATCTCATAGAGCGCCTCGAGCTGGAAGCCCTCCTGCTTCGCTTCCTTCTCAGCAATGAGGACGGCGACTTCTTCGCTCCGATCAGGCAGCCCATGGGTGCGTTCGTTGTATTCGAACTCCAGGCTCATGACCGCCTGTTCGGCCCGTTTCACTTCCTCATAGGCAAGGTCGAGTTCGGCTTTAGCCTCCTCGATGAGATGGTGACGACGGATAGCCAAGATGACGGGTTCCCTGGTTGTGCCGGCCGACCGGGCAGACCAAGCGGCAGCATCGCCGAACCCTGTTAATTCGGGGTTAATTTCCGGGGTAAGTGATTGAATAGGATCAATAACCTTTTTTCGGGTCGACCTGGTTCAAAAGCCGCTCCCCGGCCAGCGCGCGGCGATAATTGCCATAGATATCCTCGGCTCCGGTGCCGGCTCGGGTGATCGCTGCGACATGCGGGCTGACGATGATGCCAGGGTGGCGCCAGAACGGATGGTCGGACGGCAGCGGCTCAGTGCGAAAAACATCGAGAACGGCGCGGCGGATGCGCCCGCTCGCCAATGCCGCGAGCAGATCCGGCTCCACCAGATGTGCCCCGCGTGCCGCATTGATCAGCACCGTGCCGTCGCCCAGCAAGGCGAACAGCCTGGCATCCAGCAGGCCTTCGGTTTCGGCGGTCAGGGGCAGCAGGCAAACCAGGATGTCGAGCCCGTGGCAGAAATCCGGCAGCGAGTCCGATCCGGCGAAGGACCGGATTTTCGGGCCAACATCCTTGGGCGAGCGGCTCCAGCCGCGCACGGCGAAGCCGAGGTCGGACAGTTTGCGCGCGATGTCGCTGCCCAGGGTTCCCAGTCCAAGGATGCCGACGGTGATAGAGACTGCCTGGCGTGGCATGGTTGCCGGCCATTCCCCTTTCGCCTGGGCCGCTCGCAGCATCGGCCCCTCGCGCAGTTCATCGAGTACATGATAGGCGACGAACTCGCTCATGCTGGTCGTAAGGCCGCGGTCGACCATGCGTGCGATGGGCACGCCGGCCGGTAATCCCGGCGAGCGCAGCAGGTGATTGACCCCGGCCCAGGTCGACTGGATCGCCCGCAGGCGCGGGAAGACCGACAGGTCGCCCGGCGCCTTGCCCCCGACGATGACGAAATCGATCTCCTCGGCGGCACCCCATTCGGGCCACTGCCGGATGTCGAGCTGGGAATCGAGGGCCAGCAGCGACTCTCGCCATTGCGCTGCCTCTTCCGCCTCAGCCGCATAGAGGATGGCCATGTTTCTCCTGACCGCTTTCCATTGCTTGACTCGGGTCGATGCGGTTGGCATGACCCCAAGGCAAAGTCTAAAGGCCATAGCAGCCAAAGGGAGCCAAGAATGTCAACCGCGCCCACTGTCGCGAAAAGCACCGCCGCCAGCAAACAGGGAGCGGACTGGCAGCCCGGTCACCTGCCCAAGGTGGATTTCGGCGAAGGCTGCTATGTAGTCGATACCGACGGGCGCCGCTATCTCGACGGTTCGGCCGGGCCAGCGGTCTATTCCCTTGGCCATGCGCATCCCGAAGTGAACGAGGCGATCAAGCGCCAGCTCGACCGCATCGCCCACGGCTATCGCTACACCTTCACCAGCGATCCGCTGGAGGAACTGACGGCGATGGTGGCTGAGTCCTGCGGCGGGGGGCTTAAGCACATGACCTTCGTCTCGAGCGGATCGGAAGCGGTCGAGTCCTGCCTCAAGATCGCGCTGCAGTACCAGACCTCGATCGGGCAGAAGAGCCGGCGCCTGATCATCTCGCGCGAACGCTCGTGGCATGGCAACACCATGGGTGCCACCTCGATCTCGGGCTTCTATGCCAGGCGCGAGGCCTTCGAGGGCGCCATGATGCCGAGCAACTTCGTCTCGGCGGCCAATGTCTACCGGCCCCCGGCAGGGTATCTCAAGGAAAGCGGCGGCAGGATCGATCCGGCCGCGGTGGGGGAATACTGCGCGCGCGAGCTGGAACTGAAGATCCAGGAACTCGGTGCCGAGAAGGTCGCCGCCTTCATCTTCGAACCGGTGGTGGGTGCCGCCGGTGGCTGCGTCCCCGCCCCGCCCGGTTATGCCAAACGGGTACGGGAGATCTGCGATCGGTATGGCGTGTTGATGATTGCCGACGAGGTGATGTGCGGGGCCGGGCGCACCGGAACCTGGCGCGCGCTTGAACATGACGGGGTCGAACCGGACATCATGGCCGTGGCCAAGGGCCTCGCCGCGGGCTATGTGCCGCTGGGCGTCGCCATCTATCACGACCGCCTCAAGGCACCGATGTTCGCCAAATATGGCGGGCTTCTGACCGGCCACACCTTCACCGGCCATACCCTCGCCTGCGCCGCCGGACTCGCCGTGCAGAAGATCCTCAAGCGCGATCGTCTGGTCGAGAAGGTGCGCGAAGACGGCCTCTATCTCGAAGCAAAGCTGCGCGCCGCCTTTGGCGACCATCCCCATGTCGGCGACGTGCGCGGGCGCGGCTTCTTCTGGGCGATCGAGGTCGTCGAGGACCGCGCCGCCAAAGCCGCCTTCGACGCCAAGCTTGCGGTCTACCAGCGCCTGCGCGACCGCTGCTTTGGTAACGGCCTGATCTGCTATCCGGTCGGCGGCAATGTCGACGGCCTCTCCGGCGACATCGCCATCGTCTCGCCACCCTTCATTGCCACCCGCAGCGAACTCGATAGCATCGTGGAGATCCTGAGGCACAGCCTCGATGAGGTGATCGGCGATCTGCCGAAATAGATCCGGCAGGGAGCCGGGAACGCCACTTCCGCACACGATGATGGAAGCGCGGTTATCCATTCTCAACCTTTGGCTTGCTATAGTGATGATGCAAGCGCGGGTTCACGGGATTGGGCGCACCGCGCCGCCGGATTTTCACGGATCATCTTGACTCCCCCCCTAAGAAAACTCGCCGGCATCGGTCTCCGATGCCGGTCTTTCGTTTATGATGCCGGGATGCAACCGGCCCCGCACCCCGCCGACGCCGTCATCCGCCCCGCGACCGCGCGGGACGCCGCCGGGATCGCGCGCGTGCATGTGGAATCCTGGGTGGATGCCTATGCCGGCCTGCTGCCCGACACGCATCTGCTGCGGCTCGACGCACAATCCCATGCTCTTGCCTGGACCAGGCGCCTGACCCGCACCGAGGAGCGCGCGGCGACACTGGTCGCCGTGGCGGATGGCGACATCGTCGGCTTCGCCCATTTCGGCCGCGGGCGCGAGCCCGGCCAAATGGGCGCGGGTGGCGAAGTCTACATGCTCTACGTCGCCACCGACTGGCGCGAGCGCGGCATTGGCCGGGGATTGCTAGTGGCAGCCTTCACAGCGCTCACGCGTCTCGGCGAAACGCAGGCCAGCGTCTGGTGCCTGGCGGAGAATCACTCAGCGATCGGCTTCTATCAGCGCCTCGGCGGCCAAAGGCTTCCAAAAAGCCGGCTGGAACGCGTGGGCGAGCGTGATTTCCCGGTGATCGGCTTCCGCTGGAATCTGCCGGTCGACGGCCTCAATCCTCCGGGATGAGGCCGCCCGCTTCCTCGTTCTCGCGGTCGTAGGCTTCACCGTCGAATTCGGATCGGCAGGCTTGCAGCATCTGGCCGATTGTCGGCATCGACTTGCGATCGACCTGGGCCGCGGGATCCCACAGCCTTGAGCGCGAGAGCGACTGCGAGCAGTGCACATAGGCGCTCTCGATCGAGATGACGATGGCCGAGCGCGGGATCCTGCCATTCACGTCGGCAAAACTCTGCAGCAGTTCGGGATCGATCGAGATACGGGCGCGGCCGTTCACGCGCATGGTCTCGCCCACCCCGGGCACCAGGAAGAGCATGGCGATGCGCCCGTCATCGGCGATGTTGCTCAGGGTATCCACCCGGTTGTTGCCGCTGCGGTCGGGCAGGATCAGCGTCTTCTTATCGGCTACGCGCACGAAACCCGGCGGGCCGCCGCGTGGGCTGGCATCGAGGCCGCCTGCGCCGGCCGTCGAGATCACGACGAAGGGCGATGCCGCGATAAACTGGATATAGGGCCCCGTCAGGAAGGTCATTTCCTTGACCAGGGAAGCCGGGACCGGCTCGCCGTAGAGCTCGCGCAGGAAGGCGCTATCGATGATCTTCGACGGTTCGTTCATGGCCCAATCTCTCCCCCAAAGGAAAACGCCCGATCCTAGAGGACCGGGCGCTTGTTTGGGAAGCAGGATTTGCGAACGGTTCGCAGTTCCTTGCCTTATGCCTCGACCGGTTCGACGGTCTCCTCGCGCGGGCTGGATTTGGATTCGACGATGTCGAAAGTGAGCTTCTTGGCGTCCGCGTCGAAATCGACCCGGACGGTCCCGCCCTTCTCCAGCTTGCCGAACAGAAGTTCCTCGGCCAGCGGCTTCTTGACATGCTCCTGAATGACCCGCGACAGCGGACGCGCGCCGTAGAGCGGGTCAAAGCCGATTTCGGCGAGGTATTTCCTGGCGGCGTCGGTGAGTTCGATGCTGACGTGGCGATCAGCCAGCTGTGCTTCGAGCTGCATGACGAACTTGTCGACCACCTGGGCCACGATTTCAGGCGGCAGGTTGGAGAACGGAATCACCGCGTCGAGGCGGTTGCGGAACTCGGGCGCGAACAGCCGCTCGATCTCGGCCGAATCCTCCCCTTCGCGCTTTTCGCGAATGAAGCCGATCGCCGCCTTGGCCATCTGCGAAGCGCCGGCATTGGTGGTCATGATCAGGATCACGTTGCGGAAGTCGACCGACTTGCCATTGTGGTCGGTGAGTTTCCCGTGGTCCATCACCTGCAGCAGGATGTTGAACAGGTCCGGATGCGCCTTCTCGATCTCGTCGAGCAGCAGGACCGCATGCGGGTGCTGGTCGATGGCATCGGTGAGCAGGCCGCCTTGGTCGAACCCGACATAGCCCGGGGGCGCGCCGATCAGGCGCGAAACCGTGTGCCGCTCCATGTATTCCGACATGTCGAAGCGCACCAGCTCGATCCCCATGACTCGCGCCAATTGTTTGGCGACCTCGGTCTTGCCGACACCGGTCGGACCCGAAAAGAGGTAGGAGCCGATCGGCTTGTCCGGTTCGCGCAAGCCGGCGCGGGCGAGCTTGATCGCGGCGCACAGCGCTTCGATCGCCTTGTCCTGGCCGAACACCATGGTGGTGAGATCGCGCTCCAGGGTGCGCAGCGCCGCCTTGTCGTCCTTCGAGACCGTCTTTGGCGGGATGCGGGCGATGGTGGCGACGGTCGCCTCAACGTCCTTCACCGTGATGGTCTTCTTGCGCTTCGATTCGGGGAGCAGCATCTGGGCCGCCCCGACCTCGTCGATGATGTCGATCGCCTTGTCGGGCAGCTTGCGGTCGCCGATATAGCGCGACGACAGCTCCACCGCGGCGCGGATCGCCTCGGCGGTGTAGCGCACGTTGTGGTGCTTCTCGTAATAGGGCTTGAGGCCGCGCAGGATCTTGACCGAATCCTCAAGCGAGGGCTCGTTGACGTCGATCTTCTGGAAGCGCCGCACCAGAGCGCGGTCCTTCTCGAAATGCTGGCGGTATTCCTTGTAGGTGGTCGAGCCGATGCAGCGCAGCGAGCCCGATTGCAGGGCCGGCTTCAGCAGGTTTGAGGCATCCATCGAGCCGCCGGAGGTGGCACCGGCGCCGATCACTGTGTGGATCTCGTCGATGAACAGGATGGCGCCATCGAGGTTTTCGAGTTCCTTCACCACCGCCTTCAGGCGTTCCTCGAAATCGCCACGGTAGCGGGTGCCGGCCAGCAAAGCACCCATGTCGAGCGAGAAGATGGTGGCGTTCTTCAAGACGTCCGGCACGTCGCCCTTGACGATGCGTCGTGCCAGACCCTCGGCGATGGCGGTCTTGCCGACGCCGGGATCGCCCACGTAGAGCGGATTGTTCTTGGTGCGGCGGCACAGGACCTGAATGGTCCGGGAGACTTCGGATTCGCGGCCGATCAACGGATCGATCTTGCCGTTCTGGGCTTTCTGGTTGAGGTTCACGCAATAGGCCTCAAGCGCTTCGGTGCCGGATTTCACCTGCTGCTCGGCCTCTTCCTTCTCTGCCGCCCCGCGCACGCGCTTGGGTTCGGCCCGGCCCGGCACCTTGGCGATGCCGTGGCTGATGTAATTGACGGCGTCGAGGCGGGTCATTTCCTGCTCCTGCAGGAAATAGACGGCGTGGCTCTCGCGCTCGGAGAAGAGCGCCACCAGGATGTTTGCGCCGGTTACTTCCTCGCGGCCCGAGGACTGCACGTGGATGGCTGCCCGCTGCACGACGCGCTGAAAGCCCGCCGTGGGCTTCGCCTCACTCTGCTGCTTGCTGATGATATTGGCCAGCTGGTTGTCGACATAGTCGATCAAGTCCCGCTTGAGGCGTTCGACGTCGATATTGCAGGCACGCATGACGGCGATCGCGTCCTGGTCATCGGTCAGCGCCAGGAGCAGATGCTCGAGCGTCGCGTAATCGTGCCGTCGCTCGCTCGCCAGGGCGAGCGCGCGGTGCAGGGTCTGTTCAAGATTGGGCGACAGCATGGGCCGAGACATCCTTCCTTGACTGACGATCCACGATCGGCTGTGCAACTTGCATGCCGGTCGCCTACTCCTTCTCCATCGTGCATTGCAGCGGGTGCTGGTGGCGGCGAGCGAAATCGATCACCTGCGAGACCTTGGTTTCCGCGATCTCGTAGGTATAAACGCCGCAGACCCCAACCCCGCGGTTATGCACATGCAGCATGATCTCGGTTGCGGCTTCGCGGCTTTTGTTGAAGAAGCGCTCGAGAACATGCACGACGAACTCCATCGGCGTGTAATCGTCGTTCAGCAGCAGCACCCGGTACATCGACGGTTTCTTGGTCTTCGGCCGCGCCTTGACGACCGTGCCGACACCTGGCCGGTTGGTCCCGCCGTCCTTGCCCTGGTCGTCATCGTCGCCAGCGGCACGAACGCGCCCACTGCTGGCCACCTGCCAGCGAAGCCGCGGCACGGATCGGTCGATCACATCCGTAGGGTCAAAATTCGGCAAGAAGGAAGGCTCCTGAGTCGCTGATCGAAGTGCCTATCATATTGGATGCTAAGGCCAAGTTAAAAGGGGTTGACGAAAAACACCCACGGCACTGGTGACGGCATTCCCCTACCCATCCTGGGTGTTCTCATCCGCAACCGTCACAATCCGGGCCGACCGATGCCATCGACATGGACCGTGATCGTGAAGGAGCCGGCGTAGTTCCGATCGGGACCGCCTGAATCGCCGCGTTTTTCTGCATAGGTTACGGTGTGAGGGGGTCGGTAGCGCACCCCCGTGGCGTCATGCCGCAACAGGAACTCCACGAACTTTGCCAGCTCGAGCGGCGTCGAACTGGAATGGGCCGCCCAGGCGTTGAAGTGGAACTGCCCCCCCTCGCAGCCGGCAACCAGCCAGTAAAAATCCTGTGAATGAAGCCGCATGCCCGCCTGCACGGTCGTGGCGTAGCCGGATTGCCGCAGCAAATCCTGCAGTTCGCCCCATTGCGCTGGCGTGAGGCTGGTCTGCGAGCGGCGAAAGTTCCAGGGTCCGAGCAGTTCGTCGAACGAACCGAATTCCATGGCAAGCAGATTTCCGCTGGTTCCCCGCGCGCGCGCTGTCAGTACAGGCGCTGCTCCACCCAGGATATCGTAGGCCCGCAGGTGGTCTTTGTATTGACCGTTGTAGATCAGCCGTAGCTGATCCGGCCCGCCGGCGGCACAGGAATTGCGAATGTCCGCGGCGTCGAGATAACTGAACCAGGTGAACTTGCGCTCGACCGGGTTGTCGATGCCGGTACCCGCACCGCTGTTGCCGCTGGGCTGATAGGCGCAGGCGCCGAGCAGGAAAAGGGACGCCACAGCGGCGAGCCATGTCGGGAGCGGGGATTTTGCCGTGACGCCGCCAGCCGGCGCCGGGCTGGGACTGCCTGGATGTGTGAGGATCATCTCTTAGTCACCTGATTCATTTCAGCTCTTTTTGCAGTTTACCAGAAATTAGGGGACTGCAAGGTATAGACAGAATTCCTCGGTTAACGTAGAATCGGACACGAAATTGCCCAATTCTTTTCACCGGTTAAGGGGGAAAAGCCCGATGTCTTCGTCGCTGGCAACCGTGCCGGGGCAAGTTTTGCCTCGATTCCGCCTCTTTTGCCGGTTCCTGGCAGTTCTGGTCGCGCTCGGCCTGAGCGCCTTGACGGCCGGCATCCAGCCCGCCGCCGCCAAGCCGGTCGCCGCCTCGATCATCGTCGATGCCGTAACGGGCGAGGTGCTGTCGCGTTCCAACGCTGACACGCTGACCTATCCCGCGTCCCTCACCAAGATGATGACGCTCTATCTGCTGTTCGATGCCATCGATGCCGGCCAGATCAAGCTAACCGACAAGATCAAATTCTCCGCCAACGCGGCGGCTGAACCCGCGACCAACGTCAATTCCAAGGCCGGTGAGACCATCCCGGTGGAAACGGCGATCCTCGCCCTGATCATCCGCTCGGCCAATGATGTGGCGACCGCGGTGGGCGAACATATCGGCGGCAGCGAGAAGGAATTCGCGCGCCTGATGACCGCCAAGGCGCGCGAGCTTGGCATGACGCGCACGACCTTCCGCAACGCGCACGGCTTGCCCAATGCGGAACAGCGTACCACGGCCCGGGACATGGCCGTGCTGGGTGTCGCCATGCTGCGCGATCATCCGGATTATTATGGCTACTTCGCTCGCCAGAAATTCTCCTTCAAGGGCGTCGCCTACGCCACCCACAACCGGGTCCTGCGCAAGTTCACCGGCGCCGATGGCATGAAGACCGGCTATATCCGCGCATCCGGGTTCAATCTGGTAACCTCGGCGCAGCGCGACGGCCGTCGGCTTGTGGGCGTCGTGCTTGGCGGGACCAGCGGTGCCGCGCGCGATAACCACATGGTCAAGCTGATGACCGCCGCTTTCAAGATCAAGCAGGGTTCGGGTGAGGTCCTGGTGGCGAAGGCGCCGGGCAGTGCCGGGCCCGTCCAAGCCGTGCCCACGGCCATTGCCGCTGTCGAATCCGCGCCGGCTGCAAAGGGCGAC
>JAEUKV010000208.1 GCA_016794165.1 Rhodospirillaceae bacterium
ATGCCGCCGAACTTTTCCTCCACCACCGAGGCGGGGTAGCCGGCGATCTCGAAGGCCTTGTACATGATCTCCGGACGATGGTTCCGAATGGCGCCCGACGACAACTCGATGCCGTTGCAGACAATGTCGTACTGGAACGCAGTGATGGTGAGCGGGTCCTGGTTGAGCAGTGCCTCGAGGCCGCCCTGCGGCATCGAGAACGGGTTGTGGCTGAACTCGACCTGGCCGGTGTCCTCGTTGAGTTCGTACATCGGGAAGTCGACGATCCAGCAGAACTCGAACTTCTTCTGGTCGATGAGGTCCAGTTCCTCGCCGAGGCGCGTGCGCACCGTGCCGGCGAACTTCGCCGCCGGCAGCTTCTTGTCGCAGGCGAAGAAGACGGCGTCGCCGTCCTTGAGGCCGGCTTCGGCCTTGAGCTTCGCCAGCCGCTCCTCGTCGAGGTTTTTGGCGATCGGGCCCTTGGCGCCGGCCGCTTCGTAGACGATGTAGCCGAGGCCGGCCGCACCGCTGGCGCGTGCCCACTCATTGAGCTTGTCGAAGAAGGAACGCGGTTTCGTGGCGGCACCCGGCGCCGGAATGGCGCGCACGACCGAGCCCATCTCCACCGCCTTGGCGAAGATGCCGAAGCCGGAGCCGCGGAAGATCTCGGTCACGTCGGTGATGCGGATCGGGTTGCGGAGATCGGGCTTGTCGGAGCCGTAGCGTAGCATCGATTCCTCGAACGGGATGCGCGGAAACGGCATGCCCGAGACGACGCGGCCGTCGGCGAACTCCTCGAACACGCCATGCAGCACCGGCTCGATCGCATTGAAGACATCCTCTTGCGTCACGAAGGACATCTCGAAATCGAGTTGGTAGAACTCGCCCGGGCTGCGGTCGGCGCGGCTGTCCTCGTCGCGGAAGCAGGGGGCGATCTGGAAGTAGCGGTCGAAGCCCGCGACCATCAGGAGCTGCTTGAACTGCTGCGGCGCCTGGGGAAGCGCGTAGAACTTGCCTGGATGGAGGCGCGAGGGCACCAGGAAGTCGCGCGCACCCTCCGGCGAGGACGAGGTGAGGATCGGCGTCTGGAACTCGGTGAAGCCCTGGTCGATCATGCGGCGGCGGAGGCTCGCGATGACATTGGCCCGCAGCAGAATGTTGCGGTGCACCTTGTCGCGGCGCAGGTCCAGAAAGCGGTACTTGAGGCGGATCTCCTCGCCGTAATCCTCCTCGCTGTTGACCTGGAGCGGCAACGTCTCGGCCGTCCCCTGCACGGCGTATTCCTGGATCGCCACCTCGACCTCGCCGGTGGGGAGGCGCGGGTTGATGGTGTCACCGGTCCGGGCCACGACCTTCCCGGTCACGGTCACCACGCCTTCCAGACGGGTCTGCTCGACCTCCTTGAAGATGGGGTTCGAGATATCGAGCACGCATTGGGTCAGGCCGTAGTGGTCCCGGAGATCGATGAAGACCAGATTGCCGTGGTCGCGCTTGCGGTGAATCCAGCCGGAAAGGCGGACCGTCTGGCCGGCATCGGCGGCGCGCAGTTGACCACAGGTGTGCGTGCGATAGGCGTGCATGTTGGGAAGCCCTTGAAAAGACCTGAATTTTATCTCGAAATTTGCTGGGCAAATGACGCGGAAAGCGGCCCCGTGTCAAGGCTTTCAGCGGGATTTCGCCTGCGGGCGGGGCATGCAAAGGAGACCCTTCCCTTGACTCGGTCCCGCTGGCTATAGGTAGGGTGATGAATATGGTATCAGCGAAATCACCGGTGCAGTTGATCGCCGACAGTGCCACGCTCGCCGCCTTTTGCGGGCGGCTTTCGAGTGCCCCGTTCGTCACCATCGACACCGAGTTCCTGCGCGACAAGACCTATTGGCCGGTCCTCTGCCTGGTGCAGCTGGCCGGGCCGAACGAGGCGGCGGCGGTCGACGCCCTGGCCGAGGGCCTTGATCTTTCACCACTTTTTGACCTTCTCGCCAATCCGGGCGTGATCAAGGTGTTCCACGCCGCAAGGCAGGATGTGGAGATTTTCGTCCGCATGACGGGCAAGGTCCCGCACCCCATCGTCGATACCCAGGTGGTGGCCATGGTCTGCGGCTTCGGCGATTCCGCCAGCTACGAGACTCTGGCCAGCAAGCTGGCGGGCGCCCGGATCGACAAATCCTCGCGCTTTACCGACTGGTCGCACCGCCCGCT
>JAEUKV010000212.1 GCA_016794165.1 Rhodospirillaceae bacterium
GATGCCCTCGGCCAGGACCTTGCCCTCCTCCTGCGACAGCAGGCGGCCAAGTTCGTCCTTCCTAGCCAGAATCTCGTCGGCCGCCTTGCGCAGGATCGCGTGTCGTTCCAGCGGCCCGGACCGCGACCAGGCGGGAAAGGCAGCCCTGGCCGCAGCGATGGCCCTGTGGGTATCGGCGGCGCTGGCGCGGGCATAGTGCCCAACGATGTCATTGGGATTGGATGGGTTGATGTTGGCGGCGGCCTCGCCATCCACCCATTCGCCGGCGATCAGATTCTTGTGCAGTTCAGGCATTTTCGCGTCTTTCAGTTCTGTTCGACCTCGCGCACCCATGGCGCATTCGGGGGCCATACTACGACAAAGAAGTTGGTTGTCGATATCGTCGCACACACCCGCGCTCGGCAGGGCGATCGTCATGGGTTATGCTCACCAGGTTGGCGATTTCCAAGCCGAGTCGGGAAGACGGGGAACATGAAGCAGATCGAGGTCCGACTGGCCGTCGTGCTTTATGGCGGGGTTTCTCTCGCCGTCTATATCCATGGCGTGACCCGCGAACTCCTGAACCTGATCCGGGCGTCGCAACAGTTCCATGCCGAGCGGGCCCGGGCGGCGGCCGGTGGCGCAGCACAACCGGCGCAGGAACGGCCGCCGAGGCAGGGCGACGACGACACCACGGGTGTCTATCGCGAGTTGATGCAGGCCCTCGCGCCGGCGATCGACCTTCGGGTGGTGATCGACCTCATTTCCGGCGCCTCCGCCGGTGGCATCAACGGGGTGATGCTGGCACGCGCCCTCGCCCATGATCTGCCCCTGGAACCGCATCGCGACCTATGGCTCAGCAATGCCGACGTCACCAGGCTGTCCGAACCTGGCGGCATGCTCACCCGGCTGGGAAAGATGGCGCTGGCGCCGCTGCTCAACCAGATTCTGGTGCGTCGGTTCGGACCCCAGGTCGCGGATCAGGAAACGCTGAGCAAGGTTGGACAATTCGTGCAGGCGCGCTGGTTTACACCGCCCTTTTCCGGCAGTCGCTTCTCCGGTTGGATGCTGGATGCCTGCGATGCCATGGATGCGGCAGCCAGTCACAAGGCCGACGGCTCAACCGGTACCTTGTTGCCGCCCGGCCACCGGCTCGATCTTTTCGTCACCGTGACCGACTACCGCGGGCACCGACACCGCATTGTGTTGCACGACCCGCCGGTGGTGGAAGAAACCGAACATCGCCGTATCATCGCCTTCACGGCGCGACGCACACTCTCGGGCGAACTGACCAGCGAGTTCGGCCCCGACTACGCCCCGGCACACGTTTTCTCCTCCCGGGCGACGTCCTCCTTTCCGGGCGCCTTTCATCCGGCGACCATTGCCGAGATGGACGAACTCCTCGACGAACGTGACCGCTACTGGCCGACGCGCCAGGCCTTCATGACCGGCAAGCTCGGCATCCATGGCGATCTCGCCCGGGCGGCGCGCGAGCGCTATTACATTGACGGCAGCGTGGTGATGAACAAGCCATTTTCGCCGGTGATTGGCGCACTCGGCGACCGGCCTGCCAGCCGCGAAGTCGTGCGGCGGATCATCTATGTCGACCCCAACCCCCGTCCCGATGCCCCGCAACGCGTCGGCCAGGGGATGCCGGGATTCTTCCGCACCATACTTGCCGCCCTCGCCGTCATTCCCCGCAACGAACCCATCGCCGATGACCTCGGCGCGATCGAAAGCTGGAACCAGCGGGCGCGGCGCATGGTCGAGATCCTCAGCGCCGCCGACCCGGAAGTGGAGCGGCTGGTTGACGACATTGTCGACCTCGCGCCCACCAGCCCACCCACCATCGAGGATGTCACCCGCTATCGCAAGATCGCGAACGAAGCCGCACATCAGGGGGCCGGATATGCCTATCTCAGCTATCAGAAACTGAAGATAAGGGGCGTGGTCGAAAGGCTGTCCGCCCTCATTCGCGCCCTCGCGGAGCGCGGCCTCGCCGACGGCGGAAAACCCGATGCTGTTCTTACGGTAGACGATGCCCAGATCGGTACGGCCCTGGATCGCTGGCTGGCAGCCGGTACGCCGCCGGAACCCGGTGCCGACCCGGCCGCATTGGCCGAAGACCCCGTGATCAGGCGCCGCATCCGATTCCTGCGCGGCTTTGACATCGCCTTTCGCCAGCGGCGTACGCGGTTCGTGATCCGGCGCCTCAACGAACTCTACCGGGACGCCGCGGCGCGCGGTCCGGAGATGGAGGCCCGGCCGATTGATTCCTCGCATATCGACGCGCTGAAATCCGCGCTCTATGAAACGATCGAACAGGCAGCGCCACTGCTCGACCCCACCCATTATGGCAGCGCGGTTGTCGCGGCGGCCGGCCGCATCGCCGCCGCGGCCGCGGCGGGATCCGATATCGAAACGCCCGATCTGCGCGTACTCGAGCAAGCCTTCGGCCTGCTTGAAATCGACCGCGCCACGGACGAGATCATCTCCGTGGTGGGCCTGGCATTTCTGCCGACGGCGGCGCGGCGCCTTGTCTGCAAGGCCTATGTGGGCTTCGCCTTCTTCGATCTCATCACCTTCCCGATCCTGCAATGGACCGACATGGACGAGATCAACGAAGTCCTGGTCGATCGTATCAGCCCGGATGATGCCAGGGGGTTGCTGGGCGGCACGGTGACCCTGCGCGGCACGGCGCTGATGAGCTTCGGCGCGTTCTTCAACCGCGGCTGGCGCGAGCATGACTTTCTGTGGGGTCGACTCAACGCAGCGGAACGCGCGCTCGATGTCCTCCTGTCGGCGATCGGCCCACATCTTGCCGACGGGCTCGATGCCGAGCGGCTGCGCGGACGCCTGTTCCTCGCCATCCTCAATTCGGAGGAGCCGCATCTCAGGACCGACCCGGATCTCATTCCCGGCCTGCGGCGCGCCGTGATGGCGCGTTACGGTTTTGGCTGAGCTCGGTCGCGGCGAGTTGGCCCACGTCTTGCCCGCTGTGCCAGAGACGTATTGCCAGCCAACCGTTCGGCGCTCCACAACGCCACCGTCAGCGACCCGCCGGCTAGGTGCCGGGCCGGCCGCCATGTCAGTCCCGCCGCTTCGCACCAGCTCCTGATCTGGTCATCTTCGAATCCGAGCCAGCGGTGTGCCTGCTCCTCCCGCAGTTTCTCCAGCGCATGGCTGAGGAAATCGACGATGACCAGGCGCCCGCCCGGGGCCAGCATCCGCGCCGCCTCCGCCAGTGCCGCATCCGGCCGCTCGGCGAAATGCAGCACCATGTTGAGGGTTACGGCGGCAAAGCCGCCATCGGCGAATGGCAGGGCCATCATGTCCGCCTGTCGCACCTGGCAGTGGCGGTGGCCGGCGCGAAAGAGGTTTGAGCGCGCGACATTGAGCATCTCGCGCGAGCGATCGACGCCAATGGCGGAGGTCACCCGGTCACCCGCCAGAAGCAGCACGTGACCCGCCCCGGTACCGATGTCGAGAAGGTTGTCGATGGGCGGATCCGGCAAGGCCTCGAGCAGGGCGCGATCGACTGCTGCCTGGTCTGCATGGAGGGACCGGATCTGTTCCCAATCGCCGGCATGTTGTCGGAAGAAGTCGGCGACGCGGCGTGTCCAGCCTTCGGAAATGGCTTGCAGGCGCTTCAGGTCCTGGGCGTGCTGTCGGTCGTCGGGCGGCAAGAGGTCGACGATCAGGCGCGCCAGTTCTCCACCAACCCCCTCCTCCGGCAGCCGATACCAGGCCCAGGGTCCCTCCTGATTGCGCACCAGGACCCCGGCCTCGACCAGGAGCTTGAGGTGGCGCGAGATGCGCGGCTGGGACTGGCCGAGGATCTCCACGAGATCGCTGACCGTCAGTTCAGCATGGGCGCACAGCCCGATGATGCGCAGGCGTGTTGCCTCGGCGGAGGCCCGCAGCCCCTTCAATATCTCGTCCATCTGCCCCCTCATCGCGGCATATCATGGCATGCTTATATCGCGATGGGTAGCGCTGCGCCTAGGCCGTGTTGGGCGCCAGTTCAGCCGCTAGCTTGCCCGTGCGTCGGCCAGCATTGCAGCGGCAGCGGATCCGAGCAACGTCGCATCGCTGCCGGAAATGATGAAGCGATGGCCGACCCCGGCCATTTCGCGCGCCACCTTTCCATTCATGGCAGTGCTGCCGAGAATCTTGCCGGATTGCAGGATGGCCTGTTCCGCGCGCTCAATCTCGCCGCGCACGACCGGGTCGCTGAACTGGTTGAGCTTGCCGAGAGTCGCCGAAAGATCCCGTGGGCCGATGAAGATAACGTCGATCCCATCGACGCCTGCGATTTCTACGATGTTGTCGATCGCATCGCTGTTTTCGACCTGGACCGCAATCAGTGTGTCCGCGGCGACTTCTTCATAGTATTTGGGATTGAACCCATAATTCATGGCACGCATGCCGCCAAAAGCGCCGCGCACACCGACAGGCGCATAGCGGCAGGCATCGACCACGGCACGGGCCTGGACCGCATTGTCGACATTCGGCACCATGATGCCGGCGACACCGGCATCGAGCGCCCGCTTGATATAGACACGGTCGTTGCTCGGCACCCGCAGGATGCCCACGCAATCGGTCCCCTTCATGGCACGCAGCTGATTCACCGCGTCGTCGATCGTTCCCTGGCCATGCTCATGATCGATCAGCAGAAAATCCATCCCCGCATAGGCGAGAATTTCGGCCATGTCGGCCGATGTCGTCAGGAGCCACGAGCCGAGACAAGCCCTGCCCGCGCGCAACTTTCGAAGCAATGAATTGCCACTCGGCACACCCTAACTCCCCGGCTGGATCGGTTTGGCAGTGTCATGAACCTTTCGACTACCTGACAGAAATGTACTCCGCAAGGGATTCCCATTGCTGTGTCTTTTCGATCACAGAATGTCAGCTT
Source organism: Rhodospirillaceae bacterium (assembly GCA_016794165.1). Taxonomy (GTDB): domain Bacteria; phylum Pseudomonadota; class Alphaproteobacteria; order Dongiales; family Dongiaceae; genus Dongia. Next base: position 4,895 of record JAEUKV010000212.1, read on the forward strand.
TTGGATATATACCTTACTTTTTGTTTACTTAGTCAACCACATATTGTTATTTTTCTGCATGTTAAGCTGTCGCGCTAGAGCTTCTACCTGACAGATTGATCATCAGGAACCATCTTGGCTGACACCCGCCTCCCATTTTGCTCGCCCTATCGGCTCCTCGGTGCCTTGCTGAAAGCACCGCAGAACTCTGCCGATCTGATCCACCAGGCCTTCGCACGATTCGCCTGGCGCAGCATGGGAATCCAGCATTTCGCCTTGGTGGCGGCCCTCGGACTGGCCTGGCCTATCCTGTTTGCGCTCATGGCTTTCATGTTTACCCGCCGCATCGGCCCGGCCGTCGCCACCAGAACCGGCAAGAGTGTGCCCCGCCAACTGGCCGAACAGTTCTGGCTCGCCCTGGCCCATTCGATTCCGCCGGACAAGTACTACGTCTTTGAACTCTACCGTGACGACCGCCGCGCCCAGGCTAATGACTACATCCTGCGCTACGAGTTGAAAGGCGGGCTGCACAACCTGTTTCACTTTCAGGCAAAGCAGGAATCCGGCGGCGCCAGCAGCAAGCTGGAACTCAAGGACAAGCTGGCCTTTACGCGGAAATGCCGCGCTGCCGGGATCGACGCCCCGGTCGTCCTTGCCTATCTCGATGAGGCGGCACGGGTCGTTCCAGAAGCACACAATGTACCGAGCCTGCCCAAACAGGACATCTTCATCAAGCCAGCCAAGGGCAAGGGCGGTCGGGGTTGCGAAAAATGGGTCTATGACGGCAGTGGATACCGCGGTCCTGATGGCCGCTTACTCAGCCCACCGGATCTGGTCACCCATATATCCAACCTGGCAGCGGGCAGAGGACGGTACCT
>JAEUKV010000215.1 GCA_016794165.1 Rhodospirillaceae bacterium
TGCCTGCATCAGGTTGGCCGCCATGCCTTCCTTGTCGTCGAGCAGCGTCTTGAGGAGATGCTCTGGGCTAAGGCGCTGATGGCCAGAGCGCAGTGCCAGCGTCTGGGCAGCCTGAAGGAACCCACGCGAGCGTTCGGTGAACTTTTCCAAATCCATAATATAGCCCTCTCTCAACCACGCCCAGGAAGCGGCGCATGGTTATGGATGCCGTTGAAATCGGTTGGGCGGAAACATCAAGTCCAGCCCTCCCCTTTCTTTAAATATGGAAAAGGTTAACAGCAAAACAAGGCCCCAAATGCGACAGGGCCGGAGCAGATCCCTGCCCCGGCCCTAATCTGCGCCCAAATGCCGCGCGGCCAAACTGTCGTGCCAGCGGGGTCTGGACTATTCGCTGCCCTCGGTTGCCGGGGCCACGGCATCGGAACCAGCGTCGGCGACAGCATCGCCACCCGCCGGACGCGGACGACGGCCACGCAAGCGACCGCGCGGCCGCGGACCGCGACCGTCGTCGGTGCCATTGGCCGCCGCCACGGGCGGCAGAAGATCCTCGGGATAGTCCGGCTGCTCGTCAACTATGGGCTGGCCTGCCTGTTGCGCACCATTGGCAGCCTCGACGGTTCGGCCGACGACGGGAGCGCTGGGCCTGGACTGAGCCTCGTTCGACGCGGCTGAGTCAGTTGTCTGATTGCCACCAGTAACCTGATTGCCCTGCTGGGGCCGTGCATTCTGCCCATTGGGGCCGGCATTGCCGAAATTGCCCTGTGGGCCCTGCCGGTTGCCGCTGCGCTGACGACCGCCCCGATTGCCCTGGGGCGCTACGTCGTCGTCGCCGTCGTCATCGTCGTCGGACTGACCGTTGCCATCCCGGTCATTGCCACCGCTGAAATTTGCGTTCCCGCTGCCGGGGTTCGCACCAGCACTCGGCGCGGCCGCGCCACCAGCGCCGGATTCGGCGATATTGGCCTGGGGTGCCTGACCACCGGTATAGAGTGCTGCCGACAGGCCCTGGCTCACATTCTGCACATTGAAATCGGCAACCGAAATGTCGCGACCGCCGACCCGGGGGCGCTGGCCGTCATTCATCGACTGGATGACCCGGTAATAGTGGTCGGCATGCTGAAGATAGTTCTCGGCTGCGATTCGGTCGCCCGAAACGCCGGCGTCGCGCGCCAGCTGCAGGTACTTTTCCAGCACCTGATAGACATTGCCGCGAACCCTCGTTTCCGATCCGCCGCCGTCAAAACTCTGATTCTTGTTGGGTATGCCACCGTGCGGCTTGCGCGGGCCACGGTTGCGGCCACGCCGATTATTGTTGCCTGGTCTCATGCGTCGATCATTCGCTTCTGTTGCGGCTCAGCTCCGGCAACCTCGGTCCCGTGGTCAAACGGCCAGCAGACTCGCTTCCCGGCCGTGATTGGCTGGACTCGTTGCTGGCAGGTTCAGACTCCCCGGCGCGGACACGATGTGCGGAGGCCCAGTGGGGGCGGTTCGGCCCAACGGCCATATCCCAATTATCTCGCCCCGATGCCGCGCAAACCGTATCCGCTTCGCCCCTGAATTCCAACAACTATTTTGCCCTTTCCGGACGCGCGCGTCACTTTTACAGCGCCCCAGGCGCACCCGCGCAACCTGCTGATTTTATTTACTAAATCAGGTCGAGGCGAAACAGGAGGCAGCGCTCGCGCCGAGCCAGATCGAGGCGCATGCCGGCGGGCACCAGTCCCGCCGCCGTCATCAGCGCCGTGACGGATTCAGCCTGTCCGATTCCGATCTCCAGTGCGACCAGCCCATTGGGTGCCAGATGCTGGGCAAGCACAGATGCCAGCTTGCGATAGGCGTCGAGTCCATCCATGCCCCCATCGAGGGCGAGGCGCGGCTCATGTCGCGTCACTTCCGGTTCGAGCGTCGCAATCTCCTCACTGCGAATATAGGGCGGGTTGCTGACGATGAGGTCGAATTTCCCAGCATCGGCGGGCAGTGCATCCATCCAATTGCCCAGATGAAAGGTGGCCCGGTCCGCCACCTGCAGTCGCAGGGCATTGCGCTGCGCCATTGCGAGCGCCACCTGGGAAATATCGACGCCCACTCCGACGGCCGCCGGCAGTTCCCGCAGCAACGTCAGCAGCAAGCAGCCCGACCCTACTCCCAGATCGAGCAGCCGCAGCCCGCGCGCCCTGTCCGGCAGGGCCTCCAGCACCGCCTCGATCACCGCCTCGCTGTCGGGCCGCGGATCGAGGACATCGCGACTAACCATGAAGGGCAGCGACCAGAACTCCCGTTCGCCGACGAGGTGCGACACTGGCTCGCGGTCGGCACGGCGCGCAATCAAGGCGCGATAGGCCGCCGCCGCAGCCTCATCCACGCTGCGCTCGGGAAACCCGATCATCACGGCCAACGGCACCTTCGCAGCCATCCCCAGCAACATGCGTGCCTCATGGGCCGGGGCACCGATGCCGGCCGCTGCCAGGGCTTTCATGCCCTCGCTCAGGAGATCGGCAATGCGGCTATCCGCTGCCATGAGCCCCTCAATCGGTCTCGGCCAAGCGCTCGGCCTGGTCGTGCTGGATCAGGGCCTCGATGATTTCGTCCAGCGCTTCACCCTCGATAATTCTGTCGAGCTTGTAGAGCGTGAGATTGATGCGATGATCGGTGCAGCGACCCTGCGGAAAATTGTAGGTACGGATGCGTTCCGAGCGGTCGCCGGATCCGATCTGGCCCTTGCGGTCCGCCGCACGCGCGGCGTCGAGCTTCCCGCGCTCCTGATCATAGAGGCGGGCGCGCAGCACCTTCATCGCCTTGGCCTTGTTCTTGTGCTGCGATTTTTCGTCCTGCTGCTGCACCACAAGTCCGGTGGGCAGGTGCGTGATGCGCACGGCACTGTCGGTAGTATTGACCGATTGCCCTCCCGGCCCGCTGGAGCGGAACACATCGATCCGAAGATCCTTGTCGTCGATCTTCACGTCGACATCCTCGGCTTCCGGCAACACCGCGACGGTCGCAGCAGAAGTGTGGATGCGGCCCGACGCTTCCGTCTCCGGTACGCGCTGGACGCGGTGGACGCCGCTTTCGAACTTCAGCCGCTCGAACACGTTGCGCCCGGTGATCGAAGCGGTCGCTTCCTTGTATCCACCCAGCCCGGTCTCGCTCACATCCATCGGTTCGAACCGCCAGCCCTTGAGCGCAGCGTAACGGGCATACATGCGGAAAAGCGTGGCGGCAAACAACGCCGCCTCTTCGCCCCCGGTTCCGGCGCGGACCTCTAGAATGGCGTTGCGGGCATCGGCCTCGTCCTTCGGCAGCAGCAGGACCTTGATCCGCTGTTCCAACCCCGGCAGACGTGCCTTGATCTCCCGCAACTCCTCTTCCGCCAGGGATTTCATCTCGGCGTCGGCGCTTGAATCGCTCGCCATGGCAGCGAGGTCCGCCATATCGCGGTCCGCCTTCTGCAGCTCGCCGATGGCCGCCACCAAATGATCGAGATCGGCATACTCCTTGGAAAGGCGCGCGAATTCCTGCGCATCTTTCTGCCCGCCGGTCGCCAGCAGTGCGGAGAGTTCCTGATGGCGCTTCACCACGCGGCCGAGTTTCTCGCGAAAGGACATGGACTACTCTTTGCTATGGTCGAGGCCAAACAGGCGCAGCGCCGCCTGTTCGAGGGCCCGATCCTGGGTATCACTGCGCAGGGACGTGAGCGGCCGGTGCAGCAATCGATTGACAAGCCGGCGCGACAGTTCGGCCGCGTCCAGTTGTGGGTTCTCGGTCAATAACGCCAACCGTTCGGCTTCGAAATGCGCCTGCAGCCTGGCGAGCGATCCACCGATATCGCGACCCTGGAGCGTGCGCTCGAACTGCGCCAGTTCGCTCTCCACGATCGCCTCCGCCGCGGCCACCGCGAGGGCGCGCTCCTGCCGCCCCGACATCGCCAGCCGCTCAAGATCGTCGAAGGCATAGCGGAAGGCATCGTCGACGGCATCGACCGCGACGTCGACATCGCCGGGCAGGGCAAGATCCACCAGCAGCATCGGTCGGTGGCGACGCCTGCGCAATGCCGCCTCGACCATGGGTGCGTCAATCACGACCTGCATGCTGTCAAGAGCGGCCACGACGATATCGGCATCCAGCAAGGCCTCGGACACGGCGGCGAGCGGAACCACATGGGCTGCCCGACGCGCGGCCAGCTCCGTGGCTCGCGCGGCATGCGGGTGCGCAACCGACCAGCGCCGCACGCCAGCTTCGCTCAGTTGGTCGGCGACCAGATCGCCCAGATCGCCATCGCCGATCAGCAGGGCCCCTGCCTTGTCGAGCTTGCCGTGGACCTGGCGACCCAGCTTGACCACGCAGGCTGCCATGGAGACCGATTGCGCGGCAATGTCGGTCTCGGAGCGGACCCGCTTGGCAGCGGCAAAGGCCGCCTGGAGGATGCCGTCGAGCTGCGAACCGAGCGCCCCGGCGCGCCCGGCAAGGCGATAGGCATCCTTGACTTGGCCCAGCACCTGCGGCTCGCCGACGACCTGGCTTTCCAGCGAAGCCGCCACGGCAAAGGCATAGCGAAGTGCCGCGCGGTTGCTGCGGCGATGCAGATAGGGGGCGACCTCCGTTGCTGGCAATCCGGCCGCCTCGGCGATCAGGCCCGTGATGTCGGCGGCGGCTCGGTCTTCATCCGCGACGATGGCCCAGACTTCGCACCGGTCGCAGGTTGCGAGCACCATCGCCTGGTCGAGACCCACTTCGCGGCAGCGCGACAAAAGGCGCAGGACGTCCGCCTCGTCGCCCTGCAGATGGGTGCGCAACAGGTTCGGTGCCTGCTTGTGTTCGGCACCGACGATCAGGAATGTGTGCGGCGCTATCCCAAGCGGATCACCGATAGGGTGCGAGAGCGGCGGCGAGATCGCCGAGGCGGACATTCTTCTGCTCGCCTGAATCGAGCAGCTTCAGGGCCGCCTCGCCACGGGCCAGCTCCTCGTCGCCCAGGATGATGGCGGCCACTGCCGCGATCTTGTTGGCGCGCTTCATGCGCTTGCCCATATTGCCGGAAAATCCGAGATCGACCACAAAGTCCTGGCGCCGCAGGTCGGCGGCAATGGCCGCAGCCTTGCGCTCCGCATTGGCCCCCATCGGCACGATGGCAACGGGACGCGGCGCCGGCGGCGTTTCGCCCAGAAGCATCGCGCAGCGTTCGACACCGCTGGCCCAGCCAACGCCCGGCGTTTCCGGGCCGCCCATCATCGCCACCAGACCGTCATAACGTCCGCCCGCCAGTACGGTTTTCTGGGCACCCAGCTCTGCACAGGTGATCTCGAAGCAGGTATGGCTATAATAATCGAGACCGCGCACGAGGCGCTGGTTGATCTGGTAGGAAATTCCGAGCGTCTCCAACCCGTCGCGCACGGCGGCGAAGAAATCGCGTGCCTCGGGGGTCAGGTACTCGCTCGAGAGCGGCGCATTCGCCACGATCTTCTGGTCGCTCTCGTCCTTGGAATCGAGTACCCGCAGCGGATTTTTCTCCAACCGCTCCAGACTGTCCTTGGATAGCCGGCCGCGGTGGTCGTTGAGATAGGCGACCAGCACCTGGCGATAGGCCTGACGGCTGGCCGTGTCGCCAAGAGTGTTCAGTTCCAGCACGCAACGATCCCAGGCACCGAGGCGGCGCAGAAACTCGACACCGGCTGCGATCACCTCGACATCACCACCAGGCTCCCTGACGCCGAGCAGTTCTACTCCTGTCTGGTGAAACTGACGCAGGCGGCCCTTCTGCGGCCGCTCGTAGCGGAACATTGGGCCGGCATAAAAATACTTCAGCGGCAGATGCTGATTGAGCCCCCCGGAGATGAGCGCGCGGGCGACGCTGGCCGTATTTTCCGGCCGCAGGGTCACAGTCTCGCCGCCCTTGTCGGTAAAGGTGTACATTTCCTTGGTAACGACATCCGACGTGTCACCGAGGGTGCGCTTGAACACTTCGGTGAACTCGAAGATTGGCGTGGCCACTTCCTGATAGCCGAAACACAGCGCCGCGCGCCGCGCCGTCTCGATCACATGGCGGTGTCGCCGCATGTCATCGGGCAACAGGTCATGTGTGCCGCGAACCGGCTGCAAACCAGACATCGTTGTGATCCCCCGGTCTATTCGGCGGCGGTCTTGCCGGCGGTAGCCTCGGCCGCGGCTTCGCTCGCCTTGGCAGCGTCGATCTCGGCCGCCTTCTGTTCGATCAACTCCGCCATATGTTCGACGATGTCCTGATCTTTCAGGCGGTGATGCTGATTGCCGGCGAGGTAGACCATATGGGTGTTGTTACCACCGCCGGTGAAGCCGATATCGGTTTCGCGTGCCTCGCCCGGGCCGTTGACGACGCAGCCAATGATGCTGACCGACATCGGCGTGGTGATATGCGCGACCCGTCGCTCCAGCGCCTCGACCGTCTTGATGACGTCGAAATTCTGCCGCGCGCAGGAGGGGCAGGAGATGATGTTGACACCACGATGCCTGAGGTTGAGGGATTTCAGGAGATCGAAGCCGACCTTCACTTCTTCCACCGGATCGGCGGACAGGGAAACGCGGACCGTATCGCCGATGCCGGCCCAAAGCAGCGAGCCTAGGCCGATCGCGGATTTCACCGTGCCGATCCTGAGGCCGCCCGCCTCTGTGATGCCGATGTGAAGCGGATAGTCGCAGGCATCGGCAAGGCCCTGATAGGCGGCCACGGCGAGGAACACGTCGGATGCCTTGACGCTGATCTTGAAGTCGAAGAAATCGTGATCCTCGAGAATTTTCGCGTGATTGAGGCCGCTCTCGACCATCGCCTCCGGACAGGGCTCGCCATAGCGTTCAAGCAGCTCCCGCTCCAGCGACCCGGCATTGACGCCGATGCGCATCGAGCAACCATGGTCCTTCGCCGCCTTCACGACTTCGCGCACGCGATCGGCGCTGCCGATGTTGCCGGGATTGATGCGCAGACATGCAGCACCCGCCTGGGCGGCCTCGATGCCGCGTTTGTAATGGAAATGGATGTCGGCGACGATCGGCACGCTGACCTGCTTCACAATCTCCTTCAACGCCGCGGTCGATTCCTCGTCGGGGCAGGAAACGCGGACAATATCGGCGCCGGCCGCCTGGGCCGCCTCGATCTGCGCCACTGTCGCCTTGACGTCGGGGGTCAGGGTGTTGGTCATGGTCTGGACACTGATCGGGGCGTCGCCGCCGACCAGGACATTGCCGACGCGGATCTGCCGGGATTTACGACGCTGAATGTCTCGATAGGGCCGGACGCTCATGATTTGTCTTTGCTCACAACTGGCTAGGGGTCTGACGCCACTGGCACGCACACTTCCTGACCCAGGGGGCTGCTAAGGGTGCCGGGCGATCCTGGCGGCTCATTTGGCCCTGAACATGCGCTGCCGGGCCCAAAAGATCAAGCCCCGGCGGTCGCGCCGGAACGCCGAGCCACGTCATAATATATCGCTAGATCAGCGCGTTACTGTGCCGACAGCAACTCCGGATCGAGTGCCACGCCGCGTTTGACGACGCCGATCGATCCCAGGCTTGGCTGCGCCCGCCCGTCGACCTCGATCACCAGGCCCCCGGCATTGCCCGTGTTCATGATCAAACCGGGCAGGTCCGGCACCGCATAGGTTTCACCCGCGCGCAGGATCCGTTGCAGGATAACCTCTTGCTGTGCATCGAAAATTTCGACCCAGGAATCCTTTGAGGCACGCAGGACGATGCGTCGCTCAGGTTCTGCGGCCACTGGATCGGCATTGGCGGCGGCCAGATTTTCCGTACCGGGCGATGGCGCCTCGACCGGGGCGGATTCGCTATCCCCTGTGAGGGGGGCCGCGGGCGAACCTGCCGGCAGCGGGGCCGTCACCGCGGCTACATCGCCGGCGGTGTCAGGCGCTGCGGTGGGCGCAAATGGGGCCGTGGCGTCGACAGCCACACCCGGCTCGCTCGCAACGGGTGCAAGTGGTATCGCCGGTGACTCGACCGGCGCGGATACGACGTTGGCCTCCGGCACGACCGCCGGCGCCGGATCTGACACCGCTGGGCTCGATGCCTGTGCGCTCGACGGTGTGGCTGCGGGCGTCGCAGCAGGCGTACCCGTTTCAGCGCCGGCTATCGATGTCGTCCCACTGGCCGCCTCGGTTGGTACGGCAGAACCCTGTTCAGCCGGCGCTGCTTCTTCGCCCTGCTGCTTCATCAGCTCCGGCACCTTGTCGATGAGATCGATGCCGGTGCCGCCGGGTTGCGAGGCGAAGTACCAGCCGCCGTAGAGCACCACGGCCAAAACCAGGCTGACGATCAGGATGATGCCGCCGGGGAAGTGCTTGTGCTCGACCTGATCCACCGGCCAGATCAGCTGGTTCTGGCGAGAGCGGCGCGCCAGTTCGTCGCGATAGTCGCTGACAATGCTGTTGCCGTCGAGCCCCAGGTAATCCGCATAGGCTCGCACGAAGCCGACCGCATAGGCGGTCCCGGGCAGGTCCTGCAGGCGACCGTCTTCGATCGCCTGGATATAGACGGCGCGGATGCGCAGCTGCCGCGCCACGGTGGTGATGTCGCGGCTCAGCTCTTCCCGGCGGCGGCGCAACAGGGCCGCGACGCCATCCTCATTCTTATCGTCAAGAAGCTCGCTGGGTTCGACCCCAAACATTCCTATTCTGCGACTGGCCATATAGCGATCCTGGTTACCGCCGTCCATCCCGTGGCCAAGGGAAAAGGCCACGCCGAGTCAACTACTTATATATATTCGCCACGGTTTGACCGCAATCGACTTTCATGGGCAATACCCACCGAAAACACACCATGGCATGATTCTGGTCGCATGGTCACGGCAGGGCCACGCCGTGGTCTCGGGCGAAGGCCCGCAGGCTGCTCCGCAAGTCCACCCCGCGCTGGGCGCCGAGCGCTGCCAGATGGGCCTGTAACTGGCCCATATCCAGGCTGCGGATCATGGCCCGGATCGGGCCGATTGCCGGTGGCGCCATGGAGAGTGTGCGCAGACCGAGCGCCAGCAGCGCCATCGCGTCAAGGGGATCGCCGGCCATTTCGCCGCACAGGCTGACCGGCTTCCCGCGACGCTGGCCGGCCTTGATGATGTCGCCGATCAGGCGCAGGAAGGCTGGTGAAAGCGTATCGTAGCGACCCTGCAACTGCGCATTGCCGCGATCCGCCGCGAACACGAACTGAGCGAGGTCGTTGCTGCCGATGGAGAGAAAATCGACCCGGTCGAGCGCCTCTTCCATCTGCCAGTAGAGCGCCGGCACTTCGAACATCGCCCCCACGCGCACACTCGCAGGCAGCACCTGGCCCTTGGCTTCGGCGCGCTGCAGTTCGAGATCGAGAATGCCCTTGGCATCGTCGAATTCATCGACCTCGGCCACCATCGGAAACATGACGTGCAGCGCCCGTCCGGCCGCCGCCAGAATCATGGCGCGCAGCTGCTGGCGCAGCATGGCCGGGCGGTCGAGCGAAATGCGTAGCGCGCGCCATCCCATGGCCGGGTTTTCCTCGACGTCACGCTGCCAGTAGGGAAGGATCTTGTCCGAGCCGATATCGAGGGTTCGGAAGATCACCTGCTTGCCCTCGGCGCCGTCAAGCACGCGGCCATAGACATCGCGCTGCCGCGCCACGTCGGGAAAGGTCGGCGCCACCATGAACGTGACTTCCGTGCGATAGAGACCGATGCCGGCGGCACCGGTCGCCGCCAGTTGCGGCACGTCCATCAGCAGGCCGGCATTGATCATCAGATCGACCGTGACCCCGTCCTTGGTGACCGCCGGCAGATTGCGGTCGGCCGCATAGGTTTCCTGGCGCGCCGCCCGCGCATTCATGCTGGTGGCGAAGACCTGCAGGATGTCCTCCGACGGACGCAGGAAAACCTGCTCATTGTCGCCGTCGAGTACCAGTGAATCCCCGGCCTGCACCTTGTCCATCAGGTTCTGGCAATGGCCGAGCAGCGGGATGTCCAGGGCGCGGGCGACGATCGCGACATGCGAACTCGCGGTACCCTCCTCCAGCACCACACCCTTGAGGCGCCGGCGGTCATAGTCCAGCAGCTCCGCCGGGCCCATATTGCGCGCCACGATGATGGCGAATTCCGGCAGGTCCCGGGCCTGCGGCAGTTCCTGCATGCCGAGCAAATGCCGCAGCAGCCGGTTGTTGAGATCGTCGAGATCGGCGAGGCGCTCGCGCAGATAGGGATCCTGGATCTCGCGCATGCGCGCGCGCATGTCGTTCTGGACCTTCTGTACCGCGGCCTCCGCGGTGAGGCCGGTTTCGATCGCCTCGATGATGCGGTTGGCCCAGCCGCGATCCTCGGCCAGCATGCGATAGGTGTCGAGCACCTCGCGATGTTCGCCGCCGCCGCCGCCATCGTTCTCAGTCAGCAACTCGTCGAGCGCCAGCTTCATCGCCGTCATGGCATCGTCGAGGCGGTCGATCTCGCGCAGCGGATCCTCGGCCACCAATTGCGTCAGCGTGATGTCGGGCTGGTGCAGGATCGCGGTGCCAAGGGCGAGGCCCGGCGCCAGGGCCTGGGCATCCAGCCGTTCCGGCAGCACGCCGATGCCGGAGATCGGCGAAAGTTCCTCGCGCCCCACCAGTTCGCCGCCGGCCACGAGTTCCGCCACCACCATGGCGACGGTCTCAAGCGTCTCGACCTCTTCCTCTGTATAATGGCGCCGGGTGCGGTTCTGCACCACCAGTACGCCGATCATGCGACCGCCGCGCAGGACCGGGACGCCCATGAAGGATTGATAGAGTTCCTCGCCGGTTTCCGGGCGATAGGCAAATTGTGGGTGGTGCTGCGCATCGGCCAGCGCCAGAGGCCGCACGTGACTGGCGATATCGCCCACCAGGCCTTCGCCGACACGCAGGCGGGTGTGATGGACGGCTTCGGCCTTGAGGCCCTCGGTAGCAAAGAGTTCCAGTACCTCGCCGGCGCGCAGCACATAGACCGAGCAGACTTCGGCCACCATGGCACCAGCGATGGTGCGGACGATCTCCTCCAGCCGGCGTTGCGCCGGCAGGTTGCGCGCCATCACCGTGCGGATGCGCCGGAGCAGCAACCGCGCGGCCGTCAGATCGCCACCCGCGGGGCCGCCCGGCTGGTTCATCTGGTCAGCTCTGCGGCATCTGGTGCCGGTCGGCGAGCGCCGCCACCGCACCATCGATCAAGTCACTGATGATCTCCGCCGTCGGCTGTTCCTGTGTCACCATGCCGACCGACTGACCGGCCATCACCGATCCGGTCTCGACGTCGCCGTCGACCACCGCCCGCCGGAGCGCCCCGGCCCAGAAATGCTCGATTTCGAGTTGCGCTGCCTTTTGATCCAGTTCGCCAGCATTGACCCGGTCGATCACCTGGCGCTGCATCTCCATGAACTTGCGCGTACCCTCATTTGCGAGCGCCCGTACCGGAATGACCGGAAAGCGCGGATCGATCTGGGTCGAGGGCACCGCGTCGCGGGCAGCACCCCGGATGAAGGCGCGCTTGAAATTGGCGTGGGCAATCGATTCCGTGGCACAAACGAAGCGGGTGCCCAGCTGCACGCCGGAAGCGCCCATCTCGAGATAGCCCAGCATCGCCTGGCCGCGGCCGATGCCGCCCGCCACGAACACCGGCACCTCGCGGATCACCGGCAGGATCTCCTGCGCCAGCACGCTGGTCGAGACCGGGCCGATGTGGCCGCCTGCCTCCATGCCCTCGATGACGATGGCATCGCAGCCGGATTTGACCAGCTTGCGGGCGATGGCGACCGCCGGCGCAAAGCACAGCACCTTGGCACCGCCGTCCTTGATGCGCTTCAGGGCGGCGCCGGGCGGCAGGCCGCCCGCCAGTACGACATGCGACATCTTGAGATCGAGGCAGACGTCGATCAACTGGTCGAGCTGCGGGTGCAGGGTGATCAGATTGACGCCGAAGGGCTCGCTGGTCATGGCCTTGGTGGCGGTGAGCTCGGCCGCCAGGATGTCGGGCGGCATCGAGCCGGAAGCAATGACGCCGAACCCACCGGCATTGGAGATGGCGGAGACCAGATGGCGTTCGGACACCCAGGTCATGGCGCCGCCCATGATGGCATAGCGCGTGCCCAGGAACTCGCGGCCACGCTGCCACAGCTCATCCAGGTGAGCGAGAGCGCGGGCTCGGTCCATGTCGGTCTCCTTCAGTGTCGGTGAAGCGATCAGTCGGCGTCGAGACCATAGGCGGTATGGAGCGCCCGCACGGCCAGTTCGGTGTATTCCTCGGCGACCAGGACGCTGATCTTGATCTCGGAAGTCGAGATCACCTGGATGTTGATGCCCTTCTCCGCCAGCGCCTTGAACATGCGCTGGGCGATGCCGGCGTGAGAGCGCATGCCGACGCCGATCACCGACACCTTGACCACGTTCTTGTCGGAAATGATCTCCTTGAAGACCAGCGTGTTGCGGCTGGCCTCCAGAACCTGTCGGGCGCGGTCGTAATCGCCCTTCGAGACCGTGAAGGTCATGTCGGTGGTCTGGCCGTCCTCGGAGATGTTCTGGACGATCATGTCGACATTGATGTTGGCATCGGTCAGCGGGCCAAAGATCGCCGCGGCGACGCCCGGTTTGTCGGCCACGCGAATCAGCGTGATCTTGGCCTCGTCGCGGCTGTAGGCGATGCCGCTCACCAGTTCCTTTTCCATGATCTCTTCCTCATCCACCACCATCGTGCCCGGCTTGTCCTCGAAACTCGAAAGGACCTGGAGCCGCACGCGGTGCTTCATCGCCATTTCAACGGATCGGGTCTGCAGGACCTTGGCGCCCAGCGACGCCATCTCCAGCATTTCCTCATAGGTGATCTTGTCGAGCTTCCGCGCCTTGGCGACGATCCGGGGATCGGTCGTATAGACGCCATCGACGTCGGTAAAGATATCGCAGCGGTCGGCGCCAATCGCCGCCGCCAGCGCCACCGCCGAGGTATCCGAACCACCGCGACCCAGCGTGGTCACCCGGTTGTCGGCCCCGACACCCTGGAAGCCTGCGATCACCGCCACCTGGCCCTGGGCGAAGCGGCGGTCGAGTTCCGCGCGGGGAATGTCGACGATCCGCGCCTTGCCGTGGGCATCGTCGGTCTCGATCGGCACCTGCCAGCCGAGCCAGGAACGGGCATTGACGCCGAGTTCCTGCAGCGCGATCGCGGTAAGGCCGCTGGTCACCTGTTCGCCCGAAGCGACCACCACGTCGTATTCCCGAGCATCGTGCAATGGTGCCAGTTCCCTGCACCACTCGACCAACTGATTGGTGACGCCGGACATGGCGGAAACCACCACGGCGACCTCGTTCCCGGCATCGACCTCGCGCTTGACGCGTCGGGCGACCGCCTGGATGCGCTCGATATTGGCGACCGAGGTGCCGCCGAATTTCATCACGATTCGGGCCTTGCTGGCCCCAATCCCACTGGTCGCTTGCCCTGTAGCCGCTGCTTGCATCGGGAACTGCCCCTCAAACCTGCCGATCCCCGGCAAGATCAGGCTATCCGCGAATTCCGTGCCAAGACAGCCCCGCTGGCGCGCCCCAGCGGGAGCCGGGCCATGGGGGTCCAGGCGGGCGAAATCGTGGCGGTTGCGATCTTGTTTTGCCGGGCGCGCGTATCCATACTCAAGCACTGCACTGGGCGCAAGGGTTCCGGCTCCATTCCGTGCCTGTTTTTCAACCGTTTGACGGGATTCCACATGCCTTCAGGACCGGCCGCCCAGATGCCGCCCCAGACACCGCCGCAACCGGGCCAGCCAATCGCTGGGCAGGGTGCTGCCCAAAATTCGACCAATCGCGGTGCCGCAGCTGGCGCTTCCGGCGGCGCTTCGACCGTCGATCTGGCCGAGATCGAAAAATTCGCCGCCATGGCGGAGGCCTGGTGGGACCCAGCCGGCAAGTTCCGGCCGCTCCATCGACTCAACCCGGTCCGCGTCGGCTTCATCCGCGACCGGGTGGCCCAACATTTCGGGCGCGATCCGAGCGATCCGGCCCCGCTCGCCGGCCTCAGTCTCGTGGATATCGGCTGCGGCGGCGGGCTGCTGACCGAACCGATGGCTCGCCTGGGAGCCGAAGTGACGGGGGTCGACGCCACTCCCCGCAACATCGAGATCGCCCGGCTCCATGCCGAGCAGAGCGGGGTCCGGGTCACCTATCTACCCTGTGCCGCCGAAGATCTGGTGGCGACGGGCCAGACCTACGACGTTATCCTTGCCATGGAGATCATCGAGCACGTGGCCGATGTCGATGCGTTCATCGCCGCCCTGTCGCGCCTGCTGAAGCCGAACGGCCTGCTTTTCCTGGCGACCATGAGCCGGACGGCCAAGAGTTATGCCCTCGCCATCATCGGTGCCGAATACATCCTGCGCTGGCTGCCCAGGGGCACCCATGACTGGAACCGATTCGTCCGCCCCTCGGAACTGGCCCGTGGGTTGCGCCGGCATGGCCTCGGCATCGCCGAACTGACCGGCGTCTCCTACAATCCCTTCAAGGACAGCTTCAACCTCAGCCGCGACCTCGACGTCAATTACATGGCACTCGTCAAACCTGCGTGATCTTGCGGCGACGACGCATTGCGCTCCCCACCCCCTGAGGTTATCTCTGATACTGAGATGCGTTCCGAGTCGCACCGAGTCGGTGGCGCTGGCTGCCGCGCTGGAACCGGGCCCTGGAGCCAGACCCTGGAACCAAGCGGTGGCCGCCACGTTTCCACTCGAGCGGACCCACCACGCACCTGGGACTGACCCGCGACCGGGAGGCGGCATTTTATTGGGAGAACGACGATGACGACCATTCTGCGCAAAATGGCGGTCCTGGCGACATTGGCAGTGGCCCTGCTCCTGGGCCAGGCCATGCCCGGCCAGGCCCTCACGCCCCAGCAGGAACTGGTCGACAAGGCGCGCATTACCTTCGAGAAGCTGATCGCTTCCTATGAATTCGGCGAATTGCCCGGCTATCTGAAGCGCGCGCAGGCGGTGATGATCTTCCCCGACGTCTTCAAGGCCGGCTTCGTCATCGGCGGGGAAGGCGGCAACGGCATCCTGATGGTGCGCCATCCCGAACAGGGCTGGAGCCAGCCCGCCTTCTATACCCTGGCGGCCGGATCGGTCGGCCTGCAGATCGGCGGCCAGTCCTCCGAAACCATCTTCACCATCATGAGCGACAAGGCCCTCCAGGCCGTGCTCAACGACCAGATGAAATTCGGCGGCGACATGTCGGTCGCCGCCGGGCCGATCGGCAAGGGCCTCGGCGCCAACACCACCACCAATCTCGATGCCGACGTCTATACCTTCTCGAAGACCTCGGGTCTGTTCGGCGGCGTCAGCTTCACCGGCGCCGGCATCCTCCGGAAGGACGACTGGAACGCCGCCTATTACGGCCCCGGCACCCTGCCGCAATGGATCGTGATCGACCGCAAGGTCTCGAATCCGAACACCCAGGCCATCGTCAACGCGCTGGCGCCGTATTGATCCTCGGTCGATGCGGGTACTCGCGGCCGGGCCAAGTCCCGGCAATGACGGGACGATGGATCAGTGCGCCTCGGCCCAATTGGGCCCCGTCCCCACATCGGCTATGAGCGGCACGGAAATCTGGCGCGCCGGCAGCGGCGCCTCTTCCATCACCTTTTTCACCACGGGCCCGGTCGCGTCCACCTCGTTCTGAGGCACCTCGAAGACCAGTTCGTCATGCACCTGGAGCAGCATCCGCGCCTTGAGCCCGGCCGCCGCCAGCGCGCCCGGGATGCGGATCATCGCCCGCTTGATGATGTCGGCGGCGGTGCCCTGCAGGGGCGCGTTGATGGCGGCGCGTTCCATGAAGCTGCGCCTTGCCGGGTTCTTGTCGTTGATGCCGGGCATGTGACAGCGGCGGCCGAACAGCGTCTCGACATAGCCCTTTTCGTGGGCGAACTTCTTCATCCGCTCCATATAGTCGCGGATGCCGGGATAGCGCTTGAAATAGGCCTCGATATAGGCCTTGGCCTCGCCCTGCGGGATGCCCAGCTGCTGGGCAAGGCCGAAGGCCGAGATGCCGTAGATGATCCCGAAATTGATCGCCTTGGCCTGGCGCCGGATCATCGGGTCCATGCCCTCGACGGGCACGCCGAAGACCTGGCTTGCAGTCATGGCATGAATGTCAGCGCCATCGCGGAAGGCATCCTTCAAGGGCTGGATGTCGGCCATTTCGGCGGCAAGGCGCAGTTCGATCTGACTGTAGTCGACCGACATCAGCACATGGCCGGGCTCGGCCACGAAGGCGCGACGGATCTTGCGCCCCTCATCGGTGCGGATGGGGATGTTCTGCAGATTGGGATCTGTCGAGGCCAAGCGCCCGGTCGAGGTGGCGGCGAGGGCGAAGGAGGAATGCACCCGCCCGGTTTCCTCATTGATGGCGAGCGGCAGGGCGTCGGTATAGGTGCTCTTCAGCTTCGACAATTGCCGCCAGTCGAGGATCTTCTGCGGCAGGGGATGGCCGGAGGTGACCGTCAGTTCCTCCAGCACGTCGGCGCCGGTGCCATAGGCGCCGGTCTTGCCCTTCTTGCCGCCCGGCAGCTTCAACTGGTCGAACAGCACCTCGCCCAACTGCTTGGGCGAGCCAACATTGAACTCGGTGCCCGCGATCTTGTGAATCTCGCGCTCGATCTCGACCATGCGCTGGGCGAAATCCTGCGACATGAGGCCGAGGGCCTGGGCGTCGATCTTGATTCCGGCCAGCTCCATCGCCGCCACCACGGGAATAAGCGGCCGCTCGATGGTTTCATAGACCGTGGTCAAACGCTCGGCGATGAGGCGCGGCTTGAGGAGGTTGTGCAGGCGCCAGGTGACGTCGGCATCCTCGGCGGCATAGGCGAGGGCCTTGTCGAGGGGCACAAAATCGAAGGTGACCTGCGACTTGCCGCTGCCGGCCACGTCATTGAACTTGATCGTGCTGTGGCCGAGATGCAGCTCCGCCAACTCGTCCATGCCGTGTCCGTGGGCACCGCCTTCCAGCACGTAGGAGATCAGCATGGAATCGTCGATCGGCGTCACGTTCACGCCGTAGCGTGCCATCACCGCCATGTCGTATTTGATGTTGTGGCCGATCTTGACGATCGCCGGATCCTCCAGCAGCGGTTTCAGCAGTTTGAGCGCATCTTCAAGGGGAATCTGCCGCGGTCTCTCCGACCCGCCGCCCAGCAGATCGCCGCTTTGCCCCTGATGCCCGAGCGGGATGTAACAGGCGGCGCCGGCGCTGACCGAGAGCGAAATCCCCACCAGCTTTGCCTCGATGATGTTGAGCGAGGTGGTTTCGATATCGAAGGCGACCGCCCCCGCCGCGCGCGCCCGCGTGATCCACGAGACCAGCCGCTCCTTCTCCTGCACCAACTCGTAGGTACCGGCGGCGACCTCTGGATCGGCATCGATCTGCACCGGCGTCGTGCGTGCGGTATCGGCGCCAGCGGTCCGCGCCGCCTTGATCGTGGCCTCGCCGAGGCGCGCCTGCAGCTTGGCTGCGAGTTGGCGGAACTCGTTCTGCTTGAGAAACGCGAGAGCCGCCTCGCCGTCGATGCCGCGCTTGGCAAGATCGTCGAGCGGCACCTCGAGCGGCACGTCGCGCTTCAGCGTGACGAGATCGCGGCTGATGCGCGCCAGTTCCGCATTGCCCAGCAGGTTCTCGCGCCGCTTGGGCTGCTTGATCTCGCCGGCACGTGCCAGCAGCGTGTCGAGATCGCCATAGGTGTTGATCAGCTCGGCCGCGGTCTTGATGCCGATCCCGGGGACGCCCGGCACATTGTCGGAGGAATCGCCGGCCAGCGCCTGCACGTCCACCACCTTGTCCGGGCCGACACCGAATTTCTCGGCCACCTCGGCGGCGCCGATTTTGCGGTTCTTCATCGGATCGAACAGCGAGATGCGCGGGCCGACCAGCTGCATCAGGTCCTTGTCGGAGGAGACGATGGTGACGTCATGGCCCAGCGCCGCCGCCTGGGTCGCATAGGTGGCAAGAAGGTCGTCGGCCTCGAAGCCGCTGATCTCGATCGCCGGCACGTTGAGGGCGCGGGTCGCCTCGCGAATGAGGGCGAATTGCGGGATGAGCTCGGGCGGCGCCTCGGGCCGGTGCGCCTTGTATTCGGGATAGATCTCGTTGCGGAAGGTCTTGCGCCCGGCATCGAAGATGACCGCGACATACTCCGCCTCGGCATCCTCGATCAGCTTCAGCAACATGTTGGTGAAGCCGAGCACGGCATTGACCGGCGTCCCGTCGCTGCGGGTCAGCGGCGGCAGAGCATGAAAGGCGCGGAAGATGTAACCGGACCCGTCGACAAGATAGACGTGGTCGGGTTTCGGGGCGGGTTTGCTCATGCGGCTTCGCTCAACCGGCCCGGTCAGTGGGCATGGGCCGCCGCACCTTCCTTAAGCACGAAGCGCTTGCCGCAATAGGGGCAGTCGACATGCCCTTCCTCCCCCATGGTGAGGTAGACCTTGGGGTGGCCGGAGGGCCCGCCGCCGCCATTGCAGGCAACGCGGCTCTCGGCGACGATTTCAGTCTCGATCGGTTCCATTCTGGCTACTCGGCTGGGTGATTGACGCTCGCTGGGGGCGATGATAGGCAGGCGGCTCGGGTGAAATCAACCTCAGGGCGGCGAAAGCCGCCGAACCTCGAACGGGTCGCCGCTCCGAAAATGCCCACCAATTCCCACGCTTCATTGCCGGACCTTGCCGTTTCGATCAAGGGATTGGTCAAACGCTATGCACCCAATACCGGCAAAGGTAGCGGCGGCAAGGATGCGGCACAGGGCAAACTGGCCCTCGATCATGCCGACCTGGCGATCCAGCGGGGCGGGATCTTCGGCCTGCTCGGACCCAACGGGGCGGGGAAATCGACCCTGATCAACATCCTGGCGCAATTGGTGCGCAAGACTGATGGCGAGGTCCGCATCTGGGACATCGATCTTGATGCCGATCCGCGCCACGCGGCGGCGGCCATTGGCGTCGTCCCGCAGGAACTCAACATCGACCCCTTTTTCACCCCGCGCGCGCTCCTCGATCTCCAGGCCGGCATGTACGGCGTGCCGAAGGCCGAGCGCCGGACCATGGAGCTCCTTGAAGCCCTCTCGCTCAGCGACAAGGCCAATGCCTATGCCCGTACGCTGTCCGGGGGCATGCGCCGGCGCCTGATGGTGGCCAAGGCCATGGTGCACAACCCACCGGTCCTGGTGCTGGACGAACCCACCGCCGGTGTGGACGTCGAGCTCCGCCAGCAACTCTGGGCCTATGTCCGTGCGCTCAACGACCAGGGTGTCACCATTCTGCTCACCACCCACTATCTCGAGGAGGCGGAGGAGCTCTGCGACCAGATCGCCATCATCAATCATGGCAAGGTGATCGCCTGCGAACCCACGGCGAAACTGGTGAAGCGCCTCGACACCAAGGAAGTGCTGCTCACCCTTGGCGCCGATCTCGAGAGTGTGCCGGCCGTGCTTGCCCCTTTTGCGCCGGAACTCAAGGATGCGCGGCATCTCCGGCTGCACTACCGCCCCTCCGACAACAAGTTCGGCGCCCTGCTGGATGCGGTCCGTTCCACGGGCATGGAGATCGTCGATCTCACCACTGTGGAAACCGATCTCGAGGACATCTTTCTCGAACTTACGCGGCGACAGCCGGCTGCCTGATCGCGTTTGCGCCAACGCCGTCAATCCAGCATGTCGCCGCCCGGCAGCAGGCGCCGCGCAGCGGCCACTCGTGCGGGGGGCAGGTCGGTCTCGGCGCAGAAGGCCAGCAGCTCCGGCTCCCATCCCAGCAGGTGATCGAGCACCGCGCCGAGCCCGGCGAGGTTCCCCGGCAGCGATCGCACCGCGCCCCCATCCAGCCCGGTGAGGCCCAGGAAACGGTTGCGCCGGTCGTCGTCGGAAAGGATGAAGGCCAGCGCCTGGAGCGCCAGGGTCTCGGCCGCAGGCAAATCGGCGTCCGCCGTCCGCGCCTGGGATGCCTTGAAATTGGGGGGTTTGCGGGTCATGGCGTTCCTCTCGGCCGGACTTCCACACTCCTAGCGCAAGCGCGGGTGCCGGCCAAGGCCGCCGATTGCGCAAGCCCATCCGATCGGTCAGAATCGGCCCACAATCCTGCAGCCCAAGGATAGCAATCCGCATGACCCGCGACCTCGATCACCTGTTCGACCAGAACGTCGTCTGGGCCCAGCAGAAGACCCGGGACGATCCGGATTACTTCCGGCGCATGGCCGAGCAGCAGACCCCGCGCTATCTCTGGATCGGCTGTTCCGACAGCCGCGTCACCGCCAACGACGTGTTGCGGCTGGATCCCGGCGAGGTCTTCGTCCACCGCAACATCGCCAATGTCGTCCATACCAGCGATCTCAACATCCTTTCGGTACTGGAATTCGCGGTCGACCACCTGCAGGTGCGGCACGTGATCGTCTGCGGCCACTATGCCTGCGGCGGTATCCAGCGCGTGCTCGCCAATGCGCGCGGCGCGATGTTCGACCACTGGCTGCAGCCGGTCGCGATGCTCTATCGCAAGCACCGCGCCATGTTCGACAGCATCGCGGACGAGGCGAAACGAGTCGACCGGATGTGCGAGATCAATGTCGAAATGCAGGTCCGCCGCGTTGCCGCGACGCCGATCATCGAAAATGCCTGGGCGCGCGGCCAAACCCTGCATGTTCATGGCTGGCTCTACGGTGTCCATGATGGACTGCTGCGCGACCTCGGGCCCACGCTCTCCTCCATCGCCGAGCGCGACGCCCTGCCCTCCATCGATGAACGCGTGCTGGCGCCGGGAGAGCCGGTCAGCGCCGTACGCCGGCATGCCCTGGAGGCCTTTGGCTGCTGCGACGAAGCCGGGGGCAAGGACGCGCCGGAAGGCTGAGCGCCCGGGGCCGGTCGGGCGGTTTGTGGGCCTGGGGCTTGCGGTTGGCCGCCCCCATCGGTATGTTGCGGCGCATTGCAAGACGGCATGCACCCGTAGCTCAGCTGGATAGAGCGTTGCCCTCCGAAGGCAAAGGTCGGACGTTCGAATCGTCTCGGGTGCGCCATTTTTTCAATAGGTTATTGACTCGCAGGCGGCCGATTTTGAGCGCTGCCAAAGGCGCCGCGGTCGGAAACTGATAACCAGGCCGACCTTGTCCAGCAGGAACCAACGACCACCTGTTCCGCTGGGAACGATTGGCGCGGTGACGCGTTTCATCACTGCTTATGGGCTGTCCAAGCCAAGCGCACCATCTTCCGGGGGTTACTACTATGAAACCACTTTCACTGATTGGCCTGGTGCTGGTCGTCGTCGGCGTCGCCGCACTCGCTCTTGGGCGGTTTTCCTATACGACGGAAGAAAAAGTGCTGGAGGTCGGGCCGATCGTCGCCACCGCCGACCAGGAGCACACGGTCGACATCCCCGACATCGCCGGCATCCTGGCGGTGGTGGCCGGACTGGCCCTCATCGTGGTCGGTCGACGCCGCGCCTGACTCCGGCGATCGCCGGCATAGGGCGCTGGCGCGCATAGCCGATAATCCCTTGATACATCCGGCCTTTGCGGGTTCGGCATTGTCGCGGAGATGATCGCCTGCGCCTGCATGACACATCCGCCGCGGATTGACCAAGATCATGTAGACATTGCCAGAAGAGCGCAGAATGAGTAGGTTCTGGCCGAATTTCCGCGCGCGATGGGTGCTGGCGGAACAGATCTCGCCGAACCGTGCTGACTTGATCCGCTAACCGATTGATCGGGTGCGGTAATGCCGTTCGAGCAAGCCGAATTGAATACATCATGGAAGCCGCCAGGAACCTCTTTTCACACCGCAAGTACTGGGCGCACCGGTTCGGGACCGCGCCCTTCCTGCCCATGACCCGGGCGGAAATGGATGAGTTGGGCTGGGATTCCTGCGACGTGATCCTGGTCACTGGCGATGCCTATATCGACCATCCCAGCTTCGGCATGGCGGTGGTGGGGCGGCTCCTCGAATCCCAGGGTTTCCGCGTGGGGATCCTGGCGCAGCCGGATTGGCAGAGCGCCGAGCCGTTCAAGGCACTGGGCAAGCCCAACATCTTCTTCGGAGTCACCGGCGGCAACATGGATTCCATGGTCAACCGCTACACCGCAGACCGGCGCCTCAGGCACAACGACAGCTACACACCGAACAACGAGGGCGGCAAGCGACCAGACCGCGCCGTCATCGTCTATGCCCAGCGCTGCCGCGAGGCCTACAAGGACGTGCCGATCGTGCTCGGCGGGATCGAAAGCTCGCTGCGGCGCATTGCGCACTACGATTACTGGTCGGACAAGGTCCGCCGCTCGATCCTGGTCGATGCCAAGGGCGACGTGCTGCTCTATGGCAATGCCGAGCGCGCCGTGGTCGAGGTGGCGCACCGCCTCGCCCGAAAAGCGGACGTGGCTAGCCTCGATGATATCCGCGGCGTGGCGCTCATGAAGGATGCCGTGCCCGACGGCTGGACCGAGGCCCCCGCCAACGATATCGACGATGCGGCCGAAGGTGCCCGCATGCTGGGCGAGCGGACCGTCGTGCGCCTGCCGGCCTTCGAGCAGGTGGTGAACGATCCGGAAGCCTATGCCCGCGCCTCGCGCGTGCTGCACCGGGAGAGCAATCCCGGCAATGCCCGCGCCCTGGTGCAGCGCCATGGCGACCGGGAACTGTGGGTGACGCCACCGCCGATCCCGCTCGAGACGCCGGAAATGGACGGCGTGTTCGAACTGCCCTACGCGCGCGCGCCACATCCTTCCTATGGCGATGCGAAGATCCCGGCCTGGGACATGATCCGCTTTTCGGTCACCATCATGCGCGGTTGTTTCGGCGGCTGTTCCTTCTGCTCGATCACCGAGCATGAGGGGCGCATCATCCAGAACCGCTCGGAAGGCTCGGTCCTGAAGGAGATCGAGCAGATCCGCGACAAGACCGCCGGCTTCACCGGCATCATCTCGGATATTGGCGGGCCGACCGCCAACATGTACCGCATGGCCTGCAAGGACAAGCGCACCGAATCGCTCTGTCGGCGACCCTCCTGTGTGTTCCCCGGGATCTGCCCCAATCTCAACACCAGCCATGAGAGCCTCATCCAGCTCTACAAGAAATCGCGCGAGCTTCCGGGCATCAAGAAGGTGATGGTGGCATCTGGTGTGCGCTACGACCTCGCGGTCGAGAGCCCGGCCTATATCAAGGAACTGGTCACCCATCATGTCGGCGGCTACTTGAAGATCGCCCCGGAGCACACCGAGGAGGGCCCGCTCTCCAAGATGATGAAGCCGGGCATCGGCACCTATGACCGGTTCAAGGCGCTGTTCGACAAGGCTGCAAAGGAAGCCAAGAAGGAATACTTCCTGATCCCCTATTTCATCGCCGCCCATCCGGGGACGTCGGACGAGGACATGATGAACCTCGCCATCTGGCTGAAGCGCAACAAGTACCGCGCCGACCAGGTGCAGACCTTCCTGCCCTCGCCGATGGCACTCGCCACCGCGATGTATCATTCCGGCGTCAATCCGCTGAAACCGGTGCGTCGCGGCGCCTCGGAGAAGGTTGCCACCGTCAAGGGGCTGAAGCAGCGGCGCCTGCACAAGGCGTTCCTGCGCTACCACGATGCCGAGAACTGGCCGCTATTGCGCGAGGCCCTGAAACGCATGGGCCGTGCCGATCTCATTGGCAACGGCAAGCATCACCTCGTCCCCACCTGGCAACCAGCCGGCACGGGCGAGACCGGCGGCGAAGGCAAGCGCCTGGGCCGCAAGCACGGGGCCCAGACCTTCACCACCAAGGGTGTCGCGAAGAAATATTGAGCGGCGGGCGGGTCAGCTGCCGCTCGGTTTCCGCCGCTTGCCCTTGTCCTTGTTGACGCGGTCCTTCTTCTTCGGCTTCACGCCAAAGGGCCGTTCCCTGGCAGGACCGTCCTTCTGGAAGCGCGCCGCCGGCGCCGGATCGGTGGCCGCCGTATCGCCCCGCGCGAGGTCGCGGATGGATTTCAGCGGCCAGGGCTTGTCCCCCGAGGGTTTCTCGCCGCGTGGCTTGCCGGCCCAGGGCTTGTCGCCGCGTGGTCTGTCCACCCAGGGTTTGTCGCCTCTGGGCTTCTCAGCCCGGGACTTGTCGCCATAGGGCTTCTTCCCATATGGCTTGGCACGATCCCCTTCGCCGCGCGCTTCCCGCACACGGGCGGCGGATTCGGTTTTCGGATAGGGAGCACTTCTGGGCGTCTGTTCGGTTCGGGCTACTGGCGCCGCACCGCCGGCGCGCTGGATCGCGATGTCCTGCGGCCCCGCCTTACCCAGCGCCGCCTCGAACCGTTCGGCCGCGTCGGCGACGATCTCGAAACGCGTCGTCTCCGGCTCGATCTTGATGAAGCCGATCTCGTTCTTGGTGATGTGGCCGCGCCGACAGATCAGCGGGATGAGCCATTTCGGATCGGCATTGGCGGCGCGACCGACACCCAGTTCGAACCACACCATGTCGCCGCGATTGCGCTCGCCCTTGTACTTGTCGGTGCGGGGCCCGTCTTCGCGCTCGCGGAAGGAGTCGCGGCGCTCGCGCGGCATGTCCGGGCGGCGCGTATCCATCCCCGGCCCGCTGTTGAAGAGATCTTCCGGGGCCGGCAGGCGTGCACGGTGGAAGCGGATGAAGGCCGCCGCCACGTCCTCCGCCGAGCGTTCTGCGAGCAACGCCCGCGCCAGCACCAGGTCTTCGGGCGCGTTCGCTTCCGTGAGCAGCGGATCGGAGAGCAGGCGCTGCTGATCGCGGGCGCGGATATCCTCGGGTTTCGGCGGGTCCTGCCACAGCGCCTTGATGCTGGCATTGGCCAGCAGTTCCTCCAGCCGGCGGCGGCGGGTGAACGGCACCATGAGGACGCAGATGCCCTTGCGCCCTGCGCGGCCGGTGCGACCGCTCCGGTGCAGCAGTGTGGCCTTGTCGCGCGGCAGTTCCGCATGGATCACGAGATTGAGATCGGGCAGGTCGAGCCCGCGCGCCGCCACGTCGGTGGCGACGCAGACCCGGGCACGGCCGTCGCGCAGCGCCTGCAGCGCGTGGGTGCGCTCGCTCTGGCTAAGCTCGCCAGACAGCGCCACGGCGGCGAAGCCGCGCTCGACCAGGCTGGCATGGAGATGCCGCACCGCCTCGCGGGTATGGCAGAAGACCAGGGCCGCCTTGGCCTCATGATAGCGCAGCACATTGACGATGGCGTGATCAACGTCCGTGGGGGCGAGACGGATCGCGTGGTACTCGATGTCACCGTGGGCCTGGTTGCGCAGCTGCGTATCGATCCGCAGGGCGTCGCGCTGATAGGTGCGGGCAAGATTGGCGATCTCGCGGGCGATGGTGGCGGAGAACAGCAACGTGCGCCGCTCGCTTGGGGTCGCATCGAGGATGAATTCGAGGTCCTCGCGGAAGCCGAGGTCGAGCATCTCGTCCGCTTCGTCCAGCACCACTGCGCGCAGGGCGGAGGCGTCGAGATGGCCGCGTTCGAGGTGATCGCGCAGGCGTCCCGGCGTCCCCACCACGATGTGACAGCCATCGGCCAGCTGGCGCTGTTCGCGTCTCGCATCCATACCGCCGACACAGGCGACCACCCGGGCCCCGGCATCGGCATAGAGCCAGGAGAGCTCGCTATGCACCTGCATGGCAAGCTCGCGTGTCGGCGCCACGATCAGGGCGAGTGGCTGTCTGGTGCGCGCGAATTGCGGCGCGTCGCCGAGCAGCGTGCGCGCCATGGCGAGGCCGAAGGCAACGGTCTTGCCGGATCCGGTCTGGGCGGAGACGAGGAGATCGCGCTCGGCCGCCTCGGCGGCGAGAACCGCCGCCTGTACCGGGGTCGGTTCGAGATAGGCACGCGCAACGAGGGCGCGCTCCAGCGCGGGATGGGATGAAGGAAAGGGCATAACGGTCCAGTCTGAAAAAGAGGACGCGGGCCGGTCTCCGCTCCGGAGAACTGGGGCCACATCGCGTCGGATTGGGCGCTTGATAGCCGAAATCCCGGCAAAGTGCGACTCCCATTCCCTGCGGTCATGGGGGATAAAGCCCTTTTTCCCGTTCAATCCGGGCCGAATCCGGGCAAAGTGCCGCAGCCATCAGCCAGTGAGGTCGTCCCGATGTCCCGCGAGCCGCGTTTCGATCCCCTGTTCCAGCCCCTGAAAATCGGACCGGTCACGGCTCCCAACCGCTTCTACCAAGTACCGCATTGTTCCGGCATGGGTTTCGCCATGCCGGAGACCCTGGCCGCCATGCGCGCGATGAAGGCGGCAGGCGGCTGGGGCGTGGTTGCCACCGAGTATTGCTCGATCGACCCCAGCGCCGACGATCTCCCCTCGCCCTATGCCACGATCTGGGACCAGGGCGATGTCCGCAACATGGCCAAGATGACCGCGGGGGTGCACGCCCATGGATCGCTGGCCGCCATCGAACTCTGGCATGGCGGGTTCCGCTCCTCTAACCTCCTCAGCCGTGCCACACCGATGGGTCCGGTCAGCCAGATGGCCGGCAAGGCCCCGGTGCAGTCGCGCCGCATGGATCTGGCCGACATCCGCGACTATCGCCGCGCCCACCGGGCGGCGGCGCTGCGGGCGCGCGAGGCGGATTTCGACATCGTCTATGTCTATGCCGCCCACGGCTATCTCATTGCGCAATTCCTCAACCGCCAGATCAACCAGCGCGACGACGGCTATGGCGGCAGCCTGGAAGACCGCGCCCGCATCCTCCGGGAATTGCTGGAGGAAACCAAGGAGGCGGTGGGCGACCGCTGCGCCGTCGCGATCCGCATCGAGATCGACGACGAAGTGACGCCGGGCAGTGATCCCCTCGGCGAGAAGCGCGCCCTTTTCGAGATGATCCGCGAGCTTCCGGACCTCTTCGATGTCACCATCACGGATTACGGCCAGGAAATGGGTGTCTCGCGCTTCCACAAGCAGGGCTCGCTGGAGCCGTTCCTGACGGATGTGCGCAAGCTTGTCGGCAAGCCGGTGGTGAGTGTCGGCCGCTACACCGCCCCCGAGGCGATGCTGAGCGCCGTCAAGAATGGAATTGTCGACATGATCGGCGCGGCGCGACCCTCCATCGCCGATCCGTTCCTGCCCAACAAGATTCGCGATGGGCGCCTCGACGACATCCGCGAATGTATCGGCTGCAACATCTGCTATGCCAGCGACATCCAGGGGGTGCCGCTGCGCTGTACCCAGAACCCCACGATGGGCGAAGAATGGCGCCGCGACTGGCACCCGGAGATCGTCGCCTCCGCGGCGAAACCGGAGAAAGTCCTGGTGGTCGGCGCCGGGCCGGCTGGCCTGGAGGCAGCCCTTACCCTTGGCCGTCAGGGCCATGAGGTCATTCTCACCGAAGCCAGCCGCGATCTCGGCGGTCGCGTGCTGATGGAATCGAAACTGCCCGGATTGCAGGAATGGATCCGGGTGCGCGACTACCGCGCCCATCAACTCTCGAAACTCGACAACGTCGCCATCTATCGCGAGAGCCGCATGAATTCTGTCGATGTGCACGAGATCGGTGCCGCCCATGTGCTGGTGGCGACCGGCAGCCGGTGGCGGAAATCCGGCCTCGGGCGCTATCATCTGAGCTCCGTTGCCAGCTTCGACGATCCGCGCACGCTCGGCCCCGAGGAGATCATGGCCGGGAAGCGCCCTGAAGCGGGACCGGTGATCGTGTTCGACGACGAAGGTTATCTGATGGCGAGCGCCCTTGCGGAACTGCTGGCGAAGGAAGGACGGGACGTCACCTATGTCGCCACCGCCGGCCTCGTCTCCGCCTGGTCTTTCTACACCAACGAGCAGCACCTCGCCCAGGCGCGACTGATCGAGAGCGGGGTCCGGATCCTGGTCAGCCACGCCGTCACCGGACTGGTCGCGGGCGGTGCCGAGCTTGCCTGCGTCTTCACCGGGCGCAAGCAGGAACTGCCCTGCGCGGGTCTCGTACCGGTGACCTCGCGCGAGCCCAACGATGCCCTGTGGCGCGAGCTCGGCGGCGAGACCGGCGCTTTCTCATCGCTGCAACGCATCGGCGATTGCAAGGCGCCGGCCTTCATCGCCACCGCAATTCATGACGGCCACCGTGCAGCGCGCGAACTCGGCGTGCCGGCGCCGTTCAAGCGCGACCGTGCCCATGTCGACACCGTCCTATGAGCGAGATCTTCGTCGACGCCGATGCCTGCCCGGTCAAGGCCGAAATCATCCGCGTGGCCGAAAGGCACGGCATCGTCGCTCATATCGTCAGCAATAGCGGATTCCGCACCAATGCCAACCCGCTCATCCGCAACGTGCTGGTGAGCGACAAGTTCGATGCCGCCGATGACTGGATCGTCGCGCGGGCAGGCCCCGGCGACATCGTCATCACCGCCGATATCCAGTTGGCCGACCGTTGCCTCAAGGCCGGCGCCGAGGTGATCGGCAACACCGGCAAGCCGTTTACCGAGAACAGCATCGGCACGGCGCTCGCCATGCGCGAGCTTTCCAGCCAGCTCCGCGACATGGGCGAAATCAGGGGCGGTGGGCCCATTTTTTCGCAGGCCGACCGGTCACGTTTCCTGAATGCGCTGGAGGCGGCGGTGCAGCGAGCCAAGCGGCGTAACTAGCGCTTCAACTCCACCGGCTGGCCGTGCGGCGTGTGTTCATAGGCCTCGACCCAGGCTGCCTTGCGCATGGCAAGCGCAGTCGCGTCGGTCAGCGCCTGTTCCTGTGCCAGCCTCTCGAGGGCATCCAGCGCCGATTGATAATAGGTTGCGGTCGTATCTGGGGCGCCCGCCTGACTGGCCCGGCGAATCTCGGCGCCCAGTGCCGCCGACCATTGCGCCGCGGAGAATCGCCCCTCGGCCACCAAGGCCGCGGCGAGCGCGATCACCTGGGCCTGCCAGGGCTCCGCGAAGGCCGGCTCGCCGTCGCGCGCTTTCAGCGGCGAAAGATCATCAGCGCTCAAGATAGCGCTCCCACAGATCGACGAAGATGCGGTCGCGGCGGCCGGCGGCTTCCGGCCACAGATCCGCCGCCTGAAAGGCGATCGTATAGAGCGGCTCAGCCACCTCCCGGCCCAGCGCGTTCTCATCCGGCACGATATGCGCCCCGCGACAGGCATGGACAATGCCGGGTTTTTCCATCGCATACCCGGGGAGGCGCGTATGGGCGATGCCGCCGAGGCGGATCGTGCGGACCTTGTCGCCAATCGCGAAGGCCGGCGCCGTGTCGGCGGGCAGGCGGAAGTCCTTGGCGAAGCGGGCCGCCGCCGGTACATCGGCGGCACGTTGCGGCGGTGGCACGTCAGGCGCCCCGCGCTCGGCCTTGCCGCGGGCGATTTCTGCGACGCTGGCCCAGCCGTCATCCACCATCATCGCCGCATAGACCTGCATCCACTGATCGAAATAGGGCCGGGTCAGGTAATCCTCGGCCGAGATCAGTTCGCGGACATGGCGCCACCAATCGAGGGTCCACCCCGGAGCACCGGTCATCGCCTCGTTGATGCCCCACATGCGCGCCTCCCAATCGGCATGAAACGGCGCTTCATCGGCATCCATCACCACGGCACCCAGACCGGTGCGGCCACCCATATCGTGAATACGGCTCATCGCTCAGGCCCTCGCCTTCAGCAGGTCCGTGCCGATCATGCTGTTGCGCGTGACGAGTGCCGCCAGGGCTGCCGCATCAAGGCCATCAGTGCCCTCCGGCCGTTGCGGCACCACCAGATAACGCAGCTCCGACGTGCTGTCCCAGACGCGGATCTCGACCTCCTCGCCAAGCGCGACTCCGAATTCCTTCAAGACTGCGCGTGGCTCGCGCACCACGCGGGCGCGATATTCCGCCGCCTTGTACCAGCCCGGTGACATGCCGAGGAGCGAGAAGGGATAACAGGAGCATAGCGTGCAGACGACCACGTTGTGGACAGTGTCGGTGTTCTCCACCGCGATCAGATGCCCG
Organism: Rhodospirillaceae bacterium; assembly: GCA_016794165.1. Taxonomy (GTDB): domain Bacteria; phylum Pseudomonadota; class Alphaproteobacteria; order Dongiales; family Dongiaceae; genus Dongia. Next base: position 29,887 of record JAEUKV010000215.1, read on the forward strand.
GTCGCGTGGCCCTGATAGTCGAATTCGCGAATGGCGGCGGTGCCGTCGGCCAGTAGTTTGGCCTTGAAGGCGGGATCGGTCCAGGCCCGCGCCACCACATGGGCACCGCGCTTGGGCCCGATTTCCTCGGCATAGAGATCGATCCAGGCATCGATCGCGGCCGGATCGACCAGCCCCTGCTCCACCAGCAGGCTTTCCAGCGCCTTCACGCGGAGCGCCGGGTCGCTCGGCAGGTCACTGTGCAGATGGGCGTGGATATCGATGATCTTCTGGGGATCGTAGCTGGTCATGATGCGGGCTTCTTGTGCTGGCGGTCATCCTCGCCGCATCTCACCCGAGATCGGTGACATGGGTCAAGGGCGCTCGACATGTCCGCGCAGCTTGAGCAGGTCGATCAGGAAACGGTCGCGTTCCGCCTCCAGCTCGGCGATCGAGCGGCCCGCGGCTTCACTCTCAATTCCAGCCACCAGTTTGGCCTTGATCTCGTCAGTGAGCTGTACCCGTCCCAGACTCAACCAGCGCTTTTCCTGGCTGGGGCCCAGATGGTCGAGATAATGGCGGATCCCCCCCGCACCGCCACCCAGATGGTAGGTGAGATGCGTTCCCTGCACCGCCCAGCGCATGGCCGGCCCGTGGATCAGGGCCTCGTCGATATCGCCGACCTCGGCCACCCCTTCCGCCACGAGGTGCACCGCCTCCTGCCACAGGGCGGCACCGAGACGGTTGGCAATGTGCCCCGGCATCTCGCGCTTGAGGCGGATGGTCACCTTGCCGATGGCGCGGAAGAAATGCTCGGCCCTGTTCAGGATACCCGTATCGGTGCCGAACAGTTCTACCAGCGGCATCAGATGCGGTGGATTGAAGGGATGGGCGATGATGATGCGCGCCTTGTTGAAGCAGTCAACCGTCATGTCGCTGAGCAGTAGCGAGGAGGTGTTGCTGCCGATGATTGCCCCGGGACCAGCTGCGGCGTCGATCTCGGCCAGCAGGTCAATCTTGAGACCCAGCCTCTCCGGCGCGCATTCCAGCACCAGATCGGCATCCATCACGGCGACCTCAAGCGTGTCCACGATCGCCACCTGGCCACCGGCATCCGCCCGCAATTCCGCCAGCTGGCGCCTGAGTTTCTGCACCACGTCCTGGAGCTCATCACGCCGCTGGGGCGAGGGATCGTAGGCGGTGACCCGCAGGCCCCGGCTGGCACAGAGCGCCATCCAACTGGCGCCGATCAGGCCGCAGCCGATGACGGAAATACGGTCGATACCGCGGAATTTCTGCTCTGGCACGGTCAGTTGATCGCGTCCTGCCCATAGCGTCGCTGGATCGCGCCAAATGTACCATCCTCGCGCATTTCGGCAATGGCGGCATTGATCCGCGGCAGCATCGCAGCCGTGTCCGGCACTTTCCGGCTGAGACAGAGATAGTAGGGCGAGCTGCGGAGTTCGGTATAGGCGATTTCGCGTGTACTGCTGTCGCGCAGGATGAAGTTGATCGGCGCGGCGAAGGAGTAGAGGTGGTCGAAGCGCTTTTTCAGCAGCATCTGATAGGCCTGCTCGTCGCCGCTCACGGCCTGATAGGGAATCCGCGCATCCGCGAGTTCGTCCTCGAGATTGTAACCTTTGACCACGCCGACGCGGTGGGCTTTCAGATCGTCGATCTTCGCCACCGGTGGATAGCGTCGGTCGGCTGCGCTGAAGACGCCGATCGACGTCTCACCGATCGGCTCCGAGAAGTAGAACAGTGCCGTGCGATCTTCGCGATACGAACAGGAACACAAGCCGTCGATGATGCCGTCGCCGGCCTCGGCGTAACCGCGCTTCCACGGCATGAAGCGCGGCTCGAGGCGCAGGCCCGTGCGCCGCGCGATCTCCTCGATCACCTCGACGTCACTACCCTGCAGACCGTCGGCCCCCGGATTCTCGATCTTGAGGGGAGGAAAATCGTTGCAGGCCAAAACGACAGTGCGTTCCTCTGCTGCTGCGGCCGCCATGCTCACTCCCTCGCACAGGCCGAGCGCAGCCACAGCCAAGACTAGATGCCAGGCTGCACGACGCAAGATTGTTCGCTGTGAGGATTTGGTGAGCATTTGCCGGTTCGTCGGGAAAGACAGGAGTACACCATCGTTTCAGGCATTGGTTAAGGAAGTACGAACAGTCAGCAAGGCGCTGATTGAACCCCCATCCCTAATAGTGGTAGTGAGATCCAGGTAACTTTCTCGATAGGCGACGCATGTCAGGAAACCCAACTCGGTCTTTGACTCCCTTGGCCCTTTGCCTTGCCTTGGTTGCTTGCGCTCAGACAACATCAACCGGTGAAACCAAGACGGACCCTGCCTTGCAGGGCGATGCGACGGCCGGCAACGGAGCGGCTCTGGGCCGGATCTCGGAAGTCGACGGTGGCTATATGCGATGCGGCGCGCAGATTATCCGCGTGCATCCTCAAGATGACATGCTTCTGGTTTTGATTGGTGACTGGTTGACCAGCCTTGCACCAGCAGTATCCGCGTCAGGTGCCCGGTTCGTCGCCACCGACGGCCGCGACACGAGTTTCTGGAGCATGGGCGAACGGGCACTTCTTACGGTCGGCGGCGAAGAATTCCCTGAATGTCAGTCGATCCCTGCCACCGGCACACCCAGCTATGTTGCCGGAGGAGTCGCGCCGGACTGGACGCTCTCGATCGGGCCCGCCTATGTGACATTTCATCCGGCACCCGGCAGCGTTGTCAATCTCCCGGTACCGGTGGCCGATATGGTAGAGGGCAGCCAGTTATTTGTCGCCACCCGCAAAGACGAGAGACTGACGATCACAGTCTTGCCCGGGCCATGCCGCGACAGTGCGAGCAACGCACGATATCCGGACAAGGTCGAGGTCAGGTCTGGCAACGACATATGGCTTGGCTGCGGTGGATCTCCAATCGACCTACTCAGTGGCCCGGAATGGATCGTGGAAGACATCGCCCAACGCGGTCTGGTGGAAAACTCGCGCGTCACGCTGCAATTCGGCGCTGACGGCCACCTCTCCGGCCATGCCTCCTGCAACAGCTACGGCATGAGCTATTCGGTGGCCGGCGGTCGGCTCGACACGGGTGCCGCGATCACGACGCGGATGGCTTGCGCCGCGGCCATCGACCAGCAGGAGGACATCTTCCTCGGCCTGCTGTTGAATTCGGACCGTTTTGCGTTCGCCGATGACGGTGCCCTGATTCTCTACGCCAAGGACGGCCGCACCATCGCGGCACGGCGCTGATCCTATTTGCGGTAATGGAAAATCCGGCCGAGAGTGTTGAGCAGCACCTGGGCAGCGAGGATCGCGGTCATGCCGGTATGGTCGTATTCCGGCGCCACCTCGACGAGATCGATGCCGACGATGTTGCCGCGCTGGGCGAGGCCGTCGAGGAATTCCAGCATGTCGTAATAGAGAAAGCCGCCATGGCTGGGGGTCCCGGTTCCCGGCGCGATCGAAGGGTCGAAGCCGTCGATATCGATGGTGAGGTAGTAGTTCTTGCCGGCCGGCACCCGCTCCAGCACCGCGGCGACACCGAGCTTGCGGAAATCCCTGACCGAGAGGATGTCGGAGCCCATGCGCCTGGCATCGGCATAACCCTCCCGCGCCGTTGATGAAACATTGCGGATACCAAGCTGGGTCAGGCCGGTCACGTAGTCCTTTTCAGCGGCGCGGCGCATCGGATTGCCGTGACCGAAGCGCACGCCGTGGCGCTCGTCGACGAAATCGAGATGGGCGTCGATCTGGACGACATGGATCGGCCCCTGGTCGTCGAAGGCATTGATGCAGGGGATGTTGACCGAGTGATCGCCGCCCAAAACCACCGGCAGGGCACCGGCCTTCAGGATCTTGCGGACGGCGAATTCGACATTGGCGTGACTCTTGATCGTATCGGTATGCACGATGTCGGCATCGCCGATATCGACCATGCTGACCTTGCTCTTGGGCATGTAGACGACGTCGTCCTCGAAATCATAGGCGCCGTCATGGCCGAAAGAGAACAGGGTCGACGCCTCGCGGATCGAGCGCGGGCCGAAACGGGCGCCGGCGCGCCATTGCGTGCCGAAATCGAAGGGAGCGCCGACTACCGCCACATCGGCCTTGATATTGTCCCAGTCGAGGCAGATCGGACTCTTGGCAAAGGTGCAGATGCCGACGAAGGGCAGATCCAGCCTGCCCTGTTCATATCCATGCTCCGCCATGCTTCCCTCCCGACCGACGACGTTTCGGCGGTGACCCTAGCGATCCGCCGCCGGTCGGGAAAGGGGCTTGTTCAGGCGAGCTTGGATTTCAGGAACTCGATGGTCCGCGACCAAGCCAGGGTCGCGGCCGATTCATCATAGCGCGCCGCATTGGTATCGTTGTTGAAGGCGTGGTTGGCGCCTTCATACATGTAGAGCTGGAATTCCTTGCCGGCCCCTTCCAGCGCCGCCTTGTAGGCGTCGATCCCGGCATTCACCCGGTCGTCGATCCCGGCATAGTGCAACAGCAGGGAAGCCTGAATTTTCGGCACGTCGGCGGCGTCCGGCTGTGTGCCGTAATAGGCCACCCCGGCATTCAGGCTGGGGTCGTTGACGGCGAGCGCGTTGACCATGGCACCACCCCAGCAGAAACCAACCGCGCCGACCTTGCCATTGCTCTCCGGCCGTTTGCGCAAGGCATCGACGACGGCAACCGCGCCGGCGATGGTGGCTGGCCGGTCGAGGGTCCCGATCATCTCGCGGGCCTTGTCCTCATCGGCCGGCGTTCCGCCCAAAGGTGACAGGAAATCCACCCCGCCGGCGAGGAAGCCTTCCGTCGCCATGCGCCGGGTCACATCCTTGATATGCGGGTTGAGCCCCCTGTTTTCATGGATGACTTCGACCGCCGGGAATCGGTCGCCTTGGGCCGGTTTGGCAAGATAGACGGTGAAATCCCCGACCTGGATGGTTTCCGTCACAATCCGGGGGTCGTTCTCCGGGACGATCTCGGCCCGGGCGTAATTGTTCTGCAGCAACGGCAGGAGGGCATAGGCCGCGGTCGAGCTGCCGGCCAGAATACTTAGCTTTTCCAGGAACTTGCGGCGATCCATCTCGCCATGGGTGAAGCGGTCGTAAAGATCGATGACGCCCTGTTCGAGCTTCTTCCTCATGGGGCTGCCTCCCTGTTTTTGCGGTGGAACAGAGGATATAGGGCGGGCGGGCGGCATATCCAACCGACCGAATGCACAATCGATCAGCCGGCAGGCTTCTCGCCCAGCACGGCGACATGGGAACTACCCAGTGGCCCCGCCAGGATGACGGCTTCGACATCGAACGCCGCGGCGATGGCGGCGGGAGTGAGGACATCATGGATCGGTCCCCCGGCCACCACCCGGCCATCACGCAACAGCAGGCCATGATCGGCGAAATTGAGCGCCTCGGTCAGGTCGTGGAGCACCGCCACCACGGCGGTCCCCTGCCCGGCCAGGCGGCGTACCAGTTGCATGAGGGCAAGGCGCTGGGCCGGATCGAGATTGTTGGTGGGTTCGTCCAGCAGCAGGAGACGCGGCGAGGTTTCGCCCGGCGGCCGCCAGATCTGCGCCAGAACGCGGGCAAACTGCACCCGCTGCCGCTCGCCACCTGAAAGCCGCTGATAGGGACGGTGTGCCAGATGCTGGAGACCGAGGGCCGTGAGCGCCGCCGCCACGGCCTCGGCGTCCCCACCACGGGCCAGGCCGCGATGGGGCAGCCGGCCGATCGCGACCAGATCCGTGACCTGGATCGGAAAGGCGACTTGAGAGGTCTGCGGAAGCACCGCGCGAATGGTGGCGAGCGCCGCCGCCGGCCAGGCCGCGAGCGGGCGCCCCTGCAAGCGCACCGAACCGGAACTGGCGGCAAGATCCCCGGCCAGCACATGGAGCAGGGTCGATTTCCCCGATCCGTTGGGCCCCATCAGTGCCAGCACCGTGCCGGGCTCCGCCCGCAGCGAGATCCCGGCGAGATTGCCGCGCGTGGTGCAGATGCCCTCGGCCGCGATCATGCGCCACCGCCGCGCATCTGGCGCACCAGCAGATAGAGAAAGACCGGTGCCCCCAGGGCGCCGGTGACCAGGCCGATCGGCAGTTCCGCCGGCGCCACGGCCACGCGCGTGACCAGATCCCCGAAGCCGATGATGATCATGCCCACCAGCACCGAGACTGGCAGCAGCCAGCGATGGTCGTGGCCGATGAGCAGACGCGCCAGATGCGGCGCCACCAGGCCAAGAAAGCCGATCATTCCGGAAAAGGCGACGATGGCGCCAATCGCGGCGGCGACCGCGATGACGATCAGGCGCTGCAGACGCGCCACCGGTACGCCGAGGTGCCGCGCCACGTCCTCACCCAGGCTGAGCGCGTTGAGGGCCGGGGCGATCGACCAGGCAAGGGCCGCAATGACGCTCACCGGCAGGGCGACGATGCCGGCCTGCAGCCAGCCATTGCCGGCAAGGCTGCCCATCCGCCAGAAAGTGAGATCGCGCAACTGCTGTTCGTTGCTGATGAAAACCAGGAAACCGATCGCCACTTCCGCGATGACGCCGATGCCGATCCCGGCCAGCAGCAGCACAACCGTGGCCGTACCTCCGGCAAAATCGGCCAATCTGAGAATGACGAAAGTGGCGGCAAGACCGCCGCAGAAGGCAGCCACCGGCAGAGCAAAGGGGCCGAAGGCGTGAAACCAGAAGGGCAGCATGGGCGCGAGCACGATGGTGATGGCGGCGGCCAGGGCGGCACCGCTGCTCACCCCGATCAGGCCGGGATCGGCCAGCGGGTTGCGAAACAGGCTCTGCATCAGGCAACCGCTGAGGGCAAGGCCCGACCCAGCCAGGAGGGCCACCACCACGCGCGGGAGCCGGATCTGGGCGAGGACATGGCGCTCGACCTCGCCCAGAGCCGGTTGGCCGTCGAAACCGATGGCCCAGGCCAACACATCGAGCGGTGCAATCGGCAGCGGCCCGGCGGCAATTGCCGCCAGTGCCGCCACGATGGCGAGCAGGCTGAGCGCCAGCACGATGTGCCAACGCTGTCGCCTGCGCCTGTTCCCGGAAAGGGCCGGCGCGTCGATACCCAGGATTGCCATCTGCGGCCGGCCCGCCTATCCGACCCAGGGCCGGTGGGGCAGCGCCGGCCAATGCAGCGCCGGATGCAGAAGCGCTGCCAGATCCTGGCAGGCGTGGGCCGAGCGCGGACCGAGACCGAGCAGATAGGCGCCGTCGATCACGATCATGCGTGGTCGGGCGGACTTGGGA
>JAEUKV010000247.1 GCA_016794165.1 Rhodospirillaceae bacterium
TGGATCGTTACGCATTCCGGCGAGATCGCTACCTACCCACGTGGGCATGACATTCTGGGGGGCATCACGCGCGAAACGCTGCTTGATCTGGCCGAGGCGCAGGGGCTGGCCGTGGTCGAGCGGGCATTCACCCGCGATGAAGCGCTGGCTGCCACCGAGGCGTTCCTGACCTCGTCCTCGGCCTTCATTGTGCCGGTGACACGGATCGATGGGCAGGTGATCGGCTCGGGCAAACCGGGCCCGGTGACCGGGCGATTGCGCGACCTCTATCTCGCCCATGTGGCCAGGCAGGTGGCGCTGGGGCAGATCGCCGCAAACGGGACCGCCGCCAGACCATGAGCAAATGCCCGACCACCCTGCTGTTCGACTGGGACAACACGCTGGTGGATTCCTGGAGCGTCCTCCACGCGACCATGAACGAAACCCTGGCGGCGATGGGACAGCCGATCTGGTCGCGGCAAGAGGCGGAGGCCCGCATCCGCACTTCCATGCGAGACAGTTTCCCGATCCTTTTTGGCGAGCGCTGGCCGGAAGCCGAGCAGGTATTCTACACCAGTTATGAACGGCAACATCTCGCCGCCCTCAAGCCGTTGGCGGGCGCAGACGACCTGCTGTCCTGGGCCGCGCCGCAATTCTACCTCGCGGTCGTCAGCAACAAGCGGGGCCGGTTCCTGCGGGCCGAGGCCGCCGCCCTGGGTTGGGACAGGTATTTCCAGGCCCTGGCCGGCGCCGGGGATTCCGCCCGTGACAAGCCGGCGCCCGAACATGTGGCGGCCGCCCTGGACCCCGGGCAGCTGGCCGCCGGCCCCCATGTCTGGTTCGTCGGGGATACCGACATAGATCTGGTCTGCGCCCACAATACCGGCTGTATCCCGGTCCTGGTACGACCGGGACCACCCGCGCCGGCCGAGTTCGATTCCGCACCGCCACAGCACTATTTTCCTGACTTGGCGAGCCTTCAAGCCGCGCTGGCGGCACTGCGGCAGGCGGTTTAGTGCACCAGTCGGGGCCATGCCGCCGGACGGCCATGAGGCGATTCGGGGTGCCCCGGCGATTTCTTTCTGTCAAGTTCTGTGTTACCCAAGCGTCAGGCAGGGGAAACGGCGCTTGAGCGCAAGGCGGCGGCGCTTCTCCCTTGCGGTGCGCCCAAAAAACGGCCCGAGAACAAGGGGCCCAACGAGAAAAGGATAGGACGATGGCGAACGAGAAATCACAAAGCGTCCAGGACGTCTTCCTCAACAATATCCGCAAAAACAAGATTCCGGTCACGATCTTCCTGGTCAATGGCGTGAAGCTGCAGGGTATCGTCACTTGGTTCGACAACTTCTCGGTGCTGCTGCGCCGGGATTCCCATGTGCAGCTGGTCTACAAGCACGCGATCTCGACGATCATGCCGGGGACGCCGATCCAGCTCTTCGAACCCCAGAAAGAGGGCGACGAAGCTTGATCCGCGGCAATACATGAAAGCGACATTTTGACCACCACGATTGACCAGGCAACCGGCGCCCATCTCGACATCGACGGTATCCGCCACGGCGATCGCGCCCTGGTCCTGCACCCCGCCTTCAAGACCGGCCAGCGCGCACAGTATGCCGGCGGGCGCACACCCGAGACGCGGCTGGAGGAGGCCAGTGGCCTTGCCCGTGCCATCGACCTCAATGTCGTGGCGGCGGAGGTTGTGCGCATCAACGACCCCCGCCCCAATACGCTGATCGGCTCGGGCAAGGTCGAGGCGCTGGCTGAACTGATCGCGGCCAATGACATCGGCCTGGTGGTGTTCGATGCCGCCCTCACGCCGGTGCAGCAACGCAATCTTGAGACCGCCTGGAAGGTCAAGGTCATCGACCGAACCGGCCTCATCCTGGAGATCTTCGGCGAACGCGCCCGGACCAAGGAAGGCCAGATGCAGGTCGAGCTGGCAGCACTCAGCTACCAGCGCAGCCGGCTGGTCCGATCCTGGACCCATCTCGAGCGCCAGCGCGGCGGTTTCGGCTTCATCGGCGGCCCCGGCGAAAGCCAGATCGAAATGGACCGGCGCTTGATCGACGAACGCATCGTGCGGATCAAGAAGGATCTGGAGGACGTCAAGCGCACGCGCGCGCTGCACCGCCAGGCGAGGAAGCGCGTGCCCTACCCGGTGGTGGCCCTGGTCGGCTACACCAATGCCGGAAAGTCGACCCTGTTCAACCGCCTGACCAAGGCTTCGGTGATGGCGGCCGACCTGCTCTTCGCGACGCTGGATCCCACCATGCGACGCGTGCACCTCGCCTCGGGTCGCGAGATCATCCTTTCCGACACCGTTGGCTTCATCTCCGACCTGCCGACCGAACTGGTGGCGGCGTTCCGCGCCACGCTGGAGGAAGTACTCGAAGCCGACGTCATCCTGCATGTGCGCGATGTCGCGCATCCCGAGACCGACGGCCAGAAGGCGGATGTCGAGGCGGTGCTGGCGGGCCTTGGGCTCGGCCACGACGTGACGGATCACATGTTCGAGGTCCTGAACAAGATCGACCTGCTCGATGAACCGGCACGCGAAGCCCTGGCGGCGCAGGCCAGCCGCGATCAGCGCCTGAAGCCGATCTCGGCCATCACCGGTGCGGGCATCGAGGATCTCCTTCGGGCCATCGACGAACGCCTCTCAGCGCAGCGCGTGACCGAGACCTACCGGCTCAATCCCGCCGAGGGGGCCGCCATGGCTTGGCTCTATGCCCATGGCGAGGTAATCGACCGGCAGGACGCCGACTCGCATATCGACCTTACCGTGCGCCTGGCACCGGAAGACGTGCAGCGCTTCGTCCGGCAGCGGGCCGGCAAACAGGCATCATCAAAAGGAGGTCAGGCATGACCGAAGTACCGGTGCCGACACGCCAGGAGCTTGTCGACCTTTTGCAGGCGGTGCTCGATGGCGGTTCCAGTCGGCTTGCTGCCGCCGAATGGGCGGCCGAGATGCAGGAGAATATCGAGAGCGAAGACCCGGAGGCGGTTGACCCCGAGATGTGGCATCTGCTGCGCCTGGCGGCAACCCTGGACGTCAAGTCCGGCGAAGCCTATCTCCACAGCGAGAACGATATCCGCGAATGGATCGCAGGCCGCAAGTGACCGACCCGCTGCATGCCCTCGACAGCGAAACGGTGGCCGATCTCATCCGCCGCGTCGCCGCGGCCGAGATCCTGCCCCGTTTCCGCAATCTGAAGGACGGCGAAACGCGCCAAAAATCGCCCGGCGACTTCGTCACCATCGCCGATGAATCGGCTGAACTCGCGCTGACACCGGAACTTCTGCGGATACTGCCGGGCTCGGTTGTGGTGGGGGAGGAGGCCACGGCCAAGAACCCCGACGTCATGCGCGCGCTTGCCGACCCGGCGCCCGTCTGGGTGGTGGACCCGATCGATGGAACTGGAAACTTCGCCAGCGGTCAGGAAGGTTTCGTCTCCATGCTGGCACTGATCCAGGCGGACGACGTGCTGGCAAGCTGGATCTATCATCCGGTGAGCGGCGAGATGACCATGGCGCGGAAGGGTGCCGGCGTCACAATCGACGGCCGCCGGATCGACCCCTTTGCAGCCCCGCCCCGAGAGGCGCAAGGCGTCCTGGCCTACGGACAGCGCGGTGCACCTGGCATCGCCCAGATGGTGGATCGTCGTCGCGGCGCCGTCACCCAGGTCAAGAGCAGCCGCGCGGCCGGTATCGACTATGTCCGCATGGCCAAGGGCGAGATCGATTTCACCTTTTTCAGCGGCATCATGCCCTGGGACCATGCGCCGGGCGCCATGATCGTCCGGGAGTTGGGTGGGCAGATTGGCTACATTCGCGCCGACGGACTCTATCGTCCGAGCCAGGCGCTGAGCGCCGCCGGCATTCTTTCAGCCAACAGCCGCGACGTCTGGCGCGATGTTCACGATCGGCTGTTTCGGGACGATTGAAGCGAGACCGATCGATTGACTGGCGAGACGGTGAAAGTGAGAGAGCGATGAAGGGAGACGGACGATGAAGGTGGCATTCCTGGGCCTGGGTGTAATGGGTTTTCCCATGGCTGGGCATCTCAAACGGGCAGGCCATGACATTACCGTCTATAACCGTACCGCGCCGAAGGCGGCAAAGTGGGTCGAGACGCATGGCGGGGCCAGCGCGGCGACGCCGGCCCTCGCTGCCAAGGGTGCCGAGATCGTCTTCGCCTGCGTCGGCAATGACGATGACCTGCGTTCCGTGGTCTATGGTCCGGACGGTGCCCTTGCCGGTATGAGCGTGGGTACGCTGTTCGTCGATCATACAACCGCGTCGGCCGAGGTCGCTCGCGAGATCGACGCCGCGGCCCGTGAAGCCGGCCTCGGTTTCCTCGATGCACCGGTATCGGGCGGTCAGGCTGGTGCCGAGAACGGCAAGCTCACCGTGATGGTGGGCGGGCTCGAAAAGGACTTCGATCGCGCCAAGCCTGTGATCGACGCTTATGCCCGCGCCTGTGTGCTGCTGGGCGGTGCCGGTTCCGGCCAGTTGGCGAAGATGGTCAATCAGATCTGCATTGCGGGCCTGGTGCAAGCCTTGGCGGAGGGCATGCATTTCGCTCAGGCGGCCGGCCTCGACGGTGCCAAGCTCGTCGAAGTGATTTCGAAGGGCGCGGCGCAGTCCTGGCAGATGGAGAACCGTGCCCTCACCATGCTGGAGGGG
>JAEUKV010000284.1 GCA_016794165.1 Rhodospirillaceae bacterium
CATGCTCGGCCTTGGCTTTCGCGAGATCCGGGCGGGTGTGGTAGTTGAGGTTCTTCCATTCCTTGTCGATCTTCTGGTCGTCGACAAAGGCATCCTCCGGCCGGCGCATGGCCAGCTTCTTCAACCGTCCGTATTCATTGATTCCCGAAAGCATCTGGTCCATTCCCGCAGCAGCACGACATCCGTGCGCGGGCATAAAGGCTCCATTTATGGGTGGAGGTCAAGCTGCGGCCGTGCCGCCCCTACCCGTCCAGCACCACCACATCGCCGCGCGCGGCATAGAGGTTGACCTCCACCCCGGCCCGAAGGCCGGCTGCGACCGGCGCCCGCAGAATGAGGTCGAGGCCTTCCATGCGGCAGTGACAGCGGCAATGGGTGCCCTGGAACGAGAGTTCCTCGACCCGAGCGCGGCCCAGGGCGATACCGTCGGTGGGCGGTGTCAGTTGCAGCTGTTCCGGGCGCAGCACCAGATGGATCGCGTCATCCGGCACGGCCGCGCCGCGGAGCGCGACGGGACCGAGGGCGGTTTCCACCAGGAACTCCTGGCCGTTCACCCGGGCGACGCGGCCGGCGATGATGTTGCTCTCGCCCATGAAGGTGGCAGCGAACAGCGTCGCCGGCTTGAGATAGACCCGGTCGGGCGGTCCCATGTCCTCGATGCGGCCCTGGTTCACCACGACGATGCGGTCGGCGATCGACATCGCCTCCTCCTGGTCATGGGTCACATGGACGAAGGTGGCACCGGAGCGTTTTTGCAGACGGACCAACTCCTCCTGCATCTGGCGCCGGAGGGCGAGATCGAGGGCACCCAGCGGCTCGTCCAGCAGCAGGACCTTGGGCTCCACTGCCATGGCACGCGCCAGTGCCACGCGCTGGCGCTGTCCGCCGGAAAGCTGATGAACCCCGCGCCCGCCGAAGCCCGCGAGCCCGACCAGATCGAGCATCGCCGCGGCCCTGGCCAGGCGTTCGGCCTTCGCCATTCCCTTCATGCGCAGGCCGAAAGCCACATTGGCGGCAAGGCTCATATGTGGGAACAGGGCATAGTCCTGGAACACGGTTGCGGTCGGCCGCCGCGCCGGCGGCAGATCGGTGACGTCCTCGCCGTCGATCAGCACACGCCCGGCGCTGGGGGTGGCAAAGCCGCCGATCATGTTGAGCAGCGTGGTCTTGCCGCTGCCCGACGGACCCAGCAGCACGACGAATTCGCCGGCGGCGATGCTGAGATCCAGGGGCGCTACGACCTGATGGCCGTCATACGACTTGCTCACTCCACGGAATGTGACGCGGTCGGTCATACTTTCTCTCAATTCGCGTTGCGACGCGCCCGCCAGAGCAGCAGCTCCACCAGGGCAACGGCCAGGATCGAAATGGCGAAGACCAGGGTCCCCGCCGCGTTGAGCTCCGGCGACAGCCCGGAGCGCAGCATGCTCCAGATCACCACCGGCAGGGTGACGTCGAAGCGGCTCATCAGGAAGGCGATCACGAACTCGTCCCAGGAGAGTGTCGCCGCGATGAAAAAGGCCGCCAGCAGGGCCGGCCACAGCATCGGCACGGTGATCTCCAGGATCACCCGCGCATCGCTGGCACCGAGATCGTAGGCGGCGCGTTCGATATTGGCCTGATGTTCGCCCAGCTGCGAATAGAGGATGGCGAAGGTAAGCGGCAGGTTGATCACCACATGACCGATGCCGATCGCCCACAGCGACTTGCCCAGGCCCAAGTGATTGAAGGTGATCTGCAGCCCCATGCCGATGATGAGGTAGGATACAGTGATCGGCGCCATCAGCAGGAACTGGTAGAGACCGGACAGGCGATGCTTCCGGCGCGCCAGGGCATAGGCGGCAAGGAATCCGAGGATAGTCGCCATGGCGGCCGAGCCGAGACCCACGAGCAGCGAATTCCACAACCCGTCGGTGATCTTCCGGTTGGCCATCACCTTGGCCCACCATTTGAGACTGGGCCCGTCGAAGGGCGGTACCGGGGCGAGGCCCTCCTGGAACGAGAACTGCACCAGCACCAGCACGGGCAGGAAAATGAACAGCAGCGCCACGCCAAGATAGGCCCAGCTCGCCCAGGCACCTAAACGGGCACTCATCTAGACGCGTCCCATCTTGAGATGCCGCGCCGAGAGCAGGAAAGCCACCGTCACCACCAGCATCAGCACCATGGACAGCGCCGAAGCGAGCGGGAAATCCGCCTGCCGCCCCAATTGAAGCATCACCGCCTGCGGCAGCAGCAATTCCTTCGACCCGCCCAGGATCTGCGGCGTGATGTAGTCCCCGATGGCGAGCACGAAAGTGAGGAACGCCCCCACGGCGACGCCAGGCAGGCTAAGCGGCAGGGTCACGTGCCAGAAGGCCTGAAAGGCATTGGCGCCGAGATCGGCCGCGGCCTTGCGGTAGCTGTCCTTGATCTGCACCAGATTGGCATAGATGGTGAGGGTGAGCAGCATGGCAAAAAAGTGAACGAAGCCGAGCACCGTTGCGAAGCGGCTGTTGCCCATGCCGACAGGCTCGGCGAGCAGGCCAGCGCCGACCAGGAACTGGTTGATGACACCATTCTCGGAAAGCACCAGCAGCCAGCTGTAGGAGCGGATCACATAGGAGGTCCAGAATGGCAGGATGGTGAGCACCAGCACCAGCCGCTGCCAGCGCACCGGCACCCGGTAGGCAAGGATATAGGCCAGCGGATAGGCGACCAGCACCGAAAGGATCGTGGTCAGCACCGTCACCTCGACCGAGTTGACCAGAGCACCCACGAAGGTGCCTTCGGCCTTGGTCAGGAAGGCCTGATAATTGCCGAGCGTCCAAGTCAGCGTGATCTTGCCGCCGATCCGCTCCGATACGCTCATCAGCAGCATGGCAACGAGCGGCAGGACGAAAAAGGCGCCGGTCCAGGCAAGGGCCGGGACATGGCCCCAGGATTTGAGACCCCATCCCCTCATTTGTCGCCTCGTACGCTCATGCTTTTGCCTTCAAGAGCCGTCATCCCCGGGCCTGACCCGGGGATCGGGGCGACTGGATGAGACCATTCGCGCGCGAGCTGATGCCCGGGTCAAGCCCGGGCATGATGCTTCAAGTTCGGCGGCAGCGGCAGCACGTCTGCCCTCACGCCCCCAGGACTTCGGTCCAGACGTCGAGCATGGCGGCGTCGAGATCGGCGTCGGGGATGAAATAGGGATGCGAGTTGGCGATGAAGCCCGGTTGCTGCTCCCAGCGCAGCTGCTTCTTCTGCGACTCATCCAAGTTGGCCTTGGAACTGGCCGGCATCGCCCAGTAGCAATCGGCGGTGGCCAGCGCACCCTGCCCTTCCGGCGAGACGATGTATTTCACGAATTCGGTGGCGAGATCCTTCTTGGCGGAATCCGCGAACACACCAATCGCCTGGCCCCAGCGGATGCCGCCCTCGGCGGGCAGGGTCCAGTCGAGCTCCGGCCGGTCCACCATCATGCCGGCCACGGTGTACTCTCCGCCCGCCACCAGGATGTCGGCGGCGCCGGTGAGCAGTGCATTCTGCGTCGCCACCACATCGCCCACCACCGAGGCGAGCTTTTTCATCTCGAGGAGCTTCTCGCGAATGGCTGGCAGGCTAGCCGCCGTGATCGTGTCCGGGCGGATGCCGAGGCCAAGCCCCACCATCTCCATGGTCGGGATGTAGTAGTTGTAGATGGCGATGCGCCCGGCATATTTCGGGTTCCACATCACCGCGGCGCTAGCCACATCCTCGGCTGCCACCTTGCTGTTGTTGTAGGCGATCGCGTTATAGCCGAATTTTTCCGGCATCGCGTAGAGCTTGCCATCCTTGTAGTGCAGCTGCGGCTGCCGCAGTTCGGGAAAGATGTCGTCCCACGGCATCTCGGCGTCGGGGAGCTCCGCCAGCACGCCCTTTTCGACGGCACCCGGCACATCGACGGAATCAATCACGAAGACGTCCCAATCGCCGGGCTGCGATTGCTCGAGCAGGCTATAGGCTGTGCCGGTGCCCTCGTATTCCTTGACGTTGATCTTGACGCCGTGCTTCTCGGCGAAGGGATCGAGCAGCGCGGCGTGGGTGTGATCGCACCACACCAGGCAATTGAGTTCGTCCGCAGCCATCGACCATTTCGGTGCGATGGTCAGGGTGGCAAGCCCGGCGGTACCGAGCTGCAGGGCGCGGCGGCGGGTGATGAAATTGCGGGTATAGGCGTTGATCATGGCCCTCTCCTGTTTGATGGCGGCGATTTCTTGTTGCCAAAAAAGTGAATGAACTCCAAAATAAAGTCAATTCACTTTTCCAACGGACCCCATGACCGGACTCCGCGAACGCCAGAAAGCCGGCCGCCGCCGCGACATCCTCGCCGCTGCCAGCCAGCTCTTTGCCAAACAGGGATTCGCCGATACCTCGGTCGAGGCCATCGCTGCGCAGGCCCAGGTCGGTACCGGCACGGTCTACAACTACTTTTCCTCGAAGGGCGATCTGCTCATGGCCCTGGTGGCGCTCGATGGCGAACAGGTCCGCGCCAAGGGCAAGCGCTACATCGCCGGTGTCGCCAGCGACCCGGCCGAGGCGATCTACGGCCTGCTGGCGATTTATGTCGACCACTCCCTGGTCCATCTCACCAAGGAACTCTGGCGCAACGCCATGGCCACCGCCCTCACCCAGGCGGATTCCCCTTTCGGGCTTGGCTATTTCGAGAACGACCGCCTGCTCGCCCTGCAGGTGGGTGAACTGGTGGCCGCCCTCCAGGCCCGTGGCAAGCTGCGTGCCGGAATCGACCCCGCCACCGCCGGCAGCGCCCTCTTCATCCTGGTCAACGGCCTCTTCATGCATTTCGTGGCGCAGGAGAAGATGCCAAAGTCGGCGCTCCATGCCAGACTGCGGGCGCAGGTCGGCCAGTTCGTGGCCGGGCTGGCCGGCGAGCAACCCCAACCGCAGAGAAAGCGCGCCTGAGATGCAAATCGCAACGCCCGAAACCTGGTACGAGACCCGCGCCATCGGCGACGGCATCACCCTGATCCTCGAATCCTTCGTCAAGGATTTCTATCGCTGCAACATCTGGCATGTGCGCGGCCGCGAACGCGACTTGCTGGTGGATTCAGGCATGGGCGTGGTCAGCCTGCGCGAACAGGTGCGCACGCTGGCCGAGCGCCCGATCCTGGCCATCGCCTCACATGCGCATTTCGACCATATCGGCGCCCATCACGAGTTTCCCGACCGCGCCGTGCACCCGGCCGAGGCCGATGTCATGATCCATCCTGACCGCACCAACACGGTGGCCGACCGCTACGTTTTCGACGACAGCATCTTCACGGCCCCGCCACCCGGCCCCTGGGACGCGCTCAGCTACAACGTCCTGCCGGCGCCGGCACAGACCTTGCTTGAGGAAGGCAATGTCGTCGACACCGGCGACCGCAGCTTCGAGGTCATGCATCTTCCCGGACATTCGGCGGGCTCGATCGGTCTCTATGAGAAGGCCACCGGCATCCTGTTCTCGGGCGACGTGGTCTATGACGGCGAACTTGTCTATCACCCCGAAAATCCGCCGGCGATGCAACAATACATCGCCAGCATGAAGCGCCTGCTGGAACTGCCGGTGCGCGTCGTCCATGGCGGCCACTATGCGAGCTTCGGCCGCGACCGCCTGCGCGAGATCGCGCGCGGTTTCCTGGATGAATTCGACCGGTGATACCCCCCATCCCTGCCCTCCCCCTCAAGGGGGGAGGGAGTATGTACCGAGCATCGGCCCTACCTCGCTTCAGTCCTCTCCCCCCTTGAGGGGGAGAGCTAGAGAGGGGGGTGGCAACGGAAGACTTAGGCCGCCTTGCCGAGGCTCTTCGTGAAGCCGGCGATACGGCGGCAGGCTTCGGCCAGGGTCGCTTCGTCGATGGCGAAGGAGATGCGCACATGGCCGGCGGCACTCTGGCCGAAGGCGGTGGCATCCAGCACCGCAACCCCGGTCTCGCGGAACAGGCGCCAGGCATAGTCGTGGCCCGACAGCCCGGTGCCGCGCACATCCGCCAGCATGAACATGCCCGCCGCCGGCTTGCGGCAGACGATGCCCGGCAGCTGGCCGAGCGCTGCCACCGCGAGATCGCGCCGGCGCCGATAGGCCTCGCGCATCGACGCCACTTCCGGGACCGGCGTTTCCAACGCCAGGGCGGCTGCGTTCTGGATGAAGGGCGGCAGGCCGTAGAGATTGGTAAGGCCCAGATTGGCGACATGGCCGATCAGCTCCTGCGGGCCGACGATCCAGCCCGCGCGCCAGCCGGTCATGGCATGGGATTTCGACAGGCTGTTGATGGTCACGGTCCGCTCCGCCATGCCATCAAGGCCGCAGATGCTGACATGCTCGCCGTCGAAGACTATGGTCGAATAGACTTCGTCCGACACCACCCAGAGATCGTGCTTGCGGGCAAGCTCCGCAATCCCGACGAGTTCGCGTCGGTTGAGCACCACGCCGGTTGGGTTGCTCGGGGTGGCGAAAAAAATCGCCCGCGTCTTGGGCGTCACCGCCCGGGCGAGATCGTCGAGATCGAGGCGAAACCCATTCTCCGCCCGGAGCGGCACGCGGATGAGATTGGCGCCGCCCGCCTGAATGGTCGCCTCATAGGTCACATACATCGGCTCCAGCACGATGGCGTCGTCGCCAGGTTCCAGGATGCACATGGCCGCGCAGAAAAGCCCGCCCTGTGCGCCGGCAACGATGGCGACGTTCTCCGGCCCCACCATCTGCCCGGTCTGTCGGCTGTGCTGCGTTGCGACGGCGGCGCGGGCGCGGGGCAGCCCCAGGATGTCGGCATAATGCGTGTCGCCGGCGCGCAGGCCGGCGATGGCACTCTCCGTCACCGCGGCCGGCGAGTTGAACTCCGGGTCGCCGATGGAAAGCACGATCACGTCCCGGCCGGCGCGCTTGGCCTCGACCGCCGCCAGATGGAGGTCCCAGGCGGCGGCACCCTCGCCGGCGATACGTTGGGTGAACTGCGAATAGTGCATGAATGTGACCGTCAGACTTTGTTGTTTCCCCCGAGAGGTAAAGTTGGCTAGACATCGGGTCAAGGTCGCACTTGACCGCACCA
>JAEUKV010000300.1 GCA_016794165.1 Rhodospirillaceae bacterium
CTGCGGCGGTGTCCGGTTGTCGACGCAGGCCGTCAGCAAGGTGGCGACTCCCAGGGCCCCCACGATCCATGCACCACGCACGACCTGGCCGATTCGATTCGCGCCGCTCATCATCTTTCCTTCTATCTCACTCGATTGCCCACCGCGCTGCCGTACCCTGGCTGATGTCACAGCTTGCCATGGGTGCCGTCGCAGAGGGGTGCTTTGGAGCTATGCTTGCAGCCACAGAAGAAGACCGCCTTGGCGGCCGTGGCGTCGTACTTGACCGGTGTGAATTCCGTACCCTTGTGGGATCCGTCGCAGAACGGCTGTTTCCGGCTGCGACCGCAGGCGCACCAGAAATAGGTCTTGCCGGCGACGACGTCGACTTTGAAGGGTCCCTTCTGGGCGATCTCCGGCTGCGACATGATGCTTCTCCCCCCGATGGCCGGGATGTCTGGCCAATGCTGCCCGGAAAGCGCCATCCGAGCACGCTCCGAAATCTGGGCGGGACTTTAATTGAGCGGGCTTGCTTCCACAAGCGGGCCGCGGGGTGTCGAATCGGCAACGCCAAGTCCCGACCATGGCATTGCCGCATTTGACGTTGCCACGGGGAGTGGAGTCCCTATATTCACCACTGAGTGCAGAGACCTCGCTCCGGATGTTGTTCCGGGTCCTTTGAACCAATTCGGCGTCCTGTCGATGGCAAAGTCGCAGCTGACCGTTTTCCTGGCCGCACCGCGCGGATTTTGCGCCGGTGTCGATCGCGCCATCCAGATTGTGGAGCGGGCGCTGGAGCGCTATGGCGCACCGGTTTATGTGCGTCATGAGATCGTCCACAATCGCCATGTGGTCGAAGCCCTGGAGAAGAAGGGCGCCGTCTTCGTCGAGGAACTGGATGAAATTCCGGGCCAGTTTCCCGTGGTCTTCTCCGCCCATGGCGTACCCAAGGCGATTCCCGCCGAGGCCGAGCGGCGCGAGCTGATGTATCTCGATGCCACCTGCCCCCTGGTCTCCAAAGTGCACCGCGAGGCGGAGGGACATTTCGAGGCCGGTCAGCACATCATTCTCATCGGCCATGCCGGGCACCCGGAGGTCATCGGGACCATCGGGCAATTGCCGGACGGTGCCGTGTCGCTGGTGGAGACGGCGGAGGATGCCGAGAAGATCGCCGTCGAGGATCCGACCCGGCTTGCCTATATCACCCAGACCACGCTCTCGATCGACGATACCATCGGCATCATCGCGGTTCTCAAGCGGCGCTTCCCGATGATCCATGGGCCGCGCAAGGAAGACATCTGCTACGCGACCACCAACCGCCAGCAGGCGGTCAAGGCGATCGCCGAGAAATGCGACCTCATGCTGGTGATCGGCGCGCCCAATTCCTCGAATTCGCGGCGCCTGGTCGAGGTGGCGATGAGCGCCGGCTGCCCCAGCGCCTATCTGGTGCAAAAGGCGGCGGAGATCGACTGGGCCTGGTTCAGGAATATCAGGACGGTCGGCATCACCGCCGGCGCTTCGGCCCCGGAGATCCTGGTGCAGGAAGTGGTGGGTGCCGTGCGCGACCGGTTCGATATCGTCACCGACGAGATCTCCGTGACCACCGAGACCACCCATTTCAAACTGCCCCGCGCCCTCACAGCCTGAGCCACCGGAACCTCGCCATGGCCGTTTACACCGAAGTGCCGGACGGAGATCTGGCCGCCTTCATCGCCGCCTACGACATCGGCGAGGTGATCTCCTGCAAGGGCATTGCCGAGGGGGTGGAGAACTCCAACTTCCTCATCCATACCGGCACCGGCAGCTATATCCTGACGCTCTATGAAAAGCGCGTGCACAAGGAGGACCTGCCCTTCTTCCTGGGCCTGATGGAGCATTTGGCGGCCAAGGGACTCAATTGCCCGACGCCGATCAAGGCCCGGGACGGGATCGCCTTGCGCGAACTCTGCGGCCGGCCGGCGGCGATCATCTCGTTCCTCGAGGGCATGTGGCCGCGCCGGCCCAACGAGAAACACTGCCAGCAGGTGGGTGCCGCGCTCGCCGACCTGCACATCAAGGGCAGCGATTTTCCCCTCACGCGCCCCAACAACCTGTCGGTCGGCGGCTGGCGCACCCTGGTTGCCAACACCCGGGACCGCGCCGACGAGGTGAAGCCGGGCCTGGCGGCGGTGATCGGCGACGAACTGGATTTCCTGGCGCGGGAGTGGCCGCGCGATCTGGAGAGCGGCGTGATCCATGCCGACCTTTTTCCGGACAATGTGTTCTTCCTCGGCGACCGGCTCTCGGGCCTCATCGATTTCTATTTCGCCTGCACGGACTTTCTCGCCTATGACCTCGCCATCTGCCTCAACGCCTGGTGCTTCGAGCCAAAAGGCGAGTTCAACGTGACCAAGGCCAGGCTGATGATCGAGGGTTACCATCGTTTGCGCCCGTTGCCGGACGCGGAACTGACGGCCCTGCCGATCCTGGCGCGGGGTGCCGCGCTGCGCTTCCTGCTGACGCGACTCTATGACTGGCTGAACCATCCGCCAGGGGCCTTCGTGAGCCCGAAGGATCCGCTGGAGTACCTCAAGAAACTCACCTTTCATCAGCAGGCGAAGAGTGTCGCCGCCTATGGTCTCTAGATGTCGGGGCTGAAGGTCGTCGATGTTTTTACTGATGGCGCCTGTTCCGGCAATCCGGGGCCGGGCGGCTGGGGCGCGATCCTGCGCTATGGCGAGATCGAGAAGGAACTCTCGGGCGGGGAGCGGGAGACCACCAACAACCGCATGGAACTGATGGCGGCGATCGCGGCGCTGGAAGCACTCAAGGCCCAGACCCATGTGCGCCTTCACACCGACAGCCAATATGTGAAGAACGGCATCACCACCTGGATCCACGGCTGGAAGAAGAACGGCTGGAAGACGTCGGACAGGAAGCCGGTCAAGAATGTGGATCTGTGGCAGCGCCTCGATGCCGCGCTCAAGAGTCACAGGATCGACTGGATCTGGGTCAAGGGCCACAACGGACACGCCGAGAACGAACGCGCCGACGCCCTGGCGCGAAGCGCCATTCCGGGAAGGTGAGCATGAAGACGGCGCTCCTCATTATCGATGTGCAGAAGGCCATTCTGGATGGCGCCGGATCGCCCGATCGCCAGCCGGTCCTCGATCAGGCGCTCGATGTCGTGGCGACGCGCCTGGGTGCGTTGCGGGACAGGGCGCGGGCAGCCGGGGTGCCGGTCGTCGTCGTGCAGCATGACGACAAGTTCGACCACCGCCTTGCCAAAGGCAGCCCCGGCTGGGAACTGCGCGACGAGATCGCACCGCGGGAAGGCGACATCGTGGTTCACAAGACGGCCTGCGATGCCTTCTTTGAAACCGACCTTTCGCACCAGCTCAACGCGCGCGGCATCGATCATCTCGTGATCGGCGGCTGCATGACGCAGTACTGTGTCGATACCACGGCACGGCGCGCGGTCAGCCTGGGTTACGACGTGACCCTGCTGGGCGACGGCCACATGACCGGTGATCGCGGGGCCCTGACCCATGAGCAGATCATCGCCCACCACAATTTGCTGCTCGATGGCTTCGACGCGGGCGCGCGGGCGATCACCGTGAAAAAAGCGGCGGAAATCCGGTTCTGAACGCCGAGCACCCCGCGCCAGAGGCGCGGGGGCTGCAATCAGGCGACGGTATCGACGTGGGGGGTGTCGTTGGCGGGTTTCGGGTCGCCCTTTGCGACGCCGACCAGGGCCGGGCGCAGCAGACGATCATGCATGACGTACCCGGCTTGCAGCACCTGGACCACGGTGCCGCTTGGCTTGTCGGTACCGGGAACCTCGAACATCGCCTGATGCAGGTTGCTGTCGAATTTCTCGCCTTCCGGCCAGATGCGTTTGATATTCTGGCGGGTGAAAGCGGCGTCCAACTGACGCTCGGTCGCCGAAACACCCTCATGGAGCGCCTGCAGCGAACCGTCGGCACCCAGCGCTTCGGCCGGAATCGCCGCCAGGGCGCGGTGCAAATTGTCGGCGACATCCAGCATTTCCTTGGCGAAGCTGGCCGCGGCGTATTTCGCCGTCTCGTCGCGCTCGCGCGTGAGGCGGCGGCGGGTGTTTTCGGTTTCCGCCACGGCGCGCAGCAACTGGTCCTTGAGTGCCGCCACCTCGGCCTGGAGCGCGCTCATGTCGCCCAGCGCCTCGAAGGGCATGTCGGCGCCGGCATTGACCGGATTGTCGACAGGGTCCGCCGCGGGCTTGATCGGGTCCCTGGCCGCGTCCGGCTGGCGGGCGCCGGTTTCCTCCCCGGATTCGTTGCGGGCGCTGTTCTTTTCCTGTTGGGCCGACATATCGAACTCTAACTCCTCATGGACCGGGTCTGGTGGTTGTCCTCAGCCGAGAATGCGGCCGATGACCTTGGCGGTGTAATCCACCATCGGAATGATGCGCGCGTAATTGATGCGACTGGGGCCGATGACGCCGATGGCGCCGATCAGCCGGCGCTGGCTGTCGCGATAGGGCGAAATCACCGCCGAGCAACCGGCGAGGCCGAAGAGATCGTTCTCCGCCCCGATGAAAATCTGCACCCCGTCGGCCACTTCCGCCGCCTCGACCAATTTAAGCAATTGTTCCTTGGCTTCAAGGGCGGCGAAGAGCGAGCGCAGGCGCTCCAGGTCCGCCACTTCGGTGATGTCGTCGAGCAGATGCGACTGGCCGCGCACGATGAGGGCGCCGGAACTGTCGTCCTTGGACCAGGAGGCGATGCCGGCCTCGACCACCTTTTTGGTCAGCTGATCAAGGAGGGCGCGCTCGCTCTCAAGTTCTTTCAGGATCTGGTCGCGGCCATGGCCGAGGGTGCGGCCGGCAAGGCGGGTGGTGAGGTAGTTGGTGGCTTCCATCAGGGCTGAGGGGGGCAAGCCCAGCGGCACGTCGACAATGCGGTTCTCGACCATGCCGCCCTCGGTCACCATGACAACGAGGGCGCGGCCGGGGGCCAGGTGGACGAATTCGACATGCTTGAGCGGCCGGTCGGTCTTGGGCGCAACCACCATGCCGGCGCAGCGCGAGAGACCCGAGAGCATCAGCGTCGCCTGATCGAGAACCTCGGGCAGCGAACGCCCGGCGGTGGCGCATTGCACGTCGATCGAGGCGCGTTCGTCCTCGGTAAGCCCGCCCACTTCCATGAGCCCGTCGACGAAGAGCCGCAGCCCCAGATCCGTGGGCAGGCGACCGGCGGAGGTATGCGGGGCAAAGAGCAGGCCCAGCTCTTCCAGGTCCGCCATCACGTTGCGAATCGTGGCGGGCGACAGTTGTCCACCCGTCAGCTGCCCGAGGCGGCGCGAGAGGGTGCGCGAGCCAACCGGTTCGCCGGTTTCGACATAGGCCTCGACGATGGTGCGGAAGATGTCCCGGGAGCGCGCCGACAGCTCGCTCAGAACCGGGCGGTGCTGCGTCGCGGTAAAGGGGCTGGTGCCGGAATTTGGTCGATATTGCATATGCTTGCCCAATCGTTCACAGGGAATCTAGGAAACCGGCCGAATGGGTTCAAGCGGTTGCGGCAAGGGCCGTCTCAAGGTCGGCCGAAACCCTGTTGGCGGTCATTATGCGCCCTGGTCCGTCCGGGCGCAAAGGCAACGCCAGTCCGTTAATGAATATTAACCAAACCATCTTGCGGCACAATGCCGCATTCGCGTGAGGGAACTGCCGAAGGCGCCACGATGAAGTGAATCCGGCGGCGGCAAGGACCAGGGTCCGGCGCTGCAATCCCTTTGCAAAGCTTGAGTTAGCACAAGCTCCCGTGTAGTTTCAGCCAGCTTTCGGGGGGCCGTCGCGCCGCCCGGCAGCGAGGTGACGAGCCGGGAAGCTCGACGCAGAGAGCCGGGGGACGGTCGGGACGGAGCTGCCATCCGCAGGCGCCCGGCTTGATGTGGTTCACGGGTCCAAGGGTCGATGCGCTCCGGTTCGGCGTAGCCGGGATTTGATTTAGCCGGGGATGATGGCAGATTCGCGTGTTCGAATTTTGTTCCAATCGCCAGCCAGAACGGATGGGACCGAGATGTTTCTGAAGCAGATGTTTGAGCGTGCCCTGATGCGCGGCGCCGCCGCGACAATCGTGTTGGCCGGCACCGCAGCCCTGTCCACAGGCGCGCTGGCGCAGGAGATCCTTGGCGCGGCCAAGGACATGCAATTGGGCCTGCAGGACCCGGCGACCTCGATCGCGGTCGATCTCAATCATTTCCATAACTGGGTGCTGTTGCCCATCATCACGGTCATCACGCTGTTCGTCATGGGCCTGCTGCTGTGGGTCATGATTCGCTACAACGCCAAGCGCAACCCGGTGCCGTCGAAGACCACCCACAACACCCTGGTCGAAGTGCTGTGGACGGTGATTCCGATCCTGATCCTGATCGGCATTTCGATTCCCAGCTTCAAGCTGCTCTACAAACAGCTCGATTTGCCGGAGACGGACATCACCATCCGTGCCATCGGCAAGCAGTGGTACTGGACTTACGAGTACCCGGATAATGGCAACTTCACCTTCGATGCCAACATGGTGCAGACCGACCAGCTGCAACCGGGCCAGCTCCGCCTGCTCGAGACGGATAACGAAGTGGTCCTGCCGGTCGGCAAGAATATCCGCATCCAGATCACCGCGGCTGACGTGATCCATGCCTGGACCGTGCCCGCCTTCGGCATCAAGCACGATGCCGTGCCGGGGCGCGTCAATGAAAGCTGGTTCAACATCGACCGACCCGGGATCTATTACGGCCAATGCTCCGAGTTGTGCGGTACGCTGCATGGCTTCATGCCGATCAAGGTGCGGGCCGTGACGCCCGAGGAATACGAAGCCTGGGTCGCCGAGGCGCAGGCCAAGTTCGCCAAGGTCGACGGCACGCCGCCGGAAGGTACCGCGGTGGCAACCATCGCGGATGCAGCCGCGCCGGCTAACTAAGTCATCCCGGCGCCAACCGAACAGTCGCAGAGCCAATCCGAGTAGGGACAAGAGCCATGAGCCCCGTCAGCACCCACCACCACGATGCCCATCACGACCATCACCCGACGGGCCTGTCGCGCTACCTGTTCTCGACGAACCATAAGGACATCGGCACGATGTACCTTATCTTCGCGATCATCGCCGGCCTGATCGGTGGTGCCTTCTCGATCTATATGCGCGCTGAGCTGATGCATCCGGGCATCCAGTATTTCGGTACCGATGCCCAGGTCGACGGCCAGCACTGGAACGTGATCATCAGCGCGCATGCGCTCCTGATGATTTTCTTCACGGTCATGCCGGCGCTGATCGGCGGTTTCGGCAACTGGTTCGTGCCGCTGATGATCGGCGCCCCGGACATGGCCTTCCCGCGCATGAACAACATCAGCTTCTGGCTGCTGGTCCCCTCGATCGCGCTGCTGGTGGGTTCGGCCTTCGTCGATGGCGGCGTGGGCTGCGGCTGGACGCTCTATCCGCCGCTCTGTTCCGAAGGTCAGCCCGGCATGGCGGTCGACATGGCGATCTTCTCCATGCATCTCGCCGGCGCATCCTCGATCCTCGGCGCCATCAACTTCATCACCACCATCTTCAACATGCGCGCGCCGGGCATGACGCTGCACCGGATGCCGCTGTTCGTCTGGTCGGTGCTGGTGACGGCCTTCCTGCTGCTGCTGTCGCTGCCGGTCTTCGGTGGTGCGATCACCATGCTGCTGACCGATCGCAATTTCGGTACCGCATTCTTCCGCCCCGATCAGGGCGGCGATCCGATCCTGTTCCAACATCTGTTCTGGTTCTTCGGCCATCCGGAAGTCTACATCCTGATCCTGCCGGGCTTCGGCATCATCAGCCAGATCGTCTCGACCTTCTCGAAGAAGCCGGTGTTCGGTTATCTCGGCATGGCCTATGCGATGGTGGCGATCGGCTTCGTCGGCTTCGTGGTCTGGGCGCACCACATGTATACGGTCGGCCTCGACGTCGATACGCGCGCCTATTTCACCGCCGCCACCATGGTCATCGCGGTGCCCACGGGCGTGAAGATCTTCAGCTGGATCGCCACCATGTGGGGCGGCTCGATCGAGTTCAAGGTGCCGATGGTCTGGGCGATCGGCTTCATCTTCCTCTTCACCGTAGGTGGTGTCACCGGCGTGGTGCTGGCCAATGGCGGCCTCGACCAGGGCCTTCATGACACCTACTATGTTGTGGCGCATTTCCACTATGTGCTCAGCCTCGGCGCGGTGTTCTCGATCTTCGGCGCCTATTATTACTGGATCTCGAAGATCACCGGCCGCGAGCACCCGGAATGGGCGGGCCATCTGCACTTCTGGACCACTTTCGTCGGCGTCAATCTCACTTTCTTCCCGCAGCATTTCCTGGGCCTCGCCGGCATGCCGCGGCGCTATCCGGACTATCCGGACGCCTTCGCCATCTGGAACTATGTCTCGTCGTGGGGCTCCTACATCTCCTTCGCCTCGACCCTGTTCTTCGTGGTGATGGCGATCTACACGGTCGTCGCCGGCCGCAAGGCGGTTGCCAACCCGTGGGGTGTCGGCGCCACAACGCTGGAATGGACGCTGCCTTCGCCGCCGCCGTTCCACACCTTCGAGGAATTGCCGGTGATCGAGCCGGCCAAGCATCATTGAGTTGCCCGGATGGACGGCGGGCTGATCCCGCCGTCCGCCCGTTCTAGGACAGGATAAGAGCAGTGCGTCGAAACGCGCTTCACATGCCGCTG
>JAEUKV010000318.1 GCA_016794165.1 Rhodospirillaceae bacterium
CCGTCGAGCTTCCCGACCGCTACGTGATCGAGCCGGTCTTTGCCTATTGGGCCCGCCGTTCCTTCGCCCAGGACGGCGCCCCCGCCGTCCCGGACGGCTTCCGCTTCGCCAGCGACAGCAACTCGCAATGGCTCGACGCCAATTCCCTCCAGAAAATGATCTGAGGCCCGCCGATCGGGCAGACTGCGTCAGGTTGGCCGGAAATCACATTCCCGGGTCGCAGGCGGGCAAAGATCATGTAGGATGACCCTGACGCGGGCCTGACAATGGCTGGCCCCAGGTCATCGCATCTGAAGTATTTTGAGGTTTTTCAGGTGGTTACGCGGCAGGACACCGGAATTGAAGGGATGCGCTCGGCCGGCGGAAAGCTGCGCCGCATCCTCTACCTGCCCATGGAAATCGCCTCCCGCGAGCTGGATTCCCGCCTCCTCATTGCGACACTCGCCCTGCGGCGCCAGTTCGAGGTAGTCATCGGCCAGAAATGGCTGATCGAACGCAATGTCGATTCCATGCCGCCCGGCATCTATCTTTCCAAGACCCTGACCCAGCGCGACGCCAAGGCCCTTTCTCGCGCCAAGGAGCGCGGCTACCTCGTCGCAGCCATCGACGAGGAGATGCCTGGCCTGGTGACGGCTCCAGACGAATTGCGCTGGATGTCGGACGAGGCGGTCGAGGTCAGTGACAGGATTTTCATCAGCGGGGCGCACAACAGCGAGTCGGTGCGCCAGCGCTTTCCCCAGGCCGCGCAGCGCGTCGTCAGCGCAATAAACCCGCGCTGGGATCTGTTGCGGCCAGGTCTGCGCGAGTTCTATGAACGCGAGGCTGCCGAGATCCAGGCGCGGTTCGGCTCCTTTATCCTGATCAACACCAATCTCGGCTTCACCAATTCCGAGAAGGGCTCGGCGGAGGAACTGATCAACGAGCAGGAGCGGTTGGGTAAACTGTCGATGGCAAATCCCAAACATGTTGCTTTCGTCAACAGCGTGCTGGCGATGGAAGCTGCCAACCGGGCGGCCGTGATCGAGCTCATCAACGAACTGCCGAAGAGATTTCCCGATCGACGTATCGTGCTGCGACCGCATCCCAGCGAGCGGCTGGATACCTGGCGCCAGCAGGTCGACGGCCATGCGGTGGTCGATGTGATTCGCGACGGCCCGGCCATTCCGTGGATCCTGGCGGCCGATGTTCTGGTCCACACCAATTGCACCACCGGTGTCGAAGCGGCGGCTCTCGACAAGCCGGCCATCTGCATGCTGCCGACCAACACGCATATCAATCAGCGCTATCTGTCCAACCGGGTCAATCCCGTGGCGCGGTCCGTCAGCGAGGCAATGGGCCTGATCGACGTTGCCGAAACCCTCCGGCCCGGCACCAATTTTTATTCTGGGGAAATGCGCGCCACCTTCCGCGAAGCCATGTCCTACGATGACAACCAGCTGGGCGCGGAACGGATACTGGACAATCTCGACGATGTCATCGCAGAGCACGGCTATCGCCTGGCGCGACCCGGCCGCGCGACGCAGTGGTCGCCCAGCCGCGGCTATGTCTGGCATCTTGAGGACAAGAACGTGCGCGGTGCCCTGTTCCCCGGCCTCGATGCCGCGCATGTGACCGAGCGCCTGGGCGCCATTTCGCGGCTGCTGGGCGGATTCGCAGCGCCGCCACTGGCGCATGACTGCGGCAGCAAGGTGATCCTGCTCAGCCCGCATCGCCTGCCCATCGACGTTCGCCTGCGGCGCTATTTCGGCACGGCCGCGACAGCCTGATCAATCGCCACGTGACCGCCGCCCTCCCATGACAACCATCGCCAAGACCGCGATCATCGTGCAGGCACGCCTGGGTTCGAGCCGCCTGCCCGGCAAGATCCTGCAGGAAATCGGCGGCCGCTCGGTGCTGGCGCATAATATCGCCCGATTGCGGGATGTGCCTGGCACCGATGTCGTCGTCATCGCGACCACCGACAAGCCCAGTGACGATCCAGTGGCGGCGGCCGCGCAGGCAGCGGGTGCCACCGTCTTTCGCGGCGACGAACAGGACGTGCTGGGGCGCTATCTCGGGGCAGCGCGACTGGTCGAAGCCGATGTCATCATGCGGGTGACCAGCGATTGCCCGCTGATCGATCCCGACATTTGCGGCGCGGTCCTCGCCTTGCGCGCTACCACCGGCGCCGACTACGCCGCCAACAACATGCCGCGCCTGTTTCCGCATGGTCTCGATTGCGAAGCCTTCACCCGCGCCGCGCTGGAACGCGCGGCCGTGGAAACCAGCGAACCTTATGACCGCGAACATGTGACGCCGTGGCTGCGCCGTACCCCGGGGCTGAAGCGCGCCAACCTCACCGGCCCTGGCTGGCCGGCCAACCAACAGCGCTGGACCCTCGACTTTCCCGAGGATCTCGCCTTCTTCGCAGACCTGTTCGCGGAACTGCCGCGGGACCGCATCCTTTCCTGGCAGGAGGTCCTCGCCTGGGTCGGCCAACACCCGGCCCTGACCCTGATCAATGCGCGCCACCGCGCGCCATCCGCCATGGCGCAAGACCCGACAGCACCCGTCGCCGTCTTCCGCTTCGAGGCCCATGCCCGCATCGGCAGTGGCCATGCCATGCGCTGCAGCACCCTGCAGACGCGGCTGGAAGGTCTTGGCTGGCGCTGCCACTGGGCGATCGACGATGTGACTGCCGCGTTTCTCGGTGCCGCCATACCGCCGGGCGCGCATCTCAGACTGGCAGCCAGCGACCCGGTCGCACAGGTTGACGAGATTGCCGCCGCGATCGGCCGCTGCGATGTGCTGGTGATCGACCATTACGGTGTTCCGGCGGCATTCGCGACCGCCGCGAGACGGATTGCTGGCCAGATAACTTATATCGACGACTTGGCGGACCGTGACATGGACGCCGACGTCATCCTCAACACGACGCCGGGTTTCACCGCGGCCGATTACAGCGCGCGGAACCCACGCCCCGCCCGGCTGCTCCTGGGTCCCGACTTCGCTCTTCTGCGCCAGCAATTCCCAGCACGTCGCGGCGCGAGACTGCAAACCCTGGCGCAAGAATCCATTGGTGGAATCCGACGTGTGCTGGTCGCCTTCGGCGGGGTCGATCCTCTGGACGGCAGCGGCGTCGCCCTCGACATGCTCGCCGCCCACTACGATGGCGCCATTGATGTGGTGCTAGGCAGCGCCGCCCCGCATCTGACAGAGGTCAAGCAACAGGTGGCGCGCCTAGGTGCGCGGGCGAGGCTGCATGTCGACGTGGCCGACATGGCCGGCCTGATGGCCGCGGCGGATCTCGTGATCGGGGCGCCTGGGACCTCGACCTGGGAACGTAGCTGCCTCGGCCTGCCCAGCCTGCTCATCGGCATCGCCGAGAACCAGCGCACCAATGCCGCAGTCGTCGCCGACCGTGGCGCCGGTCTGGTGGCCGGCTTCCTCACCACGCAGTCGCGCGAGTCCGTGGGCGCAGCGCTGGCGCACGCCTTCCGGGAAGTGCTGGAAGTTTCCGCCCGACTCCGACGCATGGCGCTGGCGGCAGCACAGCTTTGCGATGGGCGCGGTGGCCAGCGCGTGACAAGCGCCTTGCTGCCGCACCAGCCACTCAAGGATGGCCGGGACTTGGTGCTGCGACCGGCCGAAACGAGCGACGAGGCGTTGCTGCTGGCCTGGCAATCCGCGCCCGAAACGCGCCGCTTTGCCCTCAACCCGGCCGTGCCCAGTGCCGCCGAGCATCATCGCTGGTTCGGCGACAAGCTCGCCGCCGATCAGGACTGGCTGCTGCTGGGCGACGTCGGCGGGCAGGCTGCCGGGTATGTCCGCCTCGATTGGATGGGCGAAGACAAGGGCCGGCCGCAGTATCTGATCTCGATCGCCACGGCACCGGGCTGGTATCAACTGGGCGTGGCGTCGGCGCTGCTGCGCGGCGCCCGGTCGCTGGCGCCCGGCGCACATCTCTACGCCAAGGTGCTGGCGGAAAACACGGCTTCGGTGGCATTGTTCGCCAAAGCGGGATATCGGCTGGCGGCGGATGGCTATTTCCATTCCCTGCCCGGCCAGGCCAAGGAGGCTTGATGCAGCGCGTTACCATCGCCGGGCGGGAAATCGGCCGTGACCGGCGACCCTATGTCATCGCCGAACTGTCGGCCAACCACAATGGCAGCCTGGAGCGTGCCAAGGACATCATGCGCGCCGCCAAAGCAGCCGGCGCCGATGCCCTGAAGCTGCAGAGCTACCGCGCCGACACCATCACCATCGACCATGACGGACCCGACTTCCGCGTCCAGGGCGGTCTTTGGGACGGCGCGCGGCTCTACGATCTCTACCAGGAAGCGGCCATGCCCTGGGAGTGGCACCAGCCGCTGTTCGAGCTCGGCCGCGAGCTCGGTATCGCAGTGTTCAGCTCGCCCTTCGACACCACTGCCGTCGACATGCTCGAGCAGCTGGGTGCGCCCGCCTACAAGATCGCCTCGCTGGAGCTCTGCGACATTCCGCTGATCGAGTATGTGGCCAAGACCGGCAAGCCGATGATCATGTCGACCGGCGCCTCCGAACTGGGCGAGATCGCCGACGCCGTAGCTGCCGCGCGCAAGGCCGGCTGCAGGGAACTCATCCTGCTGAAGTGCACCAGCGGCTATCCGACCCCGCCGGCCGAGAGCAATCTCCGGACCATTCCGCATCTGGCAGAAATGTTCGACTGCGTGGTGGGCCTCTCCGACCACACCATGGGCACCGCGGTGCCGGTGGCGGCGACGGCCCTGGGCTCGGCCCTGGTGGAAAAGCACTTTACGCTCGCCCGCGCCGATGGCGGCGTCGATTCCGCCTTCAGCCTGGAACCGGAGGAACTCACCCAGATGGTCGCGGCAATCAATGTCGCCTGGGAAGCGATCGGCATGGTGCGCTACGGTCCCAGCGCGTCCGAGGCGGGCATCCGCCCTTTGCGCCGCTCGCTCTATGTGGTCAAGGACGTCAAGGCCGGCGAGCAGATCGGCCCGGAGCATGTCCGCTCGATCCGCCCCGGCAAGGGTCTGGCACCCAAGCACCTGCCGGAGGTGATCGGCCGCGTCGCCGCGCGCGACTTGAAGCGCGGCACCGCGGTCGACTGGACCATGCTGGCGGCAAACTGACCGATGCCGGAGTCGAATGCCGCCTGGATTCCGCCCGAAGCCGCGGCTTTTATCGCCGCGCAAGCGGAGCGTTTCCAGGCCATGACCCTCGACGGTCTCGATTCCGAGTTGCATCGCCTGGTGGCGGCGCATGAGCAGCTGGTCGATCACGACTGCATCAACCTCTACGCCGGCACCAACATTCCCAACCCGCGCGGCACCGCGCTTTTGGGATCGAGCATCGGCAGCCGGCCAAATCTCGGCCATCCGGGCGCCAAGTACAACAAGGGCATGCGGCATGCCGAGCAGATCGAAGTCATGCTCTCGATCCTGCTGCAACGGCTGTTCAAGGCGCGCTTCGTCGAGCACCGCGTCGGCAGCGGGTCGCTCGCCAATCTCTATGCCTATATGGCAACCTGCCGGCCGGGCGATGCGATCATGGCTTTCTCCGATGCCGCCGCCGGGCACCCGACCCATCACGCGATCGGCGCCGCCGGCCTTTACGGACTGAAAGTACACGAGGTGCCGTTCGATCCGGCACACATGGACATCGATGCCAACGGCCTGCGCGACGCAGCCAAAGCCATCAGGCCGCGCCTCATCATCATGGCCGGCAGCATGTGCCTCTTTCCCTACAACCTCCAAGCCGTGCGGACAGTGGCCGATGAGGTGGGCGCCTATGTCCTCTATGACGCCGCGCATATGGGTGGGCTCATCGCCGGCGGCTGCTTCCAGCAGCCGCTCGCCGAAGGTGCCGATCTGATGACCGGTTCGACCTACAAATCCTTCGGCGGGCCGCCCTCCGGCATGATCCTCACCAACAACCCGGAACTCGCCGAGCGCCTGGACCGCATCGCCTTTCCCGGTCTCACCGCCAATTTCGATCTCGGCCGGACCGCCGCGATGGTTGTCGCTGTCCTCGACCTGCTGGAGCATGGACCGGCCTATGCCCGGGCCTGCATCGCCAATGCGCAGGCGCTGGCGGCGTCGATGGACCGGGCCGGCATCGCCGTGTTTCGCCCCGGCGCCCGCGACGGTTTTACCCAGTCGCAGCATGTGGCGCTGGTGGCCACGCCTTATGGCGGTGGCAATGCCGCAAGTAGCCGGATCGAGCCGGCCAATATCCTCTTCACCAGCATCGGCCTGCCGCTGCCGCCGGTCCCGGGCGATGCCAACGGGATTCGCATTGGCACACAGGAGATCACGCGCTGGGGCTTCCAGCCGGAACATATGGCCACCGTTGCGGACCTTGCCGCGCGCGTGCTGGTCAAGGGCGAGGCCGCGGAGAATGTACGGCCGGATGTGATCGCTTTCCGGCGTGGGTTCCAGAAGATCCATTTCATTCGCGGCTGATCGACGCGGTTTGCCGGGGTGCTGGGGCGCGGGGCAAGTGCCGCGGGCTGACATGGCGCCGACATGATGTCAGAGTAGTCTCACCCTCCCAGCCCAGACGGAGTTCACCGCCGCATGTCGGTCCGCAATCTCGACGCCCTGATGAATCCCCGCTCGGTGGCCCTGATCGGCGCCAGCGACCGGCCTGGCTCGCTGGGCTCGCTGATCTGGCACAATCTCACCCGCGCCAACTTCACCGGGATGCTCTACCCGGTCAATCCGAAGCGGAAATCCGTGGGTGGCATCGTCGCCTACAAGGACTTCGCCGCGCTGCCCGAGGCACCCGATCTCGCCATCATCGTGACACCGCCGGAGACGGTGCCAGCGATCATCACGCAGGCCGGTGCCGCGGGAACGCGCGCGGCGGTCGTGATCAGTGCCGGTTTCGACGCCGATCTCCGGCAGCGCATGCTCGACGCCGCGCGGCCATATTTGATGCGCCTGCAGGGGCCGAACTGCCTCGGCCTCATCGTGCCGCCGCTGGGCCTCAACGGCAGTTTCGCTCAATTGATGCCGGCCAGTGGGGGCGTCGCCTTCCTGTCGCAGTCCGGCGCCATCCTGACCTCGGTGATCGACTGGGCGGATCCGCGCGGTATCGGCTTTTCGCACCTGGTATCGCTGGGCGAAATGGCTGATGTGGATTTCGGCGATCTGCTGGACTACCTCGCGGTCGATCCGAATGTCACCGCGATCCTGATGTATGCCGAAGCGATCACCAGCGCGCGCAAGTTCATGTCGGCGGCGCGCCGCGCGGCGCGCGTCAAGCCGGTGATCGTGATCAAGGCGGGCCGCCACCCGCAGGCGGCCAAGGCCGTCGCCTCTCATACGGGCGCGCTGGCCGGGTCGGACGCCGTCTATGATGCCGCCTTCCGGCGCGCGGGCATGCTGCGGGTCTATGGCCTGCCGCAGCTGTTCACCGCCTTCGAGACCCTGGCGCAGTCCAAGATGATGCCGAAGGGTGACCGCGCCGTGATCCTGACCAATGGCGGCGGGATCGGCATCCTGGCGACCGATGCGGTCATCGATGCCGGTGTGCAATTGGCCGATCTGGCACCGGAGACGATGGCAAAGCTGAATGCTGTTCTGCCCACGACCTGGTCGCGGGGCAATCCGGTCGACATCATCGGCGATGCGCCGCCGGAACGTTACGGCGCAGCGCTTGCCGCCCTGCTCGAGGAGCCTAACGCCGATGCAATCATCGCCCTCAATTGCCCCACGGCGACGTCGGATGCCAGTGCCTCGGCGGCGGCCGTGATCGAGGCCTATGCCAAGTCTCCCAAGCCCCTGTTTACCGCCTGGATCGGCCAAGCGACGGCGGCCGAGGCCCGCGCCATGTTCTCGCATTTCCATATCCCGAGTTTCGAAACACCTGAAGCGGCCGTGCGCGGCTTTTCCCATGTGGTGCGCTATCGCCGCAGCCAGGAACTGCTGATGGAGACACCGCCATCGATGCCGACCTCCTTCGCTGCCGACATGAAGGCGGTGGAGAAGGTGATCGCGCCGGTCCTGGCGGAAGGCCGCGCCATGCTCACCGGGCCGGAGGCGCAGGCCGTACTCGCCGCCTACGGCATCCCCACCAGCGGCGCGGAGATCGCCCCCGACGCAGCTACCGCCGGTGCGATCGCCGATCGCCTGCAGGGGCCGGTTGCCGTCAAGATCCTGTCACCGGATATCAGCCACAAATCGGATGTCGGCGGTGTCGCCCTCAATCTGCGCGGGGCTGCGGAAGTCGCGCGCGTGGCCGCGGAAATCCTGGCCCGCGCCCGGACTCAGCGGCCGGAAGCCCGCGTTCTCGGTGTCACGGTCGAAGCGATGATCAGCCGCCCGGGCGCCCTGGAACTGATTGTCGGGGCGACCGAGGACGCGCAGTTCGGTCCGGTGATCCTGTTTGGCGAAGGCGGTACGGCCGTGGAGGTCATCGGCGACCGGGCGCTCGCCCTGCCGCCGCTCAACCTCAAACTGGCGCGCGACCTGATGGCATCGACCCGGATCTGGCAGCGCCTCTCCGGCTATCGCGACCGCGCGCCGGCGGACCTTGACGCAATCGCCCTGGTGCTGACCAAGATTTCGCAATTGATTGTCGACATCCCGCAGGTGGCCGAACTCGACATCAACCCGCTGCTGGCCGACGCCGATGGCGTGATTGCGGTCGATGCCCGTATCCGCCTCCGGCCGAACGATCTTTCCGGCGCGGCGCGGCTTGCCATCTCACCCTATCCACGGGAATTGGAGTCGAATCTGGTCGGCACCGATGGCCGTGCCTTCCTGCTGCGACCGATCATGCCGGAAGACGAACCGCAGGTTCAGGCCCTCATCCGGCGACTGTCACCCGAAGCGATCCGCTTTCGCTTCTTTTCCTCCATGCGGGAGTTGTCACACCGGGACGCCGCGCGCTTCACCCAGATCGATTACGACCGGGAAATGGCGCTGATCCTGACCGAACCCGGCAATGCCGGCGAAGCAAGAATCTTCGGCGTGGTCCGTCTGATGGCGGACCCCGACAACGAAACGGCCGAATATTCGATCGTGATCGAGGATGCCCTCACCGGTCGCGGCATGGGCACGGCCCTGATGCACCGGATCCTGGACTACGCCAAGGCGCGCGGTATCGGCGAAGTTTTCGGTCATGTCATGAAGGAGAACGCCAATATGCTGGCGATCTGCCAAGCGCTGGGCTTCAGCGTGGCGCAGCAGCCCGACGATTTCGATTGCTACCGGGTGAGCCTTGCGCTGCGCTGAGAATGAACGGGAGCCAGTCAGCGCCGAGAATCAGCGGGGGGTGTAATCCATGGAAGCGGCCCAGAAGCGCTCCAGGCGCCGCAGCGTCGTGATGACGCTGTCGAGTTCGCCGTCCTTGAAGGTCTCGGCGTTGAGGGCCTGCAGGTGCCGGTCGTACATGTCGTGCATCTTCTGCACCACGGCCAGGGCCTTGTCCGACAGCTTGACGTGCACGGCACGGCGGTCGTGAGGTGAACGTTCCTGGATCAGATAGCCGTTTTCGACCATCTTCTTGACGTTGTAGGAGACGTTGGAGCCGAGGTAGTAGCCACGATTAGTGAGCTCGCCCACGGAGAGGACGTCGCTGCCGATATTGAACAGGATCATCGCCTGGACGTTGTTGAGGTCCCGGATGCCCTGCCGATCAAGGTCAGCCTTGATGACTTCAAGGCACTCGCGATGCAAGCGCTCAACCAGCGCAATGGTTTCCAGATAGGCCTTTTTCACCGCTAATCCCCAATAGCGCAAAATCCGGCCCAAAATGGCCGCGATTCGGACTCAAGCTAGCTGTGCATCGTAAAGCAATGGTTAACCCCACGCCAGCCCGGTAAATACCAAAATCAATGTTTTCCGGTCCTTGGCACTGGAAAATCGTGGTTTTTTGCCCTTCGCGCGCCAGTGCTAGCGATCGTGCCGCAGCCTCGGAAGCAAGCATGGCGCATGGCCGAACTCGACTCGGAGCGGGCGGAACCGGAACCCGAGGCAGTCCCCCACCCTGAGACGGCCCCAGGCTTGACACGGCCCGACCACCCGACCATTCTCCCTCCGCGCCGATTTGAGCCTCAGCTTGCGGGCGCGATATAAATGCAGCTAAAGAGCGGTTTCAATGAAATCTGCCCTTGGCTGCCCGCCCGTCCCAGACGCGGCGGGTTTCGTGTTTCTGGCTTGGTCCCGGTCATCTGCGGGACCCGCGGGATTTGAGGGGCAGCTTGCACCGCGTCACCAAAGGCTAAAGCGCTTTTCCGCCTTGGCCCCGAGGCAGCTGGATGCCTGAGGAGGGCCATGCGCGATGACAAGGAAATTCGAAACCGAGGTGCCCGAGCGACCACATGACCTGCCGCTGGATCCGCGGCATGATCGGGTCACCCTGAAGGCGCGGGCCGTCAGCTCCCGGGCTGAATGGGTCCGGACTGAACTCGCCCCCCTGCAGTGCGTGTTCGAAGCCCTGGCCGACAGCCTCTCCCAGACCTATCGTCACCATGCCGCCTTCTTCGATGTGGTCCTTCATGACGTCGACATCAGGGTCGAGGCTGGACTGGATCTGGGTGGCCTGTTCGCCGATGGCGACGGCAGGCCGGGCCCCGGCAGCCTCCGGATCGAGGCGCGCCTTAGCAGCCAGGCGGATATCGCGGCGGTCGAGCGCCTGCGCGTCGCGGTGGAAAGGCACGATCCGGTGCTGGCGCTGCTCCGCCAGGCAACGCCGACGCGGCTTGAGATTTCCATTCACTTGCGAAACAATAATTCACTTGCCGCATAACAAATCACAGTTGGGAGATGCAGAATGACCGCCAGCAAGCATCCGGAGACGATCGTTCTCCACACCGGCCATCGCCGCGACAGCGCCACCAATTCCGTGGCCGTGCCGATCTATCAGACCACGTCCTATCAGTTCGACGACACCGCCCATGCCGCCGATCTCTTTGGGTTGAAGCGCTTCGGCAACATCTACACCCGCATCATGAACCCGACCACCGCCGTGCTGGAGGAGCGCCTTGCCGCCCTCGAAGGCGGTGTCGCGGCGCTGGCCGTCTCGTCCGGCCAGGCGGCCTCGGCCTTCGCCATCCAGAACATCGCCAGGGCCGGCGACAACATCGTCTCCTCGACCGACCTCTATGGCGGCACCTGGAACCTCTTTGCCAACACGCTGAAGGACATGGGCATCGAAGTCCGCTTCGTCGACCCGAAGGACCCGGAAGCCTTTGCCAAGGCGACCGACGACAAGACCCGCGCCTATTACGCCGAGACCCTGCCCAACCCGAAGCTGCGCGTCTTCCCGATCAAGGAAGTGGCCGA
>JAEUKV010000017.1 GCA_016794165.1 Rhodospirillaceae bacterium
CAGGGCGTGCCGCAGCACAAGGTCGAAGGCGGGGCGCGGCGGCAGGCCCTGGGTGATCCTGCGGAAGGTCTTGCCCCCATCGGTGGTCTTGGTGACACAGAAGGATTCGTCCTTGGGCATGCGGTACTCGTCCTTCTCGCCAGGCACGAACCAAGCGGTCAGCGGATCTTTCGGGTGGACCGCCACCGCGAAACCAAAGGCCTTGGAAATCTCCTTCCAGGTAGTGCCGCCGTCGGTCGACGTGAAAACGGCATTGTGATGCTGGATGTAGAGACGATCCGGCTCGCCCGGGCAGCGCCGCATCTGGTGCACATCCTGGACATTCGGGTTCTCGGCCTGGTCCGGGGGCATGTAGGCCGCCCAGAGGCCCTTGGAGGTATTTGCCCAGGACGTGCCGCCATCTTCCGTCTGCCAGACGCCGCCTGCCGAGATCGAGACTGCTATGCGTCGGCTGTCTTGCGGGTGCAGCGAGATCGAGTTGAGGGCCGGCGTGTCGTTCCCCGCCCCACCCCATTGCGAGCGTTCGGGCAACGCCATGAACGGCTCGTTCATCACCCAGGTCATGCCCTTGTCGTCGGAACGGAAGATGCCGGCCGGCACGGTGCCGAGATAGATCGTGCCCGGCATGTCGGCCCCCGCCGGCTCCATCGCCCAGATATTGAGGACAGCCGGCGCATCCTTGCGGTCGGAAGCGGGAAAGGCGGGCGGCGTCACCTCGTGCCAGGTAGCGCCCTCATCGTCCGAACGATGCAGTTTCGGGCCGAAATGGCCATAATCCAGGGCGGCATAGAGGGAACCGTCGCGCGGATCCTGCATCACCATGCTGACCGGCGTGCCGCGAAACCGAACGCCGTCATAGCGCCAGCCTTTTCCATCGGCGGCATAGAGGATCAAGCCCTTGCGCGAACCGACAGCCAGTTTTCGTGCCATACGCCCTTCTCCATCAGATTTTGCAGGGTCAGCCGCCAGACAAAGCTTGCAGGACATAGATCTCGTCGACCTCGCCGACCGGATGATGCGGCCAATCCGCAGCGGTCAATCGCACGCCGTTCAGAAAAATGACGACATGGCGACGCAGTCGATTCTGCTCATCGACCACGTAAAGACGCAGCTTGGGAAATTGTATGAAGATCGGTTCCAAAGCAGTGCCGAGATCGCTGCCGGCGACCTCTACTGTGCCGGTGGGCGCGACCTTGCGAAGATGAGATGTGAATGCAACGCGCGGCATCTGGTCTCGCTTGGCTCCACGCCGACCGGACGGAGTGCCCTGGCTGGACGGAAGAGATCGGACGCTATTTTCGAGGCACGCGCAGGGTTGTCAACTCCTTGACCACGCCATGCAGGGTGCGCACTTCCTGCTCGGTCAGCTGCGCCCGGGCCCACATGTTCCGGAGATTGCGCACCATGTTGGGCCGCGCCGCCTCGTTGCGCAGGAACCCGCAGGCATCGAGTTCGCGTTCAAAATGCGCAAAAAAGGCATAAATCTGGTCCTTGGTCGCCAGTTCGGCACCGTTCGTGTCGAGTTGCGCCGGCGGCGTCGCATCGCCCGCCTGGAACCACTCGTACCCTACCAGCAGCACCGCCTGGGCGAGGTTGAGGCTGGTGAAGTCGGGATTGAGCGGGACCGTCAGCTGCGCGTCGGAGAGGGCAATGTCGTCATTGAGCAGGCCCATGCGCTCGGCCCCGAACATGAAGCCGACCTTCCCGCCGGCGGCGATCTTCTCGCGCGCCTCGGTGGCGGCAAAGCGCGCGGTCACCACCGGCTTCACCATCTTTCGGTCGCGGGCCGAAGTCGCGTAGACATAGGTGAGATCCGCCAAGGCATCCTCGGTGCGCTCGAAGATCCGGACCGGCGGCATCATCTCGAAAGCCCCCACCGCCGCGCGCTCGGCCTTCACATTGGGCCAGCCGTCGCGGGGGCCGACCAGGCGCAAATCGGTGAGGCCGCAATTCAGCATGGCGCGCGCCGCAGTGCCGATATTCTCGCCCATCTGCGGCGAGACGAGGATGATGGCTGGTGCCGGCGCACTCATCCTATTGGGCCTGCCAGATCATTGAACCTGCCTAGCGCCCGATTTCAGCAGCTTCCAGGTGATGGCGTCATTGAGCGCCTCATAGGAGGCATCGATGATGTTGGGCGAAACCCCGACCGTGGTCCAGCGCTCACCATTGTTGTCAGCGCTCTCGATCATCACGCGCGTGATCGCCTCGGTGCCGGCCTGAGGTGTGAGGATGCGCACCTTGAAA
Source organism: Rhodospirillaceae bacterium (assembly GCA_016794165.1). Classification (GTDB taxonomy): domain Bacteria; phylum Pseudomonadota; class Alphaproteobacteria; order Dongiales; family Dongiaceae; genus Dongia. Next base: position 2,248 of record JAEUKV010000017.1, read on the forward strand.
TCCACCAGGCGCATGTCCTTGAGTTCCGGATAGTGCGGCAGCAGGGCCTTCCTGAGCGCGGTGTCGAGGGCGTTCACCGGGCCATTGCCGGTTGCCACGGTCATCAGATGCTCGCCGCCGAGATCGATCGTCACCGTCGCCTCGGATTCCGTCACCAGTTCGTTGCGCACGTTCCAGCGCCGTTCGTCCATGACCCGGAAGCGCGCGAGACGGAAATAACCTGGCACCGAACCGAGCGCCCGCCGCGCCAGCAACTCGAAGGACGCCTCGGCGCCGTCATAGGCGTAGCCTTCGTATTCCCGCAGCTTTACGGTTTCGACCAGCGCCGCCACCTTGCCGTCATCGGCCTCCACGTCGAGGCCGATCTCGCGGAAGCGGGCCAGGATGTTGGCACGGCCGGACTGGTCCGAGACGACGATGTGGCGGCGGTTGCCGACCAGCTCGGGCTCGATATGCTCATAAGTCCTGGGATCCTTCTCGACCGCCGAGACATGGAGTCCGCCCTTGTGGGCAAAGGCGCTTTCGCCGACATAGGCGGCGCTGCGGTTGGGCGCGCGGTTGAGCCGCTCGTCGAGCAGGCGCGAGACATGGGTGAGCTGCTTCAGATCCTGCTCGCTCATCCCCACCGTGAAATCGGTCTTCAGCATCAGCGACGGGATCAGCGAAATCAGGTTGGCGTTGCCGCAGCGTTCGCCCAGGCCGTTGAGTGTCCCCTGGATCTGGCGAACCCCGGCGCGCACCGCGGCCAGGGAATTGGCGACCGCGTTCTCGGTGTCGTTGTGGCAGTGGATGCCAAGCTGTGTTCCAGGGATCCTGCGAGTCACCTCGCCCACGATCCGCTCGATCTCGTCGGGCAGCGTGCCGCCATTGGTGTCGCAGAGCACGATCCAGCGCGCCCCGGCCTTGTGGGCGGCAACCGCGCAGTCCAGCGCATATTGCGGATTGGCCTTGTAACCGTCGAAGAAGTGCTCGGCATCGAACATCACCTCGCCGGTGCGCTCCCTGGCATGGGCGATACTCTCGGCGATCATGTCGACGTTCTCGCTCCGGGTGATGCCGAGTGCCACATCGACATGGAAGTCCCAGCTCTTGCCCACCATGCAGACAGCCGGCGTCCTGGCATTGAGCAGGGCATTGAGCCCGGGGTCGTTGGCGGTCGAACGGCCTGGCCGACGGGTCATGCCGAAAGCCACGAATTTGGCGCGCTTGAAGGCCGGCGGTGCGCCGAAGAAGGCGTCGTCGGTCGGGTTGGCGCCCGGCCAGCCACCCTCGACATAGTCGATCCCCACCCGGTCCAGCGCCTGGGCGATCGCCAGCTTGTCGTTGACGCTGAAATCGACGCCCTGAGTCTGGGCGCCGTCGCGCAGGGTGCTGTCGAACAGATAGACGCGTTTGTCGTCGGCCATGGTCTTCAGGACTTTACCGGCAATTTCAGTCGATTGACCGGGTATTCAGCATATGGGACTCTGGCCGTCAAGTTGGGCACCCGACAGATTGTTACCCACCCGACCCAGAGGCCAGCCATGCCCGACATTCTGACCCTCGGCCCATTTCTGCTCGCCGCACTGGCGCTCAACCTGACGCCCGGCGCCGACATGACCTATGTCATCGCCCGCTCGGCCAGCCAGGGCCGCCTTGCCGGGGTCGCCGCCAGTTTCGGGATCGCCGGCGGGTCCCTGGTCCATGCCACCCTCGCGGCCCTCGGCGTCTCAGTCCTGCTGGCCCAGTCGGAAGCGGCCTTCACGGCGATCAAGATCCTGGGCGCGACCTACCTGCTCTACCTCGCCTGGAAGGCGCTGATGGCCGGCAAGGCGCAGCTCGCGGGTCGCACGCCGCCGCCGGCGGGCCTCTGGCGCATTTTCGGTGAGGGCATGCTGACCAACGTCCTCAATCCCAAGGTCGCGCTGTTCATCCTGGCCTTCCTGCCGCAATTCGTCGATCCGCAGGCGGGGCCGGCGTGGCTGCAGATCATCATCCTGGGAACCCTGTTCAACATCAGCGGGACGATCGTGAACTGCCTGGTCGCCATGTCGGCGGCGACGGCGGCCGGACTGCTACGTGGTTCCGCCACGATTGGCCGTTGGCTCAACCGGCTGACGGCGTTGGTGTTTGTGGGCCTCGCGCTGCGCCTCGCCTTCAGCGAGCGCCGCTAGAGCCGTGGCAGGGGCAGCGGTTCAATATCCTGATAGATCAGGATCTGGTCGACGCGGTCGCCGCTGTTTGAGAGCGGCAGGAACAGCGTGCCGATCTCCTCGGCGCGACCCGAGCGCGACCGGGTCGGTTCAAAATCGAACACAATCGACTGGTCGTCGATGGCGATGCGGTAGTTTTCCAGCACCTCCTCGCGGACATTGCCGTAGAGACCCTCTTCCACCGGCTTGCCGGTGGGATCGAAGCCGCGGTGTTCGCACACCGCCGTCCCGACGACGCGATAGGTGATCTTGCGTGGCGGTTTCACGTCGACCAAGACCAGTCCCGGCAACCAGGGCTTCATTTCGACCGGATCGATGTCGTTGCGGCCGGGGAGCTTGCGGCCGCGCCGGTGCTTGCTCCAATAGCGGTAGAGAGCCGCCGTTCGGAGGGAACAGACATCCAGAAATGCTTCCGACATCAGGCGCTGATAAGTCATATCAGCGAAACCTGCTATGCCGCGTTTACGCCCGGCGCCACGTCGTCCCCGAGGAGCTATCTTCTAGCAAGATGCCCCGCGCTGCAAGGTCATCGCGGATGCGGTCCGCCTCGGCGAAGTTCTTTGCCTTGCGGGCGGCAAGGCGGGCGGCGATCTGTGCTTCGATGACTGCCGCGTCATCCGCCGAACCGCCGGATTGCAGCCATTTGGCTGGGTCCTGCCAGAGAATGCCCAGCAATTTGGCACCGCCCAATAGTGCAGCCTTGGCGACCTTTTTCTCTGCCTGACTGGTGGCCTTGTTAAGTTTCGTTACCAACTCGTGCAACTCGCTGAGCGCAAGCGGCGTGTTGAGATCGTCGGCGATGGCCGCGAGGACATGGTCCGTCGGCGCCGCCTCGACTGCCAGATCCGACACCATGGCGAGGGCGCGGTAGAAGCGGTCGAGCTGCGCCTTCGCGTCCTGGATGCCCTCGCGGGTGATGTCGATCGGCTGGCGGTAATGGGCCGAGAGCAGGGCGAGCCGGATGGCCTCGCCGCGGAACCCCTCCTCCAGCAGTTCATGCACCGTGAAGAAGTTGCCGAGCGATTTCGACATCTTCTGGCCGTTGACCTGAACGAAGCCATTGTGGAGCCAGTATTTCGCCATCACCGCGCTGCCATGGGCGCAGCGGCTTTGGGCGATCTCGTTCTCGTGGTGCGGAAAGATGAGATCGATGCCGCCGGCATGGATGTCGAACACCTGGCCCAGGATCTCGCCCGACATGGCCGAGCACTCGATGTGCCAGCCCGGTCGGCCGCGGCCCCACGGACTGGGCCAGCCCACCTGGTTCTCGGCCGACGGCTTCCACAAGGTGAAGTCGGCCGGGTGCTTCTTGTAGGGCGCCACGTCGACCCGGGCCCCGGCGATCATGTCGTCGAGACTGCGCTTCGAGAGCTGGCCGTAGTCCTGCATCGCCGGCACGTTAAAGAGCACGTGCTTTTCGGCCTCGTAGGCAAAGCCCTTGGCAATCAGCTGCTCGATCAGCTTCACCATCTGCGGCACGAATTCCGTGGCGCGCGGTTCACGATCCGGTGGCAGCGCCCCCAGCGCCGCCATGTCGTCATGGTACCAGCCGGCGGTCCGCGCCGTGATGCTCTCGATGCTCTCGCCGGTCTTCTCGGCGGCGGCCATGATCTTGTCGTCGATATCGGTGATGTTGCGAACATAGGTCACATGGCTCTCGCCATAGACATGGCGCAGCAGGCGATAGAGCACGTCGAAGCACACGACCGGCCGGGCATTGCCGATATGAGCATAGTCATAGACCGTCGGACCGCAGACATACATGCGGACATTGCCGGCATCGATCGGTTCGAAGATCTGCTTCTCGCGCAGCAGGGTGTTGTAGAGATGAATCGTCATGTCGTTTCCTCAGGCGCTCTCGCCACGCAGGCGGCGCAGGGTTTTCTCGCGACCGATCAGCGGCAGCAGCAGCCGCAGCTCCGGGCCGTGATCGAGTCCGGTGAGCGCCAGGCGTAGCGGCATGAACAGATCCTTGCCCTTGCGTCCGGTCGCATTCTTCACCGCGTCGGTCCAGTTCTTCCAGGTGCCGTCATCCCACGGCTCGGGTGGCAGGACATCGGCCGCCGCCTGTCCGAAGGACAGGTCCGCAAGTGTGGGCGCGATCGTGCCGCGACAGATCCGGTGCCATTCCGCGACCTCCTCAATCTTTTCCACATTGGCCCGCGCCACGTCCCACAGCGCCGCATCGACCTCGGCGAGCCCAACTCCGGCCAGATGCGCCCGCGCCTCTTCAAAGGGCAGAAGGTGCAGGAGCCGGGCATTGAGGTGCAGCAGTTCGGCCGGATCGAAGCGCGGGCTGGACTTGCCGAACTTGGCGAGATCGTGTGACGCCACCAGTTCCTCAAGATGGCGCACCGGCACCACCGGATCGCCGGTGCCGATATGGGCGAGATAGGCGTTGAGCGCCATCGGCTCCAGGCCTTGCGCACGCAGGTCCGAGATCGAAAGCGAGCCCAGCCGCTTGGAGAGTCCCTCCCCCGCCGCATCGACCAGAAGGGGCAGATGGGCAAAACCCGGTGCCTTGCTTCCCAATGCCTCGAAGATCTGAATCTGTGTTGCCGTGTTGGTTACATGGTCGTTGCCGCGGATCACATGGGTGACGCCGAGCTCGATGTCGTCGACCACAGACGGCAGCGTATAGAGATAGGTGCCGTCGGCGCGGATCAGCACCGGGTCCGACTGGCTCGCGGTATCGATATGCTCGTCTCCGCGCACCAGATCGCGCCATTCCACCCGGCGGCTCTCCAGTTTGAAGCGCCAGTGCGGCTGGTAACCGTCGCGCTCCAGTGCGGCGCGTTCATCGGCGCTCAGTTTCAGGGCGGCCCGGTCATAAACCGGCGGCCTGCCCTGTCCCAATTGGATCTTGCGCTTGAGGGCCAGTTCCTCGGCGGTTTCGTAGCAGGGATAGAGCCGACCGCTGGCCTTCAGGCGTACTGCCGCGGCATCGTAGGTGGCCAGGCGCTCTGTCTGGCGCGCAAACACGTCCCAGGTGAGGCCGAGCCAGCCGAGATCGGTTTCGATCCCGGCGGCGAATGCGGCGGTGGAGCGTTCGATATCGGTATCGTCAAGGCGCAACAGGAACGAGCCGCCGCGCTGGCGCGCGAACAGCCAGTTATTCAGGGCAACATAGATGTTGCCGACATGCAGCCTGCCCGTCGGGCTGGGTGCGAAGCGAACGCGAACCGACATCACAACACTCGACTTCCATCAAACTGACCCCGTCATCCCGGCCCCACTCATCCCGGGCGAAAGCCATTGGTGATCGGATACCGCCGGTCCCGGCCGAAGGCACGCCGCGAGATCTTGACCCCCGGCGGAGCCTGGCGGCGCTTGTATTCGGCCAGGTCCAGCATGCGCCAGACCCGGTGGACCGTGGCCTTGTCATAGCCTTTGGCGACGATCTGGTCCACGGCCATCTCCTCCTCCACCAGGCAGGTGAGGATCCCGTCGAGGACCTCATAGGGCGGCAGCGTGTCCTGGTCGGTCTGGTCGGGCTTCAATTCCGCCGAGGGCGGCTTGGTGATGACCCGTTCCGGCATGACCGGACCCTGCGGCCCCAGGGCGTCCCGCGGGAAATGGCCGTTGCGCCAGCGGCACAGGCGGAACACCGTCACCTTGTAGATGTCCTTGAGGACCGAATAGCCGCCGCACATGTCGCCATAGAGGGTCGCATAGCCCACCGACATTTCCGATTTGTTGCCGGTGGTGAGCAGCATATGGCCGAGCTTGTTGGAGAGCGCCATCAGGGTAAGGCCCCGCGCCCGGCTCTGGATGTTCTCCTCGGTCGTGTCCTTCTGGCGACCGACGAAGAGCGGTGCCAGCATGCCCTCGAAGGCCTGCATCGCCGGCTCGATTGAAATCGCGTCGCAGGCGATGCCCAGCATCCCGGCGCACAGGGCCGCGTCTTCCAGGCTGTCCTTGCTGGTATAGGGCGAGGGCATCATCACCGCGCGCACCTTGTCCGGACCCAGCGCATCCACCGCCACCGCCGCCGACAGCGCGCTGTCGATTCCGCCCGAGAGACCCAGGATCACACCGGGAAAATTGTTCTTGCGCACATAATCCCTGAGGCCCAGCACCATGGCCCGGTAGATGGACTCCAGCGGCTTCGGGCTTTCCGCGACCTCGCCGGGCAGGCACAGCCAGCCGGCATTGCCGCGCTGCCATTCCGTGACCGCGACGGCTTCCACGAAGGCCGGCAACCGCCAGCGCAGCTCCCCGCCCCGGTCCAGCACGAAGGAATCGCCGTCGAAGACCAGTTCGTCCTGTCCGCCCACCTGATTGACATAGACGATGGGTAGGTCGGTCTCCTTCTGCCGCGCCCGGGCAATGTCGAAACGCTGATCGGGCTTGTCGTGCTCATAGGGGCTGCCATTGGGCACCACCAGCAGATCGGCGCCCTGCGCCTTGAGATGCGCCGCCGTCGCCGGGAACCACAGATCCTCGCAGATCATCAGGCCGAGCTTCATGCCGTCGAAGTGGATCGGATTTGGCAGAGGGCCGGGCACGAAGACCCGCTTTTCGTCGAACACGCCGTAATTGGGAAGGTCGTATTTGTAGCGCGTCGCAAGAATCCGGCCCTCGCCCAGCAGGAAGGCACCGTTGTGGAGCTTGCCTTCCGCCAGCCAGGGGGCGCCGACGATGATGGCGGGACCGCCATCGGCTGTTTCCCGCGCCAGGGCCTCGACGGCCTCGCGGCAGGCGATCTGGAAGGCGGGCTTCAGCACCAGATCCTCGGGCGGGTAGCCGGAAATCACCAGTTCCCCGGCCACGACGAGACCGGCCCCCCTGGCGGCGGCCTCGGTCCGGGCGATGCGCAGCCGCGCCAGATTCCCGGTGACATCCCCCACCTTGGGGTTGATCTGGGCCAGCGCTATTCTGGTTGAATCCGTCATGGCGGCAAACTTAGCGACCGCCGGGCCCAAGTCAATTGCACAGCTGTCAGGGCTGCTCCGCCCACCGCAATCGGCTATGCTGCGAGGCCAAGATCATGCGACGAAAGGCCAAGCCATGCGCTGGATACTGATTTTCCTCGCCATCTTCACAGCCGCGGCGATCCGGCCGGCCGGTGCCCAGGAAAGTTCGGGCACCCTCACCCCCACGCCGGTGATCGAGCAGGCCGGCAATCGCTATATCCTGATGGTCCTCGACCAGGCCGATTCCGATGTCACCAAGTCGCGCAGCACGGTGAACGTCCTGCTCGACACCCGCACCGGCAAGACCTGGGCCCTGCAATGGGGCGTCAAGCCGAACAGCAACGAGCGCGGCTATGTCTGGTCGGAAATCCCCTTCGCGGCGGCGCCGAAGTAACGGCTACTTCCGGAACAGGAATTCGCGGCCGACCTTCACGCGCTTGACGCCGTTGTATTCGATGATGTCGGCGGTGGCATAGGTTTCGGTCCAGCGCTGGGGCAGGAAGGAACCGGTGCCGACCACGTCAATGGGCGCCTTGGCCTCCGCCATCACCTTGCACTTCGCCGGGTCGAAGCCGGAGGACACCACCATCTTCACCTTGTGGAATCCCTCGCGGTCGAGGGCGTCGCGGAGGTGCCAGATGGCGGCGGCCGACACGCCGGCACCCACCAGGTTGCGCAGTTCCGCTTCGCTGCGGTAGCCGCGGATGACATTGGGCACATGCCGGTCCAGCACGGCATAGGAGGCCGGCGGGTCGAGACCCTCGATATAGCGGCTGCCCGGCGTGTCGATGCGGACCGAGAGCCGGCCCTGTGACGCCAAAGCGGCGAAGCGGCGGGCGACGGTAAGCGCGTCCGTGATCTCGCGGCCGAAATAGTCGACCAGCACGGTCATCGGCTCGTCGGGGAAGGTCTCGTGGAACATCTCGGCGGCGCGCAGCGTCGAGCCGGCATACCCGATGAGGGCATGCGGCATGGTACCCAGCGCCTTCTCCTGGCCGAAATAATGCGCCGTCGCCTGGGTGGCATTGCCGATGAAGCCGGCGGCACCGACCTTGCGGGTGGCGCGGTCCGAGCCCACCGAGGCGGCATAGGCCATCATTTCCGCCATCTCCAGCCCGGCGCAGTGGCGCGCATCCATGGCGAGGAACGCCACCTTGGGCAGATCCGCGCACATGGTGAAGGCGTTGAAGGCGGCGACGCAGGCCGGCCCCAGCTTCATCAGCAGCAGCGTCTCGAGATCGGCGAGATGCACGAAGGAGCCGGTGATGTACATGATCGGCTCGCCGGCACCGACCCAGCGGCCTTCCTCATAGACGAGATCGACCTTGAACTCGGTGTCACGCTCCCTGGCGATCTGCTGCAGCCAGTCGAGCGCCAGGCGCGGCGCAGAGACGACCGGGCGCCGCATGAAGATCGCATAGGTGACCCGGCAGTCGCCGAACTTCTCGACCGCCGCCTTGGTCTTCAGGAAGTACTGGTCCGACCACGCAGCGATCTGGGTCGCAGCGGGACCGCGCGCCGGTCCCGCTGCTCCCTTGTCGTCGTTGTTACGAGGCTTCGGCGATGCGTTGTCCACCGGCGCGCTCCGCTTTCAATTGCTCGGCAATGAGGAAGGCAAGTTCCAGAGCCTGCGTCGCATTGAGGCGCGGGTCGCAATGGGTATGGTAACGATCGGCCAGGGCCTCCTCGGTCACCGCCTTGGCACCGCCGGTGCACTCGGTCACGTCCTGGCCGGTCATCTCGAAATGCACGCCGCCGGCATGGGTCCCCTCGGCGCGGTGCACGGCGAAGAAGCCCTTCACCTCGGCAAGGATGCGGTCGAAGGGCCGCGTCTTGAAACCGGTCGAGGACTTGATCGTGTTGCCATGCATCGGATCGCAGGACCACACCACCTTGGCGCCATGGCGCTTCACCGCGCGCACCAGCGGCGGCAGCTTGGCTTCCACCTTGTCGTGGGCCATGCGGGCGATCAGCGTGAGGCGACCCGGGATGTTCTGCGGATTGAGGATGTCGATCAGGCGCAGCAGTTCATCCGGGTCCATGGTCGGGCCGCATTTGACGCCGATCGGATTCTGGACACCACGCATGTATTCGACATGGGCGCCGTCGAGCTGGCGCGTGCGGTCGCCGATCCACAGCAAATGGGCCGAGCAGCCGTACCACTTGCCGGTCAAGCTGTCGGTCCGCGTCAGCGCCTGTTCGAAGTTGAGCAGCAGCGCCTCGTGGCTGGTGAAGAACTCGGTCTCGCGGATCTGCGGCACGTTCTCGGAGGTAAGGCCACAGGCCGCCATGAACTCCAGCGTCTCCGACAAGCGGTCGGCCAGTTCCTTGTATTTGTGACCGAGCGGGCTGTCGGCCACGAAGTCGAGGTTCCAGCGATGCACCTTGTGCAGATCGGCAAAGCCGCCCTGAGCGAAGGCGCGCAGCAGGTTGAGCGTCGCCGCCGACTGGTTGTAGGCCTGGACCAGCCGCTCCGGGTTCGGGATGCGCGCTTCCGGGGTGAACTCGATGCCGTTCACATTGTCGCCGCGATAGCTCGGCAGTTCCACGCCGTCGATCACCTCGGTGGGCGCGGACCGCGGCTTGCCGAACTGACCCGCCATGCGGCCGATCTTCACCACCGGCATGGCCGCGCCGAAGGTGAGGACCACCGCCATCTGCAGCAGCACGCGGAAGGTGTCGCGGATGTTGTTGGCGGAGAATTCGGCGAAGCTCTCGGCGCAATCGCCGCCCTGGAGCAGGAAGGCCTTGCCTTCCGCCACGTCGCCCAACGCCTCGGTCAGGCGCCGCGCCTCGCCGGCAAAGACGAGCGGCGGAAAGGCGCGCAGGCGCTCCTCGACCGACGCCAGTTTGGCGGCGTCCGGATAGTCAGGAACCTGGGAGATCGGCTTTGTCCGCCACGTCTCCGGCGACCATTTCGTGCTCATCTTTCAGCCTCTGCGCGCGCCCGCGCTCATGGGTTACATGACTGGGGGCTGTGGATAACAGCCGCCCTGGATATACGATTTATGTCTCTCCCTTGCAAATGATGCAAGAAAACGACGCAA
>JAEUKV010000049.1 GCA_016794165.1 Rhodospirillaceae bacterium
GGCGCAGGAGCCCGGCGCGCCGGACAGCCGCAAGGCGATCAGCGCGCTGCCGAGGCCGCGCACCAGATCGACGCCGGAGCGCGCCGCAACCGCAGCGGGGAGGAAGGCCGCGCCGTCGATCTCGAAGGCATCCTGCAGCAGTGCGATCATCCGCGCATGCCCCTGCGCGGCATCGCTGACCGGGATCAGGACCGTGCGCTGCTTCTCGGGCGCCGGGAGCACCTTCACCGTGACTTCCGTCAGCGCCGCCAGCGTGCCCATCGAGCCCGCGAGCAGCTTCGGCAGGTCATAGCCGGTGACGTTCTTCACCACCTTGCCGCCGGCCTTGAATATCTCGCCGCGGCCGTTGACCGCGTGAAAACCCAGGAAAAAATCGCGCGCCGCACCAGCGAATGGCCGGCGCGATCCGCTGAGATTGCAGGCAAGCACACCGCCGATCGTCGCCCGGTCCGGTTGATGCCCGAAGATGGGCCCGCAATCTACCGGCTCGAAGGCAAGATGCTGCCCCTCGGCAGCGAGCGCCGCCTGGATCTCCGTCAGCGGCGTCCCGGCCCCGGCCGTCAGCACCAGTTCGGCCGGCGCGTAGTCGACGATGCCGCTGAACCCCGCCAGCGAGAGCGCCACCGGATGGTCCACCGCGCGACCCCAGCCGGACTTGGTGCCGCGGCCAACAATGGCCATCGGCCGGTCCGTGGCATAGGCGTCGGCGACAATCTCCGCCAGTTCCATTTCGCTGCGCGGCGCAAGGGTGGTCATGGTCAAAACCGCGGCAGATCGGGATGCGGCAGTTGCCCGCCCTTGACATGCATGGCACCCAGTTCGGCACAGCGCCGCAGGGTCGGGAAGACCTTCCCCGGATTGAGCAACAGGTCGGAATCAAAGGCGCATTTGAGGCGCTGCTGCTGTGCCAGATCGGTCGGATTGAACATGCTGGGCATCAGATCCCGTTTCTCGACGCCGACGCCATGTTCGCCGGTCAACACGCCCCCGACCTCGACACAAAGCCGCAGGATGTCGGCGCCGAACGCTTCGGCAGCCTCCAGTTCCCCCGGCTTGTTCGCATCATAGAGAATCAAGGGATGGAGATTGCCGTCGCCGGCATGAAAGACATTGGCCACGCGCAGCCCATGCTGCGCCGAAAGCTGCGTCATGCGACGCAGCACGTCGGGCAGGCGATGGCGCGGAATGGTCCCGTCCATGCAGTAATAGTCCGGCGAGATACGCCCGATCGCGGGAAAGGCCGCCTTGCGCCCGGCCCAGATGGTCAGGCGTTCCGTCTCGCTCTCGCTGATGCGCAGCCCGGTGCCGCCATGCGACAGTACAATGGCGCTGACCCGGGCGATGAGATCGTCGACCTCGACCTTGGGTCCGTCGAGTTCCACGATCAGCAGCGCCTCGGCATCAAGCGGGTAGCCCGCCTGCACGAAATCCTCGGCGGCATGAATGGCCGGCCGGTCCATCATCTCCATCCCGGCCGGGACGATGCCGGCGCCAATGATGGCTGCCACCGCGGCACCCGCCGCTTCGCTGCTGGCGAAGCCGGCCATCAGGGCGCGGGCGGTTTCCGGCTTGCGCAGCAGGCGCACGGTGACCTCGGTGACGACGCCCAGCAGGCCCTCCGATCCGGTCAGGATTCCCATCAGGTCATAGTGGCCGGAATCGAGATGCCGGCCACCGACGCGGATCACTTCGCCGTTCATCAGGACGACTTCGAGGCCGAGCAGGTTGTTGGTGGTGAGGCCGTATTTTAGGCAGTGGACGCCGCCCGAGTTCTCCGCCACGTTGCCGCCGATCGAACAGGCGATCTGGCTGGAGGGGTCTGGTGCATAATAGAACCCGTCCCCGGCAACGGCGTGGCTGATGGCAAGATTGGTAACGCCCGGCTGCACCACGGCGCAGCGATTGGCGAGATCGATGTCGAGTATCCGGTTGAGCCTGCCAAGCCCCAGAAGCAGTCCGTCGGCCAGGGGCAGCGCTCCGCCCGAGAGCGAGGTACCGGCACCGCGCGGCACGACCTTGATCCCAAACCTGCCGGCAATGCGCAGGGCCGCCGCGACCTCGGCGGTCGAGCGCGGCAGGGCAACCGCCAGGGGGATCTGCCGATAGGCCGTGAGGCCATCACTTTCATAGGGACGCAATGCCCCCGGATCGGCGATGACACCCTCAGGCCCCAGCGCCTCGCGCAGGGCATCGATGAAGCGCGGCGCCGCGGCAAGAGCGGCGGGATCGGGCAGCGGCATCTGCATGATCGATCTATAGCGCAAAAAGAAACCGCGCGGGCAAGTGCCTCGCGCGGTTTCTGTTGTCTCGGGTCGGATCCAGCTCGATCAACGCGCCGGACCGACAAATGTCTAACCAGCGTTACCCAATCCGGTGATTTGCCGCATCACCCGGTGCGGAATCAACCTTGGCGCGCCTTAAAGCGCGGATTGGTCTTGTTGATCACATAGACCCGGCCCTTGCGACGCACGATACGGCAATCCTTGTGCCGTGCCTTGGCCGACTTCAGCGAATTGATAACCTTCATGGTCCGGTTCCTTGGTCAACGAGTCTCAAACGATGGCGCAACATAGTGACCCGAACCGAACCTGTCAACCTCTGGCAATCCACGGTCAACTTATTGAAATAAAACAGTAATTATAGCTCACCAGTTGGACATCAGCTTGCTCCCGCCGAGCTTGATGGCGTAGTAGCGCTTGACCTGCAGCGTCCCGGCATCGAGCGCCGCGACCCGGCGGCTCCACAATTCCACCTCCTTGACCACGGATTCGGGCAACGCCCTGGCATGGGCCGCTTTTTCGCCGCCGGACTGCGTGAAATCCACCCAGCCATCCATGATCATCTTGCGATAGCCTTCCGTGATCTCCTCATTCACGCGGAGATCGAAGTTGAGTTCGCGAAACCAGCGCACATATTCGGCGCTTGAGGCAAAATGGGTCGGATCTTCAGGTTTGAGCCCGAGCCCCTTGAGCTTCGGGTCGTCGGCGGCGACATCGTCGCTGCGCACGAAATCGGTAATCGAGATTTGCCCGCGGGACTTCAGGCAGCGCTCGAAGGTTTTCATCAGTTTCACTTTATCTTCAACAAGATAAAGCGTTTCGGACGAGAGAATGCAGTCGATCGAGTTCGGTTTGGGTTCAAATCCGGCAGGATCGTAGCGAATGATCTCGGCCTTTTTCTCCACACCCGCCTTGACCGACATTTCCTTCCCGGCCCGAGCGAGGTCGGCGGTCGGTTCGAGGCCGCTCACCCAGACACCGAATTCATTGACCAGGGCGCGCGTTCCCCCGCCCAGACCGGCACCGAACTCCATCACCGTCAGCGATGGATTGAGTCCAAACGGTTTGGCCAGGCCAAGAACATGTTCCTCGCCACCGGGTTTGTAATAGCCCTTGCCCCAGATTTGCTGCTGGATGCGGATCGCTTCCGTTTCCCATTCCATGAGAGGCGGAATCGTTGGCTCCGCGACCTGGGTGGCACGCAGCGAAGGATCGCTTCCCGACCTTGCCCCGTTCGCCTCCGGAATGGTTGACTCGACCCCTTCCCACCATGCGCGCAACCGAACGTTCCAGGGCGGCTTGGCGCTGGCAACTGGTCCCATGGCTCCCCTCTGTCCATTGCCGTTTCATGGCAAATCAACTAGTTAAGCTTAACCTCTCAACTACGCTTTCGCAAGTTTACCCCTTACATATCTATGGTATCTCGGTCCGAAATGCCTTCCCCCAGCACCCCATCCGACGGCTTTACAGGCCTCGGCCATCATGTTCGCCGTACGATCGCACTGGCTGCCCCGGTGATGGCGGCCCGGGCCGGCCTGGTGATCATGTTTTCGGTCAATGCCGTGTTCTGTGGCTGGCAGGGCAAGGAGACACTTGCCGCCTTTGGGGCCGCGGCGGTGCCCCAGGCAACGTTGCTGGTCGTCGGTGTCGGCCTGCTGATCGGCACCATCATCAAGACGGCCCAGGCCGATGGTGCCGGGCGATTTGCGGATTGCGGGCGCGCCCTGCGCTGCGGCCTGACCATCGCGGCAGGCACTGGCCTGCTGTGGCTGTTGATCTCCTGGCCGGCGGAACAGTGGCTGCGCTGGCTGGGCCAACCGGAAGCCACGATTGTCGAAGGCGGGGCAGCGCTGCGGATCCTGAGTTACTCGCTACCGGGCATCCTGATGTTCACTGCCTGCTCGTTCTTTCTCGAGGGGATCAATCGCCCCTGGCCGGGCGTCGCGATCGCGCTTGGCGGCAATCTCGTCAACCTGGCGCTCAACTGGGTATTCGTGCCCGGCAATCTGGGTGCGCCCGAAATGGGCGCTGCCGGCTCGGCCCTCGCTACGGCCATCGCCCGCTGGATCATGCTTGCCGCCGCTTTCGCCTACATCGTCAACATGCGGGAACGCGACAAATACGCGGCCATGCCCATCTTCTCCTTTGATCCCGAGGTCCTGCGCCAACTGCTGCGGCTCGGCATCCCCCTGGCCTTTGCCATCGGCACGGAAACCGGCTGCTTCAATTTCATGATCGTCATGGCCGGATGGCTCGGCACGGTGGAACTTGCGACGATGTATGCGGCCATCAATTTTACCAGTTTCGTCTACATGCTGACGCTTGGCCTATCGACCGCGGCCTCGGTTCGGGTCGGCAACGCCATCGGCCGGCAAAGTGCTATCGACATGCGCCGCGCCGGTTGGGTGGCGACCGGCCTGGAGTGCATCGTGATGGGCCTGCTGGCAGCCTTTACCGTTGCCCTCGCGCCATCGATCGCCGGGCTCTACAGCCAGGATGCCGGCGTCCTCGCCCTGCTGACCGCCGCCCTCATCCTCACCGCTTTGCTGTTCATTGCCGATGGCCTACAAGGCGTTCTGATGGGCGCGCTACGCGGAGCGGCGGACACGTTGTTTCCGACCATCGTTTATATCGTCAGTTTCGCAATAGTGGGGATCCCGATGGGATATGTCTTGGGGTATCGTTTGGAAATGGGAGTGCCAGCACTGATCTGGTCGCTCATCGCCGCTCTTTCCGTGGCGACGCTTGGGCTCGGATGGCGGTTCCACGTGATCGGACGCAAGCCGGAGGGCCTGTGGCGATGAGCGATCACTGCGATTTCCTGGTGATTGGCGCCGGCGTTGCCGGCGCCGCCGCCGCCGCCGAAATGGCGGCGACGGGCAGCACGATCATGCTCGAGATGGAGGAACGTCCGGGCTATCACAGCAGCGGCCGTTCGGCGGCCCTCTATACCCCGAATTACGGCCCGGCCGTCGTCCGTGCCATCGTCGCCGCCAGCACGGTATTCTATCGCGACCCGCCGCTGGGTTTTGCAAGCCAGGCACTGCTGACCCCGCGCCAGGCGCTTTCCTTCGTGAGCACCGGTGCAGAGCATCGCATTGACGAGTTCATCGCCATGGCACCGGCAGAGACGCCTCTCGAAGAAATTTCTCCTGCCCGCGCCTGCGAAATGGCACCGCTGCTACGCCGCGAGGCCGTCGCGCGTGCCATCCTCGACCCCCATGTCATGGATATGGATGCTAATGCCATTCACCAGGGTTTTCTCAAGCAGTTCAAGTCGCGAGGCGGACGGCTGGCAACCGACCAGCGTGTTCTCGGCCTCGAACGCACCGCTGGAAACTGGCGGGTGACCACTGCCTCGGGCGCCACCTTCACGGCGCCGGTGCTGATCAACGCGGCCGGTGCCTGGGCCGACGAGATCGGTCAACTGGCGGGACTGCCGCCGATCGGCCTCCAACCCAAGCGCCGCACGGCCATCGTCATCGCCGGCGACCCGGCACTCGCACCGATTACCATGCCGGCTGTCGACGACGGCGAAACCGAATCCTACGTCAAACCCGATGCCGGCCGCCTGATGGCCTCGCTCGGCGACGCAACACCGAGTCCGGCCTGCGATGCGCAGCCGGAAGATCTCGACATGGCGATGATCGTCGACTGGCTGGAGCGCAAGACGCATCTTAACGTTCGCCGCATCGAACACAGCTGGGCCGGGCTGCGCAGCTTTGTCCGCGACGACTGCCCAGTGGTGGGGCTCGATGAGAATACGAGCGGATTCTTCTGGCTCGCCGGCCAGGGTGGCTACGGCATCATGCTGGCGGCGGCACTCGGTCGAATCACGCATCAATTGATCCTGCAAGGGCAATTGTCGGCCGATCTCGGTGATCGCGGCATCGCCGAGTCGCTCCTGGCACCGCGGCGTTGTCGCCTCGGCATCGCCTGAAAAACCGGGCGATATGGTAAAAAAAACGTTAAATTCTGTCATCGTCACCCGCGAAAGGCTTGGCGATGCGGGCCCGGCGTGTCAGATTGCGCGACGAAGAAATGAGGTCGGAACGCAGGCGATGAACGATTTGCACAAGGACACGGACGATCACGCCGAGCGGCGGCGGGCCGAGCGCTACATCGTCAATCTGCCGACCGATGTCATGATCAAGGGTGCGCGCGTTACCTGCCGGCTGATCGATATCTCCGAAGGCGGGGCCTTGATCGAGACCAGCGGACCCGTCACGGTCGGGGACAAGGTGTCGCTCGATCTGCCCAATGTGGGACCGACCATTGCCACCGTGGTGCGGGTCAGCGCATCCCATATTGCCATGGCTTTTCCCGGTGCGATCATCATCTCCAGCATCGTTCGCTAGTCAGAGCGCGGCGCATCCGCAGACCGGGGCCAGACGGCGCGGGTTTAGTCGATATGACTGGCGATGTGGCTGGTGCGATCGATCTGTTCGAGAATCTCTGCGACCTCGAATTCGCTTAGCGCCTGGCTGCGCGGAATTTCCAGGTGCAGGTGCCCGGATGTGGCCATGACCACGACCGCCTCGCGCTTGCGGCGATACCGCTCCGGCATCAGGAACATGCGGTCGCCAAGCGCGAAGCCCTTGACGTCAGGCGACAACACGCAAGCCCCACCCTGCGAGATGTTGCGATAGTTGGTGATCGCCAGGGTCCGGCCGCGATCCTGATCGTCGAAAAGCAGCATCGCCGTGCCGTCGAAGCCAAACCGGGGGTGCAGCCGGTTGTCGCCACCTATCAGTGTTCCCATGGGCCTCTACCGCCAGAAGGTCGATTTCAGGCCAGAGGATAGGCAGGCCGCGGTGGATTCGCAATCGGCGCCGGCAATCTCGGCCTTCGCACCTGCGGCATGGGTCTGCCGCTTTACCTGTCGCGCCTGCAAGACGATCTGACTAAGCTCGCCACCAGCCGAAGGCCTATGGACACGAGGATCAGAGATGTCGCCAAGGACCACCGACACCACCGCCATGCTGCAGCCGCGCTATACCGGTATCCCGACCTTCATGCGGGTTGCCCTGGCGGAGAATTGGGACGATGTGGATATCGGCCTGATCGGCGTCCCCTATGACGGCGGCGTCACCAACCGGGCCGGGGCGCGCCACGGTCCGCGCGAGATCCGCAACCAGTCCTCGCTGATGCGTACCATGCACCATGTCTCAAGGATCAATCCCTATGCGCTTTGCCGGGTGGCGGATCTGGGCGACGTGCTGTTTCAAAGCCTGCTCAAGCATCCCCAGGCCCTCGACGAGATCGAGGCCGTCTTCACCAAAGTGAAGAGCCACGGCATCATGCCGCTCGCCGCCGGCGGCGACCACACGATCTCGCTGCCGATCCTGCGCGCCCTCGCCAAGGACGGGCCGGTGGCGATGATCCACATTGACGCCCATACCGACACCTGGGACGAGTTCCAGGGCTCAAAGTTCAGCCATGGCTCCCCTTTCCGCCGCGCGACCGAGGAAAACCTGATCGACCCGAAACGCGTCATCCAAATCGGCATCCGAGGTGCACAGAACACCACCGACGGCTGGGATTTTTCGCGCGAAACAGGCATGCGCGTCGTCTACATGGAGGAGTTCGCCGAGATCGGCGTCCCGGCGGTGATCGCGGAAGCGCGGCACGTGGTCGGCGATGCGCCGGTCTATCTCACCTTCGACGTCGACGGTCTCGACCCGATCTACACCCCGGGCACGGGAACGCCCGAAATCGGCGGCATTACCACGCTCGAAGCACAGCAATTGCTGCGCGGCCTGCGGCACTTGAACTTCATCGGCGGCGACGTGGTCGAGGTGGCTCCGAACTATGACACCACCGGCAACACGGCCCTCGTCGCCGCGACGCTGATGTACGAGATGCTCTGCCTGTTCGCCGAACGGATCGCGGAGACGCGCTAGCCGGAAAACCCTTCGGCACGGTGGACCTCGCGCCCGCCCAGCAGCGTCAGGTCCACCTGGGTCCCGCCGATTTCGTAGGGGTCGATCGTGAAGATGTCGCGGTCGATCAGAATCATGTCGGCATAGCGGCCGGGGGTGAGCGAGCCCGTCTCGTCGCTGCGCCAGGCCGCCTCGGCCGCCTTTGTCGTGTAACCGCGGACGACCTGATCGACTGTCATCCGCTCTTCCGGCACGAAGACCGGATAGTCAGGCGCCACCTTTTCGGGCTGGCGGGTGACTGCCGTCTGCATGATCTTGAAGGGGTTGAGGGTCGAGACCCCCCAATCGCTGGAGACGGCATAGGGTGCGCCGCTGTCGACGATGGTGCGCCAGGGATACATCCAGCGGCCACGCTTTTCGCCCACCAGTGGCAGCGCCATCTCGGTCACCGACGGCTCGTTGCGGGCCCAGAGAGGCTGCATGTTGGTAACGACGCCGAGTTCGCGCAGACGCGGAATGTCGGCGGGATCGATCAGCTGCACATGGGCGAGTTGATGCAAGCTGGGCCACGCGCCGTTCTTGTCGCGCGCTGCGGCGATGTTATCAAGTGCCACCCGCGTCGCCCGGTCGCCGATCACGTGGACATGGAGCTGGAAGCGCGCCGCGTCGAAGGTGATCATCAGCTCGCGCAGCAATTCCTCGTCGAACATGATCTCGGCATTGCCGCCGGTGGCGTCGGAATAATCCTCGATCATCGCTGCCGTGCGGTTCTCGATGACGCCGTCGAGGAAGAATTTGGCCGAGTGGACATGGATGTTATCGGAGCGGAAATCGCGTCGCAGCGCCTCGAGGCGACCGAGGGAATCAGCGACGCTGTCCCCCGGATTGACAATGGCGGTGGCACGCAGGCGTACGTTGAGTTCGCCCTTCTCCTCGAGGCCGCGATAGACCACCATGTGCCGCTCGCGCACCAGCGCATCCAGCACGCCGGTGATGCCATGACGGTTGGCCAGTTTCTGACCATAGCGCACGCCGTCGAAATAAGCATCGAGCGGCAGCTTCGGCATGCGTGCCCGGATCCAGTCGATCGCCAGCTCATAGGCGAGACCCGTGGGCCGGCCGTCCTTATCGCGCACGAACTGGCCGCCGAAGGGGTCGGCAACGCTGGCATCAAGGCCCAGTTCCTCGCAGGCCTTGGTGTTCACCGCCGCGTTGTGGCCGTCGGAGGCGAAGATGAAGACCGGCCGGTCCGGCACGGCGGCATCCAGCGCCTGACGGTCGAGATTGTGGGCGCCGAAGATGCCGGAATACCAGCCGGTGCCACGCACCCAGTGATCGTTGCGCGTCGCCGCGAAGTCGCGCAGCAGGCGCTGCAAATCCTCGACGGTCCGCGCGCCTTCCAGATTGACGCTGGTGGAAAAGCCGGTGCCGCTGTCCTGCAGGTGGATGTGGGTGTCCTGAAACCCGGGCAGGACCAGGCGGCCGCCGGCATCGACCACGCGGCAACCGCCATTGGCCATGGCTCGAATGTCGCCGCTGTCACCCAGTGCCAATACGCGTCCATTGCTGACGGCGACGGCCGCCGCGCGAGGCTGCAGCGGGTCCATCGTGCGAATGTCCGCATTGATGACGACAAGATCGGGTGCGGTGCTGTGTGCCATGATGGTCCGGATGCCTTCTGCCTTGGAATTTCCTGCGCGGCAGCGATCAAATCAGGCCCGGACAAAAAAGACAATCAGGATCGGACAGAATACGGCACCAACGCGGTGTCCTTAGATGTGCATGCGCCGGGCCTGTTCAGTGTCGGCACCTATCCCGGCACAGATCCCCTCAACCAGATCCGCGCGGTTGAGCGTGTAGAAGTGGAACTGCCTGATCCCGAGTTTCTGCAGGGCACGGCATTGCGCGATGGCAAAGGCGACGGCAAACCGGTCACGGCGTTCCGGTTCAGTATCGATTCCCTCGCACTGCGTGTGGAGGTCCAGTGGAATGCGAGCGCCACATGCCTCCGCGAAAGCGGCAAGTCTGGTGAAATTGCTGATCGGTAGAATGCCCGGCACGATCGGGACCGAAATGCCTGCTGCCGACGCCCGGTCGAGAAACCGCTCCATGGCCGCTGGATCAAAGCAGAACTGCGTGATCGCACGCGATGCTCCCGCGTCGATCTTGCGCTTGAGATGATCGAGATCGGCGGCGGCGCTGGCAGCCTGCGGATGAACCTCCGGATAGGCCGCAACGCTGATCTCAAAGTCATGGCGCCGCTTCAGCCCGGCGACCAGCGCATCGGCAAAGGGGTAGCCATCGCGCCGGGGCGTATACCTCGCTGCGACGCCACGCGGCGGATCGCCGCGCAAGGCGACGATATGGCGGATGCCGGTCGCCCAATAGGCATCGGCAACCGCATCGACCTCGTCCCGACGGGCGCCGATGGAGGTGAGGTGCGCAGCCCCGGCGACGCCGAGGCGTTGCTGCAGAGTCACGACCAGATCGCCGGTGGCGCCGCGCGTCGACCCGCCAGCGCCATAGGTGACCGACATGAAGGTCGGGTTCCAGCGTCGCAGGCACGTCGCGGCAGTCCAAAAGGACGTTTCCTGGCGCGGGTCCTTTGGCGGAAAGAACTCGAAGCTGACTGCCACCTGCGACGGTATGGCCGTCGCGCCAAGTGCAACGTCGGGTTCCTTCCTTCGCCGCCTGGTCCTCTCGAGCGCCAAATCCGGCTGGATGTTCATGGTCATTCCTCTGACTTCTTAGAAATGCTCATATAAGAATGTCTTTATATTATAGGCGACAACCTGCCGCAAGCTGGATTTGCGTGCGCCCAGGAACGGCAACCAGCGCTCAATCCATTGGTTTAACTGATTATTATGAAGAAAAAGGCCTGATCAACCCAACTTGCGGGCAGTCAGGATGGTCACCGGTAGCGACGCGCGCCAGGCATCGAAACCGCCCAGGGGCGCTGCTTGGGAAACCGAGATCCGGACAAGATCTCCGCCCATCCTGTCGCGAAAGGCCACCAGCCGCATCTCGCTTTGTACCGTGACCGCATTGGCGACCAGACGGCCACCCACTTTCAGGCCGGCCCAGCACGAATCCAGCACCCCCTCATCGGTGACGCCGCCGCCGATGAAGATCGCATCGGGTGCTTCCAAGCCATCAAGGGCTGCCGGCGCGGCGCCCTTCACCAGGCTGAGGCCGGGCACACCCAATTGCCGACTGTTCTCGACGATCAGCCCCTGGCGGCCCTCATCCGCCTCGATGGCGATGGCGCGACAGCTGACATGAGTGCGCATCCACTCGATGCCGATCGAGCCGCAACCGGCGCCGACATCCCACAGCAGCTCGCCCGGGCAGGGTGCCAGATGCGCAAGAGTGACAGCGCGGACATCGCGCTTGGTCAGCTGCCCGTCATGGCGATAGGCATCGTCCGGCAATCCCGCCAGAGTCGACAGGGCCCGTGCTTCCGGTCCGGCACGGCATGCAACCGCCACAATGTTGAGGTCCGCCCCCCGCTCCGCCGGCCATGATGCGGCGGTGCCTTCCAGGCGACGTTCCTGAGCGCCACCGAGATGTTCGAGAACGATGAGGTGGCTGGCGCCGAAGCCACGCTCGACCAGCATCCTTGCAACCGCCGCCGGGGAGCCGCCGTCATGGCTGAGGATCAGCAGCCGGCTACCAGGGTGGAGATGCGGGTGCAGGCCTTCGATCGGGCGACCATGAATGGTGAGGAGCGCGACATCCTGCAAGGCCCAGCCCAGCCGCGCCGCCGCCAGGGAGAAGGAGGACGGTGCCGGCAGCACATGCATCTCCTCGGCCGGTACCAGCCGGCTGAGGCTGGCGCCCATGCCGTAGAGCATCGGATCGCCACTCGCCAGCACGCAGACTGGCCGCCCCTTCAGGGCCAGGACCTGGTCGAAAGCATCGGCAAAGGGCGTCGGCCAGGCACGGCGTTCGGCGGCAAAATCGGCCGGCAGCATGGCGAGGTGCCGGGCGCCGCCAAAAACAATGCTGGCGCCCTTCAGAGCCGCACGCGCGGCGGCGCCCAGCCCATCCATTCCATCCTCGCCGATGCCGACCAGCGTGAGCCAGGCTGTCATGCCGCACATCTCTTTGAAATGAAGGCCGCTTTTGCGCCTCAATACGGCATGGCGGCCGGCCCGGCAAGGGGGCGCGGCCATGGAAACCCGCGGAAAATCCGCTTCCGCTCCCCGGTCGGCTCCTATAGAAGAAGGCCATTCATCGGTGCCCTTCGGGGCCTAAGAGGGAACGCGGGAGGGGCTCCCTTGCCCCAAGCCGCGGCTGCCCCCGCAACTGTGAGCGGCGAGCCCATCGCAATCGGCCACTGGATCCGTTCCGGGAAGGCGGCGATCGGCACGGACCCGCGAGCCAGGAGACCTGCCGGTGAAACGGGTTGCGGTTGGATGCATCGGTCGGGGCGTATCGGTGCCGTGGCGGTCGGCCTCGTCGAGGCGATCCGCCCATTCGCCGCGACGGCCCAAGCCGGTGACGCAGTGACCGATCGCGCGATTCAAGCAACGAGTTCTTCCGAACAGGCCGCCGGCGACGCGACCCGCAACCGGCGCTTTGCCTGCCCCGGCCTGTTTCGGATCGTGCCGTCGCGCGATGGCGGCATCTGCCGCATCAAGCTGCCGCGCGGCTTGGTCACGGCTGCTCAGCTGCGCGCGATCGCCGCGGCCGCCGCGCGGTTCGGGCAACCGACAATCGAAGCCACCAACCGCAGCAACATCCAGATTCGCGGCGTGAAGACTGGCCAGGAAGACGCCTTGATACAGATACTGGTCGCGGCCGGGCTCGGCCCCCGCGACAGCGGCGCAGACGATGTGCGCAATGTGATGGTGAGCCCGGTCGCCGGCCTCGATCCGGCCGCGCTGGTTGACGTCACACCGCTCGCGGATGCGGTGCTCGCGCGGCTTGAGAGTGAGGCAGCCTACCACGCCCTCTCGCCCAAATTCTCGGTCCAGATCGATGGTGGCGAGATCGTCGCCCGGATCGATCATCCCAACGACATCTGGCTCGCCGCCATGGACGCCGCGCATTTCGCCGTCGGGCTTGGCGGGTGCCCCGGCGATAGCGACGGCGCGGTGGGCGTGATTGCCGCCAACCGGGCCGAGGCAACCCTGTTCGCCCTGCTCGACTTCTTCCTGCCGACGATCGGCCGGACGAACAGCGC
>JAEUKV010000057.1 GCA_016794165.1 Rhodospirillaceae bacterium
GGTTACGAGCAGCTCCGCGCCGAGCAGAAGGCGAAGCAGGAAGCCTTCAAGCGCGGCGAGACGCGTGAGCTGATGGGCATCGGCATCGCCTTCTTCACGGAGATCGTGGGCGCCGGCCCCTCGAAGAACTGCGACATCCTCGGCATCGCCATGTTCGATTCCGCTGAGATCCGCATCCATCCCACCGGCTCCATCATCGCGCGCATGGGCACCAAGAGCCAGGGCCAGGGGCATGAAACCACCTATGCCCAGATCCTGGCGACAGAGCTCGGCATTCCCGCCGCCGACATCATGATCGAGGAGGGGAATACCGATACGGCCCCCTATGGTCTCGGCACCTATGGCTCGCGCTCGACGCCGGTCGCGGGCGCCGCGATTGCCATGGCGGCAAGAAAGATCCGCGCCAAGGCGCAGATGATCGCAGCACACCTGCTCGAAGTCTCGGAATACGACCTCGAATGGGATATCGACGGCTACCGGGTCAAGGGTGCCCCGGACAAGTTCAAGTCGATGAAGGAGATTGCCTGGGCCTCCTACAATGCGCCGCCGCCGGGGCTGGAACCGGGTCTGGAGGCGGTCAACTACTACGACCCGCCCAACATGACCTATCCCTTCGGTGCCTATTTCTGCGTGGCCGATGTCGATGTCGATACCGGCAGCACCAAGATCCGACGCTTCTACGCCCTTGACGATTGCGGCACACGCATCAATCCCATGATCATCGAGGGCCAGGTGCATGGCGGCCTTACCGAGGCCTTCGGCATCGCCATGGGCCAGGAGATCCGCTACGACGAGATGGGCAATGTGGTGACGGCCTCTTTGATGGACTATTTCCTGCCGACCGCGGTCGAGACGCCGCACTGGGAGACCGATTTTACCGTGACACCGTCGCCGCATCACCCGATCGGGGCGAAGGGCGTGGGCGAAAGCCCCAATGTCGGTGGTGTGCCAGCCTTTTCGAACGCGATCAACGATGCCTTCGCCTTCCTAGGTTCCACCCATATCCAGATGCCGCACGACAACTGGCGTACCTGGATGGTGGCGGAGAAGCTCGGCCTGCATGGGTAAGTCGAGAGGATGAACGCGCGGCACGACCTCCTGGGAGATCGCGACCGGATCGCCCGGTCCCTGGTCGAATGCGGTTATGTCCCGGACGGCGAATTGCCGACCGCGCTCTGGCTCATGGGGCTGCTGGGACGGCCCCTGCTGCTGGAAGGGGAGGCGGGTGTCGGCAAGACGGAAGTGGCCAAGGCCCTTGCCGCCTTGCTGGCGACCCGGCTGATCCGCCTGCAGTGTTATGAAGGGCTCGACCAGCAATCGGCGCTCTATGAATGGAACTATCAGCGCCAATTGCTGGCGATCAAGGCGCGCGAGGGGCAAGGCGATGCGGCGGCGGTCGAACGCCTGATCTTCAGCGAGGAATACCTGCTGGAGCGACCGCTGCTCACCGCCATCCGCCAGAACCAGGCGCCGGTCCTGCTGATCGACGAGATTGACCGCGCCGATCAGGAATTCGAGGCGCTGCTGCTGGAACTGCTGTCCGATTTCCAGATCTCGATTCCGGAACTCGGCACCGTGACGGCCAGGGCGCGGCCCTTTGTCATCCTCACCTCGAACGGTACCCGCGATCTCTCCGACGCGCTGCGACGGCGCTGTCTCTATCATCACATCGACTATCCCGATCCCGAGCGCGAGGCGCGCATCATCCGCGCCCGGCTGCCCGGGATCGACAGCGATCTCGCCGCCCAGATCGCCGATGTCGTGGGCCGCATCCGCAAGGAAAGCCTCGCCAAGGTGCCGGGTGTCGCCGAGACGCTCGACTGGGCGGCGGCCCTCATGGGACTCGGCATCAAGGATCTCGGCGCCAATATCGAGGCGGCCTACCAGCTGATCGCCACGCTGATCAAGACCCAGGAAGACCGCGCCGCCCTGCCGTGCGAAGTCTGGGTGCGGCTGCTGGAGCGGGTGGCATGAGCGGCGATGTGGTGGCGCTGGAGGGCGGCGCCGGGCCGCTGATGCGCCGGCGCGTGTCGCTTTTCCTGCGCTATCTGCGCGATCATGGCTTTGCTGTAGGCCCGACCGACCTTGCCGATGCGTTGGTGGGTCTCGCCCATGGCGCCGGCGCACGTCCGTATCTGTGGCGTGGCACCTTGCGCGCCCTGTGCTGTCGCAACCCGAAGCAATGGGCGAAATTTGAGGAGCTGTTCGACGCCTTCTGGCTGACGCGGCGCGCCAAGACCCTGCTGCGCCAGCGCAACCTGCCGTCCCGCGCCAACGCACCGACGGTGACGCAGCCGGGCGGCGACGGTCCGCGCCGCGCCGGGCCCGCGATCGAGGCCTGGCAGACGCTCAGTCGACCGGGCGATGACGAAATGCCCAGCCAGATCCCGCGTACCGAAGGCGCCTCGGCGCAGACAGTGACCTCGCAGACCGACTTCAAGGACATCGCCGACCCGGCGGCGTTGCGGGCGGCTGAGGATGTGGCAGTCGATCTCGCCGCCGCCCTGCGCGTCCGTCGCACCCGCCGCTATCGCCAGGCGCGGCGCGGCAGCCAGCTCGATCTGCGCCGTACCATTCGCCGCAGCGTCGGGCGTGGTGGCGTGCCGCTGGATCTGGTGCGCCGTCGCCGTCGCGAGGAGCCCATGCGCATCGTGGCCCTGCTCGATGCCTCCGGCTCGATGGAGCCCTATATGCGGGCTTTCGCCCGCTTCCTGCGCGGCCTGGTCATGCGATCGCGCATGGCGGATGCCTATCTGTTTCATACCCATCTGGTGCACATCGCACCGGCCCTGCGCGAGCCCGATCCGCAGCGCGCGATCGATCGGCTGGTCCTGCTGGCGCAAGGTCTGGGCGGTGGAACCCTGATTGGCGAGAGTTTGGCCGTCTTCAACCGCTTCCATGCCAAGAGCGCGCTTGCGGGTCGCGCCTGCGTCATCATTCTCTCCGACGGGTTCGACGCCGGTGCGCCCGATCTGCTGGCGGCGGAACTGGCCAAACTGAAACGCCGCTGCCGGCGACTGGTCTGGCTCAACCCCCTGCTGGGTTCGGCCGACTACCGGCCCGAGGCCCGCGGCATGCAGGCGGCGCTACCTTTTATCGACCTGCTCGCCAGCGCCCACAATCTCGACAGCCTCGCGGCCCTGGCGCCGCGCCTCGCTCGCCTGTAACGGAGCGCTCAATGGTAACGAGCGACAACATCCTGGATCTGGTCAGCGCCATGAAAGCGGGCGAGCGGGCCTTTGCCCTGGCAACGGTGGTGCGTACCGTGGCGGCGACCGCCGCGAAACCCGGGGCCAAGGCGGTGATCCTGCCGGATGGAACGATTGAAGGCGGCTGGATCGGCGGCGGCTGCGCCCGCGGCGCGGTCCTCAAGGCGGCCCAAGCCGCCTTGCTGGACGGCAAGCCGCGGCTGGTCTCGATCCAGCCCATGGACCTGCTCAAGGATCAGGGCCTGCGGCCGGGTGAGGAGCGTGCCGGCATCGCCTTTGCCAAGAACATGTGCCCCAGCCAGGGTACCATGGATGTCTTCGTGGAGCCGTTCCTGCCGCGGCCGCAACTGGTCATCTGCGGGGCGAGCCCGGTGGCCCTGGCCCTGGCGCAGCAGGCCGCCGGGCTCGGCTTTGCGCTGACGGTCGCGGCGCCCGCCGTGGACCGCACCGCCTTTGGCGCGACCGGCGGCCGACAGATTGATGGCTACGACCTCTCGTCCCTGCCGTCGGGGGAGCGGTTCATCGTGGTCTCCACCCAGGGCAAGGGGGACGAAGCGGCGCTGAAGGCGGCCCTGGCGGTCGAGGCCAGTTATGTTGCCTTTGTCGGCAGCCCCAAGAAGGCGGTGGCCTTGCGCGCCCAACTGGCCGAGGCCGGCGTTCCGGCGGCGCGGCTGGAGGAGTTGCGTGCTCCGGCGGGGCTTGATCTTGGGGCGATCTCGCCGGAGGAAATCGCCCTCTCGATCCTTGCTGAAATGATCCAGGTCCGTCGTCGCGGCCAGCGCCAGCTTCTCGGCTGAGCCCTCCCTGACGGCCGTCGATTCCGGCCGAATCGGTGGCATTTTGTCCATATCTTGGGGTGCCAGTGTGGCCCGGCCCAGATGTTGCCACGCCATGTCGATTCCTTTATGTTCCCGCCACTTCCGAAAACCACCGCTGGTGGCGGTGGGTGGGCTGCCCGCGATTCCGGGCAGCGGCACCCGCCGAGATCCCGGCGACGGCACAACGACGAACACGTTCTGATTGAGGGGATGAAATAATGGATCCGTTACTCTGGTTGGTCATCGGATGCGGCTTGCTGGCGCTGGTCTACGGCGCCTGGGCAACCAAATCCGTCCTGGCGTCGAGCGCTGGCAACGCGCGCATGCAGGAAATCGCCGCGGCGATTCAAGAAGGCGCCAATGCCTATCTCAACAAGCAATACACGGCGATCGCCGCGGTCGGCGTGGTCGTCACGATCATTCTGTTCTTTGCTCTCTCCAGCCTGTCGGCGATCGGCTTCATCATTGGCGCCGTGCTCTCGGGCGTTGCCGGCTATGTCGGCATGAATGTTTCGGTGCGTGCCAATGTCCGTACCGCCGAAGCCGCCCGCAACGGCCTTGCCCCGGCGCTAGACGTCGCGGCCAAGTCCGGCGCGATCACCGGCATGCTGGTGGTCGGCCTCGGCCTGATCGGGGTCGCTGGCTATTACGCGGTACTCAAGGCCGGTGGCGTCGAGATGCGCGCCATGCTGGAAGCCCTGGTCGGTCTCTCCTTCGGCGCCTCGCTGATCTCCATCTTCGCCCGCCTCGGTGGCGGCATCTTCACCAAGGGTGCGGATGTCGGCGCCGATCTGGTCGGCAAGATCGAAGCCGGTATCCCGGAAGATGATCCCCGCAACCCCGCCGTCATTGCCGACAACGTGGGCGACAATGTCGGCGACTGCGCCGGCATGGCGGCCGACCTGTTCGAGACCTTCGCGGTCACCGTGGTCGCCACGATGCTGCTGGGCTCGATCTTCTATACCGGCCTTGCCCAGGAAAAGCTGATGTTGCTGCCGCTGCTGATCTGCGGCGCCAGTGTGATCGGCTCGGTCATCGGCACCTTCTTCATCAAGCTGGGTTCTTCCCAGAACATCATGGGCGCGCTCTACAAGGGCCTCATCGCGGCCAGCGTGATCTCGATCATCCTGATTGCGGCGCTGGTGTACCAGTACACCGGCTTCGGCTCGGTCGAAGGTGCGCCCATCACCGGTACCGCCATCGTCTGGTGCGCGGTGATCGGTCTTGCCGTGACCGGCCTCCTGGTCTGGATCACGGAATACTACACCTCGACCGCCTATCGCCCGGTGCGGTCGGTGGCCCAGGCCTCGACCACCGGCCATGCCACCAACATCATTCAGGGCCTCGCGGTCTCGATGGAAGCCTGCGCACTTCCGGTGCTGGTGATCGCGGCGGCGATCATCGCGGCGCACAGCCTCGGTGATCTCTACGGCATCGCCATCGCGGCCACGACCATGCTGTCGCTGGCCGGCATCATTGTCGCTCTCGATGCCTACGGTCCGGTGACTGACAATGCCGGCGGCATTGCGGAAATGGCCGAATTGCCGCCGGAAGTCCGCAAGGTGACCGACGCCCTCGACGCCGTCGGCAACACCACCAAGGCGGTGACCAAGGGCTATGCCATCGGTTCGGCGGCGCTCGCGGCCCTGGTGCTGTTCGCGGCCTATACCGAGGATCTCAAGCACTACTTCCCGCAGCTGATCGATACCATCAAGTTCGAGCTGAACAATCCCTATGTCGTCATCGGTCTCTTCATCGGTGGCGCCATGCCGTTCCTGTTCGGCGCCATGGGCATGATGGCGGTGGGCCGCGCGGCTGGCGCCGTCGTGGTCGAAGTCCGGCGTCAGTTCAAGGAGATCCCCGGCATCATGGAAGGCACGGCCAAGCCGGAATACGGCAAGGCGGTCGCCATGCTCACCACCGCGGCGATCAAGGAGATGATCCTGCCGTCGCTGCTGCCGGTGGTGGCGCCCATTGTGCTCTACTTCGTGGTGGCCGGCGTCGCCGGGCAGGCCCAGGGCTTCATCGCCCTCGGCGCCATGCTTTTGGGCACCATCGTCACGGGCCTGTTCGTCGCCATCCAGATGACCTCTGGCGGCGGCGCCTGGGACAATGCCAAGAAGTACATCGAGGACGGACACCACGGCGGCAAGGGCTCCGACGCCCACAAGGCCGCAGTGACCGGTGACACGGTCGGCGATCCCTACAAGGATACTGCCGGTCCGGCCGTCAACCCGATGATCAAGATCACCAACATCGTCGCTCTGTTGCTGCTGGCGGCGCTCGCCGCCTGACGCCGCACGGCGTTCGGAAATGAAAACCCCGGCCGGGAGATCGGCCGGGGTTTTTTGTGTGTAGGCGCGGGCTTTTGCGGGATTGCTGAGGCCGATTGCCGCCAGGAGTGCAGCTAGAGGCCCCCCGGACCCGAGCTGCTACCCGGGTTGCTCGGCTTTGACGAGCTGTCGGGATCGAAACGGCCGAAGTTTCCAAGCAGCTGCTGCACGATGGTCATCGAATTGCCCTGTGTCGGCGTCACCCGGTCAACCATGGCGACCAACCGGCCGTCGCGATGGTCATATACTTTGAGGTCGTTCACCACACCCTGCTCGTCGAAAGTGATCGCCAGTACCCCCTGGTCCACAACGTCGGGCTCAAAAAAGGCAGTCTGCTCGGTTCGCTTGGAGACGTAATACCAAGTATCCTCGCCGAAAGTACCCTGGGTCGAGGGCGAGCCCAGCAACTGCTGGACCCTGGATTTGTTGTCCAGTCCGGGATTGATCTGCACGACCTGTTCCTCGTCGGGAACATTGCCGTGCTGAACGATCTTGGGCGCGCAGGCACCCAATGCCAGGCCCAGCCCGACGGTTGTCACCCAGCCACAGCGCGCAAGCCAGCTGCGGGGCTGGAAGGTGCCAGAACTGCGATGTGGTTTAGCCATGGTGATCAATCCAGATTCTGCCAATTTTGTTGCACCCGCCTCGACCGGTCAGTACGGTCGGGAGCTGTAACGGATACCGACTGCGGGGCATTTGCCAGGGCGACCTCGCTCTTGGCAAAGCCATCCGATATGACCATCTCCCCCGGGAGAGTTGTCCGAGGGCAAATTCGCACCGGGCGCTGCGGTCGTCAAGTTCCGGACGGGCCTCTGGCGCAGGCAGCAGATGGCCGCCCGGGTCCCGGGACGGCCGGTTTCTTGTTGGTCAAGGATACGTGCAGTGACTCAATCGACCATGGGTGGCCTGATCTCCCGAATTCTGGGGGGGCCGAGCGAAACCAGCCAGATCGCGGCGCGGCTGTTCGCGAAACTGGTTTCTCAGGCGCGCCAGCCGGTCTTCTTTCAGCGCCTGGGGGTCCCCGACACGGTCGATGGCCGCTTCGACATGGTGGCGATGCATGCCTTCCTGGTGTTCCATCGGCTGAAGGGCCAGGGCGGGCGGGCGGCGGAACTGGCGCAGGCCCTTTACGATGTCGTCTTCAGGGATATGGAGGCATCGCTGCGGCAATTGGGGGCCGGCGACGTCGGCGTCGGCAAGCGGATCCGCGTCATGACCGAAGCATTGCAGGGCCGGATCACGGCCTACGAGACGGCGCTGAACGGCAATCCGCTGGAGGTAGAGGGGGCGGTCCGCCGCAATCTCTATGGTACGGCCGACCCCGATCCAGAGGCCGTGCGGGCCATGGCAAACTATCTCCGGCAGGCGTCGGAGATGGCTGGCCGGCAGCCTGTTGACCGGGTCCTCCGCGGCTTGTTCGACTTTCCCCCGCCACCCGCAGCCACCGGTGAGAACCAGGCTCAGAGCTACGAAATTGGTTAGACATCCATGATGCAAGATTATGAAAATAAAACATTTTCAAGAAACATCGAGGTTGGATCCGTTTCTGGGCGCGGTACGGAGCGGCGGATCGAGGCGAATGCGGCTGAGCGCGCGGCGCTTGCCGATCTCCTGTCTTTGCAGAGCATTGGCAGCCTTGAGGCGCAGCTGGGGATCCGCCGGCTGTCCACAGGCCTGATCGAGGTTAAGGGCCGTTTCGCCGCGGATGTCGTGCAGACCTGCGTGGTGACCCTGGAGCCTTTGCCGGCCAAACTGGCAGAGTCGTTCCGCGTCACCTTTGGCGAGGGCGATCCGGCGCCGGAACTGGCCGAGATCGATATCGATTTCGAGGAATCCGACCCACCTGAACCAATCCATGACGGCAGGATCGACCTTGGAGCCGTCGTGGCCGAACAATTGGCATTGGCTCTCGATCCGTATCCCCGCAAGCCCGACGCCGAGGTGCCTCAGGAATTATCTCCCAGCGAGTCGGATGCGGTGCCGGGAGACGATTCGGTGTCCAAGCGTAAGCCATTTAAAGGACTAGATAAATTGTTCCGCTCCTAGATCGGTGCCGAGGCGGGGGTGGTGTGAGGGGCATTGGCAAGAGGCTTGCCATCTTGCCGGATTTTGGTTATCAACCGGCCAATTGGCAGCAGGCGGTGCTGCCACATTTTTTTTGAGAAGAGAGTGGATCATGGCAGTCCCCAAGAAGAAAGTCAGCAAGTCGCGCCGCAACATGCGCCGCAGCCATCATGCGCTGACCGTTTCTGCGTCGGCCGAATGCCCGAATTGCGGCGAACTCAAGCGCCCGCATCACGTCTGCGCCTCGTGCGGTCACTACGATGGCCGCGAGGTCGTCGCGCAGGCGTCCGAGGCTGAGGCGGCGTAACTCCAAACCCGCTACACTCATGGCCGGGAAGGAGTAACGGGGTGGGCGCCAGCCTGGCTATATCTTTGGATGCGATGGGTGGCGACAACGCGCCTGACATGGTGGTCAGGGGCGCAGATATCGCGCGCCAGCGCTTTCCCAATGTAAAATTCCTGCTGTTCGGAGACGAGGCGCGGCTGCAGCCCATGCTGGCCAGCCTGCCGGAACTCGCCAAGGTCAGCACCATCCGCCATACCGAAATCATCGTCTCCATGGACGACAAGCCCAGCCAGGCGCTGCGTGGCGGCCGCGGCTCGTCCATGCGTCTCGCCATTGACGCGGTCCAGAACGGCGAGGCCGCCGCAGTCGTTTCCGCCGGCAATACCGGCGCCCTGATGGCGATGGCCAAGTTCGTGCTGAAGACCATGCCGGGAATCGACCGGCCGGCGATCGCATCCTTCTTCCCGACCATGCGTTCGGAAAGCGTCATGCTCGATCTCGGCGCCAATGTGCAGTGCGATGCCAACAACCTGGTGCAGTTCGCGGTGATGGGCAACGTTTTCGCCCGCCTGGTGCTGGGGGTCCAGCAGCCCAGCATGGGCATCCTCAATGTCGGCGCCGAGGAATTGAAGGGTCACGATGCGGTCAAGGTGGCGGCGTCGATCCTGCGGGATGTGCCGCTGCCCGGTCGATTCGTCGGCTTCGTCGAGGGCGACGACATCGCCAAGGGCACCGTCGATGTGTTCGTGACCGACGGCTTCACCGGCAATATCGCCTTGAAGACCATTGAAGGTACGGTAAAACTCTACGGGCATTGGCTGAAGCAGACCTTCAGCATGTCGATCTGGTCGAAGATCGCCTATCTTTTTGCGCGCCCCGCGCTCAACGGGCTGCGCGCCCAGGTCGATCCGCGCCGCTACAATGGGGCGATTTTGATGGGCCTAAACGGCATTTGTGTCAAAAGCCATGGCGGCACCGATTCCTTCGGCTTCGCCAACGCCATCGGGGTCGCCGTCAACATGGTCCAGAACGATGCAATGGAACGAATGAGACAGGATATCGCCCAGTTGATGGCCATTCCCGGCGGCGAATCCCTGGCGGCGGCGCTCTAGGCCATGAATACACGCCGATCCCTGGTCCTGTCCGCCGGCAGCTATCTGCCCAAGCAGATTCTCACCAATGCCGATCTCGCCGCCCGGATCGAGACCAGCGACGAATGGATCGTGCAGCGGACCGGCATCAAGCAGCGCCACGTGGCAGCGCCGGGGGAACTGACCTCGGACCTCGCCGTCCATGCCGCCGAACAGGCTCTCCATCATGCCGGCCTGCGCGGGGCGGATATCGACGTCATCGTGCTCGCCACGACGACCCCGGACCATACCTTTCCCGCCACCGCGACCAAGGTGCAGCAGCGTCTCGGCATGAACGGCGGCTTCGCCCTCGACGTCCAGGCGGTCTGCTCCGGCTTCGTCTACGGCCTCGCCATCGCCGACAATTTCCTGCGCTGCGGCCAGGCCCAACGAGCCCTGGTGATCGGCGCCGAGACCTTTTCGCGCATCCTCGACTGGAACGACCGCAACACCTGCGTGCTGTTCGGCGACGGTGCCGGCGCCGTCCTCCTGGAAGCGGGTGAAGGCGAGGGCAACGCCAAGGACCGCGGCGTGCTCTGCACGCATCTCTTCTCCGACGGCGCCTATTACGACAAGCTCTATGTCGATGGCGGCCCATCGACCACGCAGACCGCCGGCGTCGTTCACATGGAAGGCAAGGAAGTCTTCCGCCATGCCGTGGTCAATCTGGCCGCGGCGGTCGACGCGGCCATTGCATCGGCCGGCATCAATGCCGAGGACGTCGATTGGCTGGTGCCGCACCAGGCCAATCGCCGCATCATCGACAGCATGGGCAACAAGCTGAAACTGCCGCCCGAAAAGGTTGTCGTAACGATCGACCGGCATGCCAATACCTCTGCCGCCTCGATCCCCCTGGCGCTTGCCGAGGCCGTCAATGACGGCAGAATTCAGCGTGGACAGCTGGTGCTCATGGAGGCGATGGGCGGTGGCTTCACCTGGGGATCGGCGCTGATTCGCTATTGATTCCGCGGGACTCCGGGGCATTTACCAAGCGCCCCGGCCGCACACATGGGAGCGTAGATCAATGTCGCTCTCTAATTGACTGATTTCAGAGTAAACGATACGCTCATCCTTCAAGTGCCGATGAAGAAGGGCAGGGGGAGATGAAGGGCAACACCATCACGCGTGCGCATCTGGCCGAAGCCGTCTATCAAGAGGTTGGTCTGTCGCGCAATGAATCGGCCGAGCTGGTCGATACCGTCCTCGACGAGGTTTCGCATGCGCTGGTGCGCGGCGAGAGCGTCAAGATTTCCTCCTTCGGCAGCTTCCTGGTGCGCATGAAGGGCGAGCGCATCGGTCGCAATCCGAAGACCGGCGAAGAGGTGCCGATCAAGCCGCGCCGCGTGCTTGTGTTTCGTGCCTCGCACGTCCTCAAGGACCGGGTCAACAAGGGCGCCGATAAACTGTCATGAGTTCATCTGCCGAACGCGCACAAGCCGCTGACCGCTCCCTGGCCGATGCCGGAGCGCAGGCGAAATCCGAGGCCAAGGTTGAGCAGCGGCGGGCTGCTGCGCGCCGGGTCGAAAAGGCCGCCGGTGCCTTCCGGACCATCAGCGAAGTGGCCGACGACCTCGAGGTGCCGCAGCACGTCCTCCGCTTCTGGGAAACCAAGTTCCCCCAGATCAAGCCGATGAAGCGGGGTGGCGGCCGGCGCTATTACCGGCCCGAGGACGTCGACCTGCTGCGCGCGATCCGGGGGCTGCTCTATGACCAGGGCTATACCATCAAGGGCGTCCAGAAACTGATCCGCGAGGGCGCTTTGCGCCTGGGCGCCGACGGTTTCGAAGCCGAGGGTGCCGGCAACGGGGCCGCGGCCCTGGCGTCGGCTATGGGCAACGGGCCCGGGGAGGATGCGGACGATTCCGCGGCCGATCCCGCCATCTCGGCCAGGATCAACCAGGCCCATGCCATGCTCGACCTGCCCTTGTTCAAGGCGGCCTCGCTCGACGAGCGGCAGCTGCGCGAGGTGAAGGCGATCACCGCGGAGTTGGAAGACCTGCGCGACCGCCTGCGCAAGGTGCTCGGCTAGCCAGCCCGTCGCCAACTTCGCGGCACAAACCCGTTCTTGGCATTGCGTGGCCGGTTGAGGCTCGCTATACAGGGCGCGCCGTCGGCACCCCCAGGATCCCGGGTCTACCCAGGATCCAGCCGACCGGCTCAGGCCTTTGGCCCTGAAGGTGGGCCAGCCCAAGGCCCCAGAAGCGTGTCGGAGCGTGGCGCAGCCTGGTAGCGCACTAGACTGGGGGTCTAGGGGTCGCAGGTTCAAATCCTGTCGCTCCGACCATTTTTTTCGGTATTTCAAGACGATAGCTTCTGAAGCCTGGGCACCGCCGCCCAGCGGCAGCCCGTCGTGCCTACCACAATTGTGGTTCATTGGATTCTTGTGACTGGCGTCACAGGATGGTGTGGTAGGCGGCCGATCCTCTTGCCGAGCTGCATGGCCCGCCCAAGATGCGATGCCATGAAACAGCATCACTTGGACCATTCACCCCGCCAGGGGCTCAGGCTCCCGGCTCCCGCCATCCTAGCTGGCCTGCTGCTGGCCTCCCTGGGCGCAGCCGGCCCGATTCCGGCGCTCGCGCAATCCGCCGGCGCCGGGACGGCAACGGTGATTGTCGACAATGTCGTGCGCGAATCCAGCGCCGGGTCACAGCCACTGGCCGCCAGCGGCTGGCTCCAGCCCGCCGACACCATCAGGACCGGCAGCGGCAGCGCCGCGATGCTGGCGATGGAGGACGGTACGGAAATGGCCGTCGGTCCCGAAACCGCGCTCACTCTGGAGGATTTCGTCAACGAAGCCGCCGGCAGCGCCGGCAAGTTCGTGCTCGACATGGCGGCCGGCGCCATGCGCTTTGCCACCGGCGGCATGTCGAAATCTGCCTATACCATCCGCACCCCCTCGGCGGTGGCTGCCGTCCGCGGCACCATCTTCACGCTCTACGTCACGCCCGTCGGCGAGACCTATGTCGCGGTCGAGGAGGGCACTCTGGTGATCCGCAACAAGCGCGGTACCAAATTCACCGTGCCGGCGGGTGCCTCCATGTTCCTCAACACCAAGGGCGAGGTCGACGGCGCCCTGTTCGACCCGCTCCGGGGGACCGACCTCTCCGGCCTGCCCAAGGGCGACGGGCCCAATGCGGCGGTGCGGGCGATGGACAGCCTGTTGCAGCAGCCCGCTGCCCTGGCCACGCCCCGCGCCCTGGGCCTGCCCACCGCCATCGACCAGGGGGTGATCGATCCGGCCACGCTGCCGCCCTTCGCCACCAAGACCCCGGCCTATGGCAAGAGCAAGTATGGCGACAAGAAGGACCGCGAGCAGGGTGGCGGCTACTGAGGAGGCGGCCGCCACCGGCACCCAATCCACCCAGCGGCGCGCCCATCCCGGCGCGCCGTTTTCTCTGGCCGGGCCGCGGTTTTTCCGGACAATTGCTGCAAATTTTCACGAATAATCCTGAAAAAGCGACTTCTCATACCATTTTGTATCTCGTCCGCAGTTTACCCGGTTCAGTTTTCGCCGGTGAAATGTCATAAATAAGCAGGACATAACGCGTGAGGTCGGCGCAGCCCTTGAGGGGCAGGACTGCCCGGCCATCGCTGCAAGCGAGAATGACATGATCGAGGCTCCTGAGTTTTTGCAACCAATCGTACCTTCCGCTGATGGTGATGCCGGCAACGGCGACGCCATCAGCCTTTCTTTGGCCGATCTTCTGCCCGACAGCGGCGGTTCGATCGTGATCGAGGGCGAGGGTCCGGATCTCTGCGTCCGCATCGTGACCGACGAGACCGTGGTCGATGCCGGCGTGGTCGAGCAG
>JAEUKV010000059.1 GCA_016794165.1 Rhodospirillaceae bacterium
GCCTTTCCCGCCTGGTCGCGGTCCGGGCCGCTGGAACGACACGCGATCCTGCGCAAGGCGGCCGACGAGATTCTGGCTAGGAAGGACGAACTTGGCCGCCTGCTGTCGCAGGAGGAGGGCAAGGTCCTGGCCGAGGGCATCGGCGAGACGGTGCGGGCGGCGCAGATCTTCGACTTTTTCGCCGGCGAGGTCCTGCGCCTGGCGGGGGAGAGCCTGCCCAGCATCCGCCCTGGCATCACCGTGGAGGTGACCCGTGAGGCCGTGGGTGTGGTGGGCATCATCACACCGTGGAACTTTCCGATTGCCATTCCCGCCTGGAAGATCGCACCGGCTCTGGCTTACGGCAACACCGTGGTGTTCAAGCCGGCCGATCTGGTGCCGGGTTGCTCCTGGGCGATTGCCGATATCCTGCATCGCGCTGGCCTGCCCAAGGGTGTTCTCAATCTGGTCATGGGCAAGGGATCCGTGGTGGGGCAGGCGCTGCTCGACAGCCCGGATGTGAATGCCATCACCTTTACTGGCTCGACCACGACCGGCAAGCGGGTCGCCGCCGCCTCGATCGAGCATAACCGCAAGTTCCAGCTCGAGATGGGCGGCAAGAACCCGATGGTCGTTCTGGACGACGCCGATCTCGCTACCGCGGTCGAGGCCTGCGCCAATGGTGCCTTCTTCTCGACCGGCCAGCGCTGTACGGCATCCTCGCGCCTCGTGGTCACCGCCGGCATCCACGATAAATTCGTCGACGCCCTGACCGACCGCCTGAAAGCCCTGGTGGTTGATGACGCCCTGAAGGCGGGTTCGCAGATCGGCCCGGTTGTTGACGAAGCCCAGCTGAAGCAGGACGAGAGCTACATCGATATCGGCCGCAAGGAGGGAGCGAAACTGGTCTTCGGCGGCGAACGCCTGAACCGGGACAATCCCGGCTTTTATCTGCAGCCGGCGCTGTTCACCGAAACCACGAACCAGATGCGCATCTCGCGGGAAGAAATCTTCGGCCCGGTCGCAAATGTGATCCGTGTCAAGGACTACGAGGAGGCCCTCGCGGTCGCCAACGACACGCCCTTCGGCCTGTCCTCAGGCATCTGCACCACCAGCCTCAAGCATGCGAACCATTTCAAGCGCAACAGCGAGGCTGGCATGGTGATGGTCAACCTGCCCACCGCCGGGGTGGATTTCCACGTCCCGTTCGGCGGGCGCAAGGGCTCCAGCTATGGCCCGCGTGAACAGGGGCGCTACGCTTCCGAGTTCTACACGACGGTGAAGACCGCCTATACCTTGCCCTGATTTTCGCTGGAGGCGGGACCCGGAATGGGTCCCGCCATCGCTTTTGCCGTGCGACCCTATGGCCTGGTCGGGGTGTTTGACGCCGTCTGGTTCCTGTCGCATCTTGTCGCCAAAGTAGGTGTTGCCAGAGGAAGACATGACGGGCCCCAACAGAACCACGACCAGGCACGCCGACAGTTACGAGCGGACGCATACGCGGATCATCGAAGCGACATTGGAGTCGATCACCCGGGAGGGATTGTCGGCGACGACCATTCAAAAGATCGCGGATGAAGCCGGCGTTTCCACTGCCACCATAATCAAGCACTTCGAAACGAAGGAGAACGTCCTCCAGGCGGCACTGGATTGCATCGCCAGGGAGTTCGAAGAGGAACGGGCGCAAACCCTGGCGGAGTCCGAGGGCGATCCGGTGAAGTACCTGACGCTAACGGCGAAAATGGTGCTGCATCCCAAGATCAGCAATGTTTCGCGCATCGCTGTCTGGAACGCTTTCTGGGGCGAGGCGCAGGCGCGCAAGCTGTACCTGGAACGGATCGGTGCGATCGACGCCGAGTATGAGCGTACCGTCGTCAGGATGTGCCGTCAGATCGCCAGGGATGGCGACTACCAGGAAATCAACGTTGAGGCGGTCGCAATCTGCTTCGTTGGCCTGCTGGAATGGCTGTGGCAGGAGAAACTGGCGGCAGGGGACTCCTTCAACGTCAAACGCGCGCAGGGGTTGAC
Source organism: Rhodospirillaceae bacterium (assembly GCA_016794165.1). GTDB lineage: Bacteria > Pseudomonadota > Alphaproteobacteria > Dongiales > Dongiaceae > Dongia. The sequence goes on from JAEUKV010000059.1 coordinate 2,008, forward strand.
CCGCGGGCATCTCGCCAACTCGTTCCCGAAGCACTTTAGGAGGTAAGTCGGGAGGTTGCATCCGAAGCGACGGCGCTTGACGAGTGGGCGATAAGTAACTAGTTACTTATCTACTAGTGCGTTTATGTCGGCAGCAATTTGGCAGGGCGAGTAAGACATGGCATCCGGATCGGTAGTGAGTGTGAGCGATCGGCCGCGCGCAGCGCATGGTAGCCGAAGTGAGGTAGCGCGGGTCCTCCCGACCTGGACCTATCGCAGCGCCGAACTGGCCGAGATCGAGTACGAATGCCTCATCCGACCGTCCTGGCAGTTCGTCTGCCATGTCAATCAGCTCAAGAAAATCGGCGATTTCGCGACCCTTGACCTCAAACGCGAATCCGTCATCGTCGTGCGCAGCAAGGACGGCAATCTGAACGCCTTCCTCAACGTCTGCCGCCACCGCGCCGCGCGCCTGCTGGAAGGCGATGGCAATTGCGGGCGACGCATCACCTGTCCCTATCACGGCTGGTCCTACGATCTGACGGGCAACCTCGTCGGTCGCCCCTCCGAGAAGACCTTCGAGGGTGGCAAATCCGCGCTGGGCCTGAAAAAGCTGGAGCTGGAAGTGCTCCTGGGCCTGGTGTTCGTGCGCATTGTGCCGGGTGGACCAAGCCTGCGGGAGATGTGGGCCGACTACCTGCCCATGCTGGAGCCCTACCGCCTGGAGGAAATGGAGCCGCTCGACGCGCCCTGGATTGAAAGCTGGGAGTGCAACTGGAAGGTAGCCGTCGACAACAATCTCGAGAATTATCACATCCCGGTCGGCCATCCGGGCCTGCAGCGATTGCTGGATACCGACATGGTCGGTTTCATCAACCGCCATGGCATTGCCGGCAGCACCAGCACCCTGCGGGCGCGTCCGTCCCCGAAATGGTCCGAACGTCTCTATCAGAAACTGGCACCGACCATCCTGCCGGAATTGCCGGCCGAGATTCGGGATACATGGCAGCTCTTCACCATGCCGCCTAATATCGGCCTCGATGTCATGCCGGACAGTATGGATGTGTTCCAGATATTGCCGCTTGGTGCGGAACGCTGCGAGATGCGCTACCCGATTTTCGTGCGGCCGAACGAACCGCGCGAGGTGCGCTTGCAGCGCTATCTTGCGACCCGGATCATGCGCAGCACTACCCTGGAAGACCGTTCGCTTTGCGAGAGCATCCAGCGCGGTATCGGCTCCCACGACTATGAGTTCGGACCGCTATCCTCCCTGGAACACTGCATTCACGATTTCCATGAGCGCGTCCGTACCGGCTGTCCGGTGGCGGCCTTGCCAACGGCACCCGCGGCAGGAACCATGCGCGAGATCAACCACCGCCTGCGGCAACAGGCCTGAGGCTAGGGCGCGGCTGCGGCCTCAGGCGCCGATCTCCAGCTCGGTCCAGACGGGCTGATGGTCCGACGCATCGGCATCGGCATCGATCCAGCTCCGCCTGACATGGGGGATGAGGTCGAAGGACAGGAAGCAATAATCGATACGCTTGAACTCGTCCCTGGCAAAATCCGGATAGGTGCAGCCTTCCTCCACCGGGTGGCCCGCGACGACCATCGAATCCGCGAAATGTTCGGCACTCGGGCTGCCGCGGCCATAGGTCGGGTCTTCGCTGCCGACCATCCTGCGGTATTCGGGCGAGTTAACGCGCATGTTGAAATCGCCCATGAGAATCGCTGAGTCCGGCATGGTGGGCAGGCGCCCGGTGTCCATCGCCAGCCAGTCCTCGTTGAGATGAATGGGATCGACGCCGGGTGCTGACACGACGGGGCCCTGGCGGGGCGCCTGCTCGACGATGCGCCGCAACTCCTCGACCTGGCGCATGCGCTGGTCCTGCATCAGGTAGTTGAGATGGGTATTGTAGACACGAAGGTGATGGCCCGGGCATTCGACGACCGTCTCCAGGACGACCGATTGATCGTTGATCTGTCCGTAGACGGGATATTTCGACAGCGACCAGCTACGCACCGAGCTGATCGGCCAGCGGGACAACGTCATCTGTCCGTATTGACGACGCTGTGTCGTCACCGTGCCGTCGGGTGCAACCGTTGATCCGTCGAGATCGACCGAGGCGATATAGGTCCAGTGATGCTTCGGGAGCAGGCTACTGAGAATTGCTGCTTCGTCGCCATGCTCGGGCTTCCAGTTTCGCTCCACCTCCTGCAGGGCAATGATGTCGGCATCTGCGATGGTGCGGGTGACACGAGCGAGGTCGACGACGCCGTCCCGGCCGCAGCCCCACTGGATGTTGTAGCTGACTGCGCGCATGACTGTGGCTCCGGCAAATTGACCTGGATTAAAACCTTGACTGGACCCTTAACATCGCCTTTAGTAACTGTCTAGTTACTTACTTTGTGAGAGCGCTTAAGCGCCGGGCAGACGTTCAAACAGACGGGAAGGCGACAATGACACACGGAACTCTCTTCAAGAGCGCTATGCTGCTGTTGGCGGGCAGCCTGATCCTGCCCAGCATGGCCAGTGCCGAGACGATCATCCGGCGTGCCTCCGATCTCAGCGGCGGTGGGTCCGAGAGCCTGGATCCGATCACGCCGACGCCATTCTATTACATGAACGAATTCATCTACGACACGCTGGTGCAGCCGGAATTGGGCAATCCCGAACCGGTGCCGGCCCTTGCCGTTTCCTGGTCCTCCAATGACGCCGCAACCGAATGGACCTTCAAGCTGCGCGAGGGCGTTACCTTCCATGACGGTTCCACCCTCGACGCGCAGGACGTTGTCTATTCCCTCGATCGCATCAAGGATCCGGCCCTCGAATCGCCGGTCACGTCGATGCTGGAATACATCGAGTCGGTGACGGCGGTGGATCCAATGACCGTCAAAATCAAACTGTCGGCGGCGAATGCGGATTTTCTCACGGTCCTGCAGGACGATCGCATCAGCATCATCGGTGAGGGCAGCGGCGACACGATCGCGACCACCGGCATTGGTACCGGTCCCTTCAAGATCACCACCTACGATCCGGAAGGAACCACCGTGCTGGCGGCCTTTGAGGAGCATTGGGACGGCCGGCCGAAGGTGGATGGCGTGACCTTTGTTGCCATTCCTGATACCTCGGCCCGCGTGCAGGCACTGCAGGCCGGTCAGATCGACATGGAATCCGTCGCGATCGAGCATGCCGGCCTGTTCGCGGATAAGAGCAAGTTCCAGATCCTGCCCTACAACGACGGCGGCTGGAACGGGATCATCTTTCGCACCGATACGCCGCCGTTCGACGACGCGCGGGTGCGCAAGGCGCTCCGCATCGCGGTCGACCGGGAAGAGATGATCAAGCTGATTGCCGGCCCGGATGGTGGGCAGGTCGCCTGCGACAATCCGGTGTGGCAGGGCGATCCCTACCATGCCGAGATCGACTGCCGGCAGGACATCGAAGGGGCGAAGAAGCTGTTGGCCGAGGCCGGTTACCCCGACGGCATCGACATCGAGGTGTTCACCAGCGATCTTGAGCCCGCCATGGTGCGCTATGCCGAAGTCTATCAGCAGCAGGTGGCAGCGGCGGGAATCCGGGTCACCATTCGCATTACGCCGGGCGACGGCTACTGGAACGACGTCTGGATGGTGGAGCCGGTGACGGTCACATCCTGGAGCGGCAGGCCCGCCGACATCATTCTCAACGAGGCCTATCGTTCAACCAGTTCCTGGAACGAAACCTATTACAAGAGCGAAGAACTGGATGCGCTCCTCGATGCGGCCCGGGCCGAGCGGGATTTCGAGAAGCGCAAGGAAATCTTCGGCAAGGCCCAGCGCCTGCTGTTCGAGGAGGGCGGCTCGCTTATCGCCTTCTACACCAACGTGCTCAATGTGGTGTCGACGCGCATCAAGGGGATTCCGGAAGCCAACAGCCCCTTCATCCGCTGGCACCACGTCGAAATCGTGGAGTAATCAAGCCCACCCAGGCGGCTTACAAGGCCTGCGGAATCTGCTGCGTGATGCAGTGGATGCCGCCGCCGCCAGCCGCAAGGCAGGAAATGTCGACCTGTGCGATTTCGCGATCGGGAAAAGCGGCGGCCACCGCCTCCCGCGCGGCCGCGTCCTGACGGGCAAGTCCGAAGGCAGGCATCACCACGCCGCCATTGGCGATGTAAAAATTGACGTAGGAGGTTGAGTAGCCCCAACCTTCCGTCTGCCCACGGCCCTCATCCGGTGCCTCCTGAACATAGAGGATCTCCAGCTTGCGGCCGCGGGCATCCACCTGATTCCGAAGCGCCGCGTGGTTGCGGTCGGTTACCTCGCGGTAGTGCGGGCGAGCCGAGGCGCTGGTTTCGAAGAGCACCACGCCAGGCCGCACGAAGCAGACAATACCGTCAATATGTCCGTTGGTGCCGTGCTCATGGGGATTGCCGGGCAGCCAGATGGTCCGTTCGATCCCCAGCGTGCGGGCGAACTCCGCTTCGGCGCAGGCGCGGGAGATGCCGGGGTTGCGGTTGTCGTTGAAGACCACGGTCTCGGTGGTGAGCAACGTGCCGTCGCCATCGACATGGATCGCGCCGCCTTCCATGGCGAGGGCGGAGTTGATGATCGGTGTACCCAGGTGTGCACCGAGCTGGCGGCCGAGTTGCGCATCCAGGCTGAAATCGGGAATGGCGCCGCCCCAACCGTTGAAACGCCAGGCGACGGCGGCGAGTTTGCCGCCTGCCCGCCGCACAAGGGTCGGACCGCTGTCACGCACCCAGGCATCGTTGTAGGGGAGGGGCAACAGGTCGATATCGCCGCCCAGGGCATCGCGCGCCGAGGCCACCGCGTCCGGTTGCACCACCATCGTCAAAGGCTCAAACCGGCGGATGGCCTGCGCCACTGCGGCGTAGTCCCGCCTGACATCCGCCAATGCACGTCCCCAGGCGAGCGCGTCGCAGGGCCAGATCATCAGGCAGCCGCCATGGGGTTCCCATTCCGCCGGCATATGGACTTTCGGCGCGATCAGATCATTAGCATCGAATTGACTCATGTCTGATTTCTTTCTCTGTTTTCTTGAAATTCAAGATTGACCCAAAATATATTGCCTTTTCGACCAGAACCCAAATTTGTAATCTTTGTCGATTGGATCGATTCAGCTCATGCCAGATCGGCGAGTTCAACTTCCCTCGATGCGTGCCCTGCAAGCCTTCGCGGCGGCCGCGCGGCTGCAGAGCTTTTCCCGGGCCGGGGAAGAACTCGGCATGACCCAATCCGCGATCAGTCATCAGATCCGCATGCTGGAAGAACTGCTGCGCCAGCCCCTGTTCAACCGGCTGCACCGCAACGCCGTGCTCACCGATGCCGGCCGCGATCTCGAGGTCACCCTGGCCGAATGTTTCGAACGCCTTGAACTTGGCCTGAAGCGCCTCGAGCAGTACCGCAAGCCCAACCAGGTCATCGTCTATACCCGTCCTGATTTTGCCAGCAACTGGCTCATACCGCGCCTGCCGCGGCTGCGCGTGCTGCATCCCGAGATCGATGTCTGGCTGTTTTCGAACGAGCAGACCTTCGATCCGGTGCGCGGTGAAATCCATCTGGCCATCCTGCCGGCAGGGTCGGCCCTGGCCGGTCTCGAAAGTCGCACCCTGTTCGGCGATCTCCTGACGCCGCTCTGTACGCCTGCCCTGGCCGAGGCACCGACCCCCATTGCGTCGGTCGCCGATCTTATGGCCCGGCCGCTGCTGCATGACGAACGGCGCGAGGATTGGGCGCGCTGGCTGGCCGCTGCCGGTTCGACGGCGACCGCCACCGTGCGCGGCTACAACTTCGGCGATTCGGGCGCCCTCGTCGCGGCCGCCCGACAGGGTCTTGGCGTCGCCCTGGGCAGTCTCGTCCTTGCCGCCGACGATCTCAGGTCCGGGCAATTGGTGGCACCGCTGCAGATCGCCATCCCGGCTGCCAATGACTGGATCGTGGCGCTGACCGCCGGTGCCCTGGCCAAGCCGAAAATCCAGGCCTTCCTCTCCTGGCTGGAGGCGGAGGCAATCACCACCCGCAATGAACTCGCCCAATGGGGCGCAGATGCAACCCGCATGGAGACATAGCTCATGTCACGCCAACTCACGATTGCCGCGCTGCAAACGCATCACGACTGGAATCAGGCGGAAACGGTCCACCGCGTGCTCGACCTCGCGCACCGTGCCGCCGATCAGGGTGCCAGGGTCGTGCTGCCGTCGGAACTCTTTGAAGCACCATACTTCTGCAAAACGCGGAACCCGGTCTACCGTGAATTGGCGCGGCCGATCGCCGATCATCCGACCATCGCCCTGTTCCAGAAGTTTGCGCGTGAGCGCGAGGTGGTCGTGCCCGTGTCGATCTATGAGCGTGCGGGTGACGAACTCTACAACTCCGCCGCCATTGTCGATGCCGATGGCAGTATCCTTGGTATCTACCGGAAGTCACACATTCCGCAGTTTCCCGGCTATGAGGAGAACGCCTTCTTCGCGCCCAGCCGCGAGGGGGCCAAGGTCTGGGAAACACGATATCTGAAACTTGGCGTCGGTATTTGCTGGGACCAGTGGTTTCCTGAACTGGCGCGGATGATGGCCCTGAAAGGCGCGGAGCTGCTGGTTTACCCGACGGCGATCGGCAGCGAGATTGCCCCGATGGCATGGGACAGCCGCGATCAATGGCAAACGGTGATGCGCGGGCATGCCGCCGCCAACCAGATTCCGGTGATGGCGGCCAACCGCGTCGGCCTCGAAACGGACGACGGCGTTTCGCTCAGCTTCTACGGCTCATCGTTCATCTGCGATCATCTCGGCGCCATGCGGGCCGAGGGGTCGCGCGACCGGGAAGAGATCGTCGCGGCGACAATCGATCTCGCCGCCGGTGCCGCCGCGCGCGAGTTCTGGGGAACCTATGTCACGCGCCGTCCTGATATCTATGCGCCGCTCACGACCACGCCGGCCGGCCCGCCGCCTCAATCTCGCGCAGACGCCCTTTCTCGATGAGGAAGTAGCGGGTGGCGATGGTCTCGACGAAGTGGCGGTCATGCGAGATCAGGATGCAGGTCGTGTCGCGTGCCAGGATTTCCGCTTCCAGCCTCTCCTGTCCGTCGATGTCGAGATGGTTGGTCGGCTCGTCCATGAGGTAGAAGTTGGGTTCGGCGAGCCGCAAGGCCAGCAGCCCGAGCCGCGCCCTTTGACCCGCTGAGAGCCTGGCGATCGGTCGATCCTGCTGCACCACCGGAAACCCCGCACTGGCCAGCAAGGTTCGACTCCGCTGGTCGCCAAGACGGAAGGTCTCGCCGATGAAATCCTGCGGGCTCCTGGCACTCGGCAGCTGTGACATCTGCTGGTCGAGATAACCCATGGTGATAGCAGGGCTGACCTGGATCCCCGGGGTCTCACCGATGCCGTCGAATGCCCGCCGCAACAAGTTGATGAACTGCGATTTGCCAACGCCGTTGCGACCCAGGATCACGGCGCGGTCACCCTGGACGATGGCGAGTTTTTCGGTCCGGAAGAGAGACTTGCCGTCCGGTGCCGTTACCGCGACCGCGTCGAGCCGCATCATGACACGGGCATGTGTGCTGCGCGTGGCAAGGCGGATGTCACCCGACTTTTCCTTCGGTACCGGTCGCAACCCCTGTTCGATCTGCTGGGCACGCCGCGCCATTTGCGCCGACTTTTTCTGCGCGGCCTCGCTGCGGCTGTTGATGCCGATATTGCGCAGTTCGCCAGCGCTTTGGCGCAGTCGCGCAGCTTCGCGGTCGAGCCTGGCGAAGGTCGCGGCCTGGGCGGAATCGTCTTCGCCGAGCAGTTGTCGTGCGCGGGAGAAGGGATGCGCATAGAGCCGGGATTGCTCCGGCCGCAGGAACAGGGTCTGATTCGTGCAGGCATCGAGGAATTGTCGGTCGTGACTGGCGATGACCATGATGGTGTCCCTGGCGTCCGCCGCGATCCAGTCTTCCAGCAGCCGGATCTTCTCGAGGTCGAGGTGGTTGGTCGGCTCGTCGAGCAGAAGCAGATCCGGCTCCTTGATCCAGCTTTGCGCGATCAGGGCCAAGCGCTGCCAGCCACCGCTGAGCGCGTGGAGTGGGCGCTCGACGAATTCGTCTGGGACTTCCAATTGACCGAGCAGCAGATCGACCTGCCAGCCACGGGCGGCGCGTTCGTCCGGCGGAATGGCGCGACGCAGTGATTCAGCAAAACCCAGGTTCAGCAGCCGCTCGGGCACATCCTGTTCCACGAAGCCGATGCGCAGGCCGCGCGATCGGATGATTGTGCCGGTTGTTGGCTCCGCCATTCCGGCGAGGCAACGGAGCAGGGTGGATTTGCCGGCACCGTTGCCGGCCACGAGACCGACGCGGTCACCGGTGCCGAAGGTGACGTTGATGTCCTGGAAGAGTGGGTGCGGCGTGAGGACACTCACGCGATTGAGGCTGATGGAACTCATGGAGGTCTCTCGATATGCGAACCTGTTTCGGGCGATTGGCCGCAGGCATGGCGTGCCCGCAACCCATGGCGCCTTCAGGACAGGTCGAGCCGAGAGAAATGGCCAGGGCGTGCCGCCCCGGTTCCTAGATCCCCTTGCTGACCAGCCCCACAGCGCCGAGCTGTGGGGCCAAGACAGGGCCGCGCGTGTTATGCGATGTGAAATACACCATGCAGCCCTCCCCTTGATCAGTGTGGATCCAAACCGGCCGAAACGATGTTCGCGTAGCCGGGTATTCTTGTTGAATTCCCTGGCGCGTGCGGTCCCTACTGCACGCTCTGCGCCACGCTGCTGTCGCCCTGGACGACAAGACAGTCGGTGCGCTGTGCCTTCAGCGCGATACAGGCGTCCTCCGCCATATCCTTTGTCAGGCCGAAGACGCGGGCGCGGTAGAGCGAGCCGCCATTGCCGGTCTTGCTCTGGTCGATCACGATGCGACCGTCCGCGAGCAGGTCCGGTACCGCGCCGGTGGCGCGTTGCGCCGCCTTCTGCGCCGGGTTGAACTTGGAGTAGGCGCCGACCTGCACGCCATAATATCGATCTTGACCATCCCAGACATTGGCTACGGCCTGATCGTCGCGCTGTGCGGCGGAGGCCGGGGCGAGCGCCACGCTGGTCATGGCGGCAAGCGTCGTTGCGGTATCGAGATCGGCCAATTCCTGACGCGTGGTTGGCTTGACGACGGGCTGCAGGGCCGCGAGCGCGACGCTGTCGTCGCCCTTGGCAGCCGGCGCGGATTCGACAGCGGCAATGGCCGTAGGCACCTCTTGGACGGGCCCGGCGCTGCCCGGGGCCCTCGCCACCAGGACCTCACCCGAACCCTGCTTGATCTTGAAAGCGGCGGTCATCAGCTTGACCATGTGGTTGTCGCGCGCGGCACCGCTGGTCCCGCCAAGCACGACGCCCACAAGCCGACGGCCGTCGCGCTGCGCCGAGGTCACCAGATTGAACCCGGATGCGCGGATATAGCCGGTCTTCATGCCATCGGCGCCGGTGAACTTGCGCAGGACCCGGTTGTGGGTAGCGTAGGCGACGCCCTTGAAGGAGAATTTCTGGCGGGCGAAATAGCCGTAATAACCGGGATGATCGCGCAACATGGCGACACCCAGCACGGCCATGTCCCGAGCCGTGGTGCGTTGTTCCGCATTGGGCAGGCCGTGGGCGTTACGGAAGGTCGTGCGCGTCATGCCAAGCTCGCGTGCCTTGGCGGTCATCAGGCGCGCGAATTCCTTCTCGCTGCCGCCGATATGTTCGCCCACCGCGGTCGCCACATCATTGGCCGAGCGGATGATCAGG
>JAEUKV010000078.1 GCA_016794165.1 Rhodospirillaceae bacterium
GGATCTTCATGACGGAATCACCTTCGAGATGTTTCTGGCGCGCGTCAAGAACCACCCGCGCTGCAACATTCTCTACGACCCGTCGCATTTCGTGCTGCAATGCCTCGACTATCTTGAGTACATCGACATCTATCACGAACGCATCAAGATGTTCCATGTGAAGGATGCCGAGTTCAACCCGACCGGGCGACAGGGTGTCTATGGCGGCTATCAGAGTTGGGTCAACCGCGCCGGCCGCTTCCGCTCGCTGGGCGACGGCCAGGTCGATTTCAAGGGCATCTTCTCAAAGTTTGCACAATATGGCTTCAAGGGCTGGGCCGTGCTGGAGTGGGAATGCTGCCTGAAACATCCCGAGGACGGCGCCAGGGAAGGTGCCATCTTCATCCGCGATCACATCATTCGGGTAACCGAGAAGGCCTTCGACGATTTCGCCGGCGGTGGTGCCGACAAGGTCGCCAACCGCCGCATGCTGGGCATCTGAACGCAAGGAGACAGATCATGGCGATCGAAGGCAGGAAGGACAAGGGCGCCAGTAACCGCATCCGCCTCGGCATGGTGGGCGGTGGCGAAGGCGCTTTCATCGGCGCGGTGCATCGCTTGGCTGCGCGCATGGACGACCAGTACGAGTTTGTGGCTGGCGCCCTTTCCTCGACCCCGGCCAAGGCCAGGCGTTCGGCAAAGGCGCTCGGCCTTGCCAGTGACCGCGCCTATGCAGACTACGAGGCGATGGCGCAGAAGGAAGCTGCGCGTATCGACGGCATCGAGGCGGTCGCCATCGTGACGCCCAACCACATGCACGCCCCCATCGCCCGCGCCTTTCTGGATGCCGGTATCCATGTGATCTGCGACAAGCCATTGACCGTGACGCTCAGGGAAGCCCTTGACCTCAAGAAGCGCGCCACGAAGAGCCGTCGCATCCTTGCCGTCACCTATAACTACACCGGTTATCCCATGGTCCGGCATGCGCGGCAGATGGTGCGGGACGGCGCGCTCGGCAGGCTGCGCGTGGTGCAGGTCGAATATCCGCAGGACTGGCTCACCGACCGGCTGGAAGCGACGGGCCAAAAGCAGGCCGCCTGGCGCTCGGATCCAAAGCAGTCGGGTGCGGGCGGTGCCATCGGCGACATCGGCACCCATGCCTATGATCTCGCCACTTTTGTGAGCGGGCTGCAACTGGATGCGCTGGCGGCGGACCTCTCCTCCTTCGTGCCGGGCCGCAAGCTCGACGACAACGCCAACATCCTGCTGCGCTTCCGGGGCGGCGCCCGCGGCATTCTCTGGGCCAGCCAGGTGAGCCCTGGCAACGAAAACAATCTGAAGCTGCGGGTCTATGGCGAGAAGGGCGGGCTGGAATGGCATCAGGAACATCCCAACCAGCTGCGCTGGTCGCCCTTCGGCGAACCCACGCGGATCATCGCGCGCGGCACGGGCGCCGCCAATGCGGCGGCCACGCGCATGACCCGCGTACCGCCGGGCCATCCGGAGGGCTATCTGGAAGGATTTGCCAATATCTATTCGGAAGTGGCGGCGGCGATCCGTGCCGCGCGAACCCGCCGGCGCCCGGATGCCGACGTTCTCTTTCCCACCGTCAATGACGGTGCCCGCGGTGTCGCCTTTGTCGAGGCTGCGGTGAAATCCTCGCAGCGCAATGCAGCCTGGGTGAAACTGCCGCGCATCTAGACCATCAACTGGCCGCCATTGACCTCGATCACCTGGCCGGTGACATAGCCCGAGAGTTTTTCGGAGGCGAGATAGAGCGCGGTACCGGCGCAATCCACCGCCGTGCCCAGGCGCTGCATCGGAATGGTCTTGCGGGTCGCTTCCAGCTTCTCCGGCGTCGAATGGCGCAGATGGAAGTCGGTGTGGATCGTTCCCGGCGAAACGGCGTTGACCCGGATGTTGTCCGGCGCCAGTTCGCGCGCCAGCGAGCGGGTGAAGGTCGAAATGAAGCCCTTGGCGCCGCTATAGATGCTGGAACCCGGGCTGCCGCCGGTGATCGCCGACACCGAACTTACATTGATGATGACACCGCCGCCCGCCGCCCTGAGGAAGGGCAAGGCCGCGCGGCAGCAATGCACGGCCGAACGCACGTTGAGATCGAAGACGGCATCGATGAAAGCGTCGTCGATCTCGGCCAGCGGCTTGCGCGCCACCATCCCGCCGGCATTGTTGACGAGGATGTCGAGGCCACCGAGAACCTCAGCACTCGCCCTCACCACGGCGTCGCAATCGCCCGCCTGCGCCAGATCGCCGCCGAATGCGGCATAGGCTGTGCCGCCTGCAACCAGTGCCTCTGCCGCGGCCTTGCCGCCATGATAGTGCAAGGTGACGCGCGCGCCGGCCTCGGCAAAGGCGCGTGTGATCGCGCCACCGATACCTGTCGCCCCGCCGGTTACCAACACACGCTTGCCTTTCAAATCGTCCATCTATTTCGACCCTTGCTGAATGACGCCTTCCCAATCCGACATCGGTGTCGCGGCATAGCTTCGCGCCCACTCGACATAGCGCGCGGCCAGCGCATCGCCATGGGATGCCAGAACGGCAAACGCCTCGGCGGCCGCTGCAAATTTCCCGGCGCGCCACAACTGCAACGCGTCGGCAAAGGCGACCAGGTCCAGCTTCTCCGCCTCCGCCTGCTCCAGCGGTTGAAACAGGCGAACCGGCTGGTCGCGGCCGATGACACGGATGAAGTCCAGCTCACGGAAGGCAAACGCATCGCCCGCCCTCTCGCGCACCTGTTCGCTCACCACGATCGGAATGCCGTAGTGCTTGCCGACGCCTTCCAGGCGCGATGCGACATTCACCGCATCGCCCATCACGGTATAGTTGAAGCGCTGGGGAGACCCGATATTGCCCACAATGGCGTCGCCGCGATGCAGCCCGACGCGAATGGCGATGCGACCGTCACCGCCGATGAAAAGCGGATCCCGAACCAGCGAGTCGATCATGGCGAGACTGGCCTGCACCGCATCGCTGGCGGAATTGGGTCTGTTCAGCGGTGCGCCGAAGATGGCAAGGATGCCATCGCCGATGAACTTGTCGACAAAACCGCCATGGGCCTGCACGATATCGGTCATGCGTCCGAAGTAGCGGTTGAGCTCGTCGACCAGCGGCCCCGGCTCGACCCGCTCCGACAGGGTCGAATAGGAGGCGATGTCGGAGAAGAGGATGGTGACGTCGCGCAACTCGCCGCCGAGCGCCGGCAGGCGCTCCTCGCGCACCAGCCGGTCGACTTCGCTGCGCGGCAGATAGAGCGAGAATGCCTGGCGCAACTGCCGCCGCGCGCGGTCCATGACGGTTAGCCGCAGCGCGATGCCGGCGGGCCCCGCAAGGCCGATGGCGGCAAGCCCGGTCAACCAGGGCAAGGCCCAGAACCCGACGAACATCAGAATGACGATTGCCGACCACGCCGCAATCAATCCGCACCAGATGAGCATTGCGCGGCGCGGTCGCAGGGCGATGAAGATCAGGGCGGCCAAGAAGGAAAGGAAGATCATAAGGGCGACCCGCTGCCCGTTACGCAGTTGCCGCAGGTCATTGTGATTCAATAGGTTCTCGATGGCTGTGGCATGCACCAGAACGCCCGGCATCGAGTCCCGGGCCTGGCCGGAGAAAAGGGCGGAATTGACCGGGATGCGGCAGCGCTCGGCAAGGTCACCCCCCTCCGGCCGTGTGGCGAAACGACCGGAGGTGAGCTTGCGGTCTTCGATATCGAGGATTCCGCCGATGAGGACAATTCGTCCGGAAAAATGGCGCTTGAAATAGGCGGAATCCCGTGCTTCGGCGCAGGCCCTGAGATCGGCAAGGGAGTAGATCAGGGGCCGTGGCGCTGCGGTGAAATTCAGCATGATTTCGCCGTCGGACACCACGCGCCCGCCTGCACGGTGGTGCAGTTCCGCCGCCAGCGTTGGGATCGGTATACCGTCGACATTGGGCAGAGCCATTAGATAACGCCGCGCCACACCGTCTGGGTCGGTCAGCAAATTGACCGGACTCTGGTTGTTGTAGTTGTGCGTCCCGTTGACAGCCGACCGCTGCTGGATTGTTGGCCGGATCGGTTCAACCTGGTTCTGGGTGTAGCCGAGGACAATGCGATCCTGCGCGGTGCCACGGCGCAGCGCGTCGAGCCAGGGCCGATCATAGCGCGGCACGATGTCGTTCACCGTCGTGCCGATGATTATGTCGACCCCGATTACCTTCGGCTCGGCGTCGAGAACGGCATCCAACACCCGGCCTAGTTCAGGCGTCCATAGTGCCTGCGGCAGGTTGCGGAAATGGTCGTCGCGATAGGTCTCTTCATCCACCGCGACGACCACGACCTGGTCGCTCATCGGCGGCGGGCCCCAGATGCGGGCGTGGACCAGATGCAAGAGGTCGACCGACAGACGGTCGAGTGCGCCACCGCCGAAGCCGAGGGCGAATCCGATGACGATGGCCGTGACGGCCGCCAGAATGAAATTCCGCCCCCGCACGTCCCCTCGCTCGCGGTCTTCGCAAACTGAAGGTCTAGTCGATCACGACCACCCGTTCCAGTGCCATTGCCTGGCCGTCGCCGGCGGCGGCATCGACTTCGACGATGACCGTGTCCCGGTCACCTTTGATTCGGTAGGCTTGGCCGGGCTGCAGGGCGATCCCGGCGACAGCGAGATCGACGCGCCCGTCCTTGGGTTCCAACTGCCAGTTTTCGCCGGTTTCCAGCCCGTCGATCGTAACGCGCAGGCTCTTGCGGGCGAGGAATATCGGCGCCTGGACAAAGATGTGTTTGACGCCGCCGCGAAAGGCGATGGTGGCACTTTCCTGGGATTCCGCAGCGGTCAGGGCAAGGCGCGTCTCGGCACATTGCACCTGATCGAGGATGAGTGTGCCGCCGGTGACGTCGGATTGCTTGGCACCAACAACGACGGTACCGCCGCTGATGGTCTCGCGCCGGCAGGATTTCAGGTAGCCCAAGACGATGGATTCGCCCGGCGCCAGGGTGAAACTGGTGCCTTCACGCAGCAGATCAAATTCCTGGATGTCGGCGGTGACGGCGACGCCCTGCTCGACAATGGCGACTTCCTTGCCGGCCGCCTGCGCTGCGCCGCCCGCAACGGCAAGCAAACCCGCCGGAAGCAGCCCATAGCCGAATAAATATATGATTTTAGTAAATATTTTCATCAGTTCAGCACTCTTCCGCGCTTGCCAAAGCTGGCTTTCCACGGATCATATGGAGCCAATGAGATCAGTCGCTAGAGCGATACCACCGGTTTGTGCGATCCGTCACGCTTAGCAATGTTTTAGCAACCTGGACCTAGGCAACCGATAACGAATGAGGTATTCGACCACCCGTTCAACATTGTCGTCAACGCGGATTCGGCGGGTCCAACGGGAGTTCCCACCGAAGATCACCGACAGACATCTCTTTGAGGGACGATTATGAAATTCTGGGCAAGAACACTCCGGGTTGCGCTGGCGACGTCGGTCCTTTCCGGCGCCACCTGTACGCTGGCCACGGCCAATGACGAGATCGAGAAGAAGATCCGCGACGAGGTGAGCCGCCGCGTCAACGACGCCATCACCAAACGCATCGGCGATGACGTTTCATCGGACATCGACGGCATGCCGCAGACCGGCTACAGCAATTCGGCCTGGGTCACCCCCAGCTACACCAACATCACCAGCGACAACGACAGCCTGATCGAGGCGGCCGGCGCCAGCTTCAGTTCCGACCTCTGGACGGTGCCGCTCGGCTTCGACCATCGTTTCGGCGACAACTTCTTCCTCGGCCTGTCGCTCGCCTATGCGACCTCGGCCACCGACATCGACCTCGACGGCAGCAACATCGATTCGGATTTCTATGCCGACACCTATACCGTCGCCCCCTATGCGGCCTATCGTTTCGGCGAGTATTTCTTTGTCAGCGGCATGTTCTCCTACGCCTATACCGACGGCAAGAGCACCATGGACGGCATGAAGGACGAGGATGCCGACAGCCAGGCCTATTCGACCGAAATCGCGCTCAACGCAGCGGCACCGATCGACGATTTCATCCTGAAGGGCAAGGTCGGCTGGCGCTATGCCTATACCGAATTGCTGGAATTCGATGAGCCGGGCATCGACGATGACAGCGACGTCCACACCGCCGTGGTTTCGACCGAACTCGGCTATAATTTCGACCCGGTCATTCCCTATGTTGGCCTGCAGTACGAGCATGCCTGGCCGGAGAACGTGCCGGACGCCCCGGAAGGCGACCAGGACTTTCTCTATGTCTCTGCCGGTGTGCGCAGTGCGGTCACCGACTGGTTCTCGCTCGGCGCCGGCGTCCGCGCCGAGGTGATCAACAACGAGACCAACCAGATCGGCGGTCAGCTGGAGTTCAAAGCCCGCTTCTAGACCGCGGCCTCGGCCTGTGCAGTGGGGCTGACATGACGGGGACGCTGCCTGCCGCAACGGGCGCGTCCCCTTTCGTCATATGGGACCGGAGCCCTAACGGGAGTTCGTCGGATGGTTGAGAACATCGCCCGCCTGCCTGCCCTCGCCGCTCTCGCCCTGCTGGCCGGCACGGCGCCGGCCGCCGCCCAGGACGCCGTCTTCGACGCGATCGGCGGACAGATGTTCGAGAATGTCGTCTATGCCCAGGCACAGTTGCGCCTGACGGCACCACTGATGGCCCTCACGGGCGTGGCGGTTGGCACCGGCGGCAACAGCTTCGTCCTCAAAGGCAGCGATGGGGCCTATCGCCTCTGGAACCTGCAGGCCGGCAGCCAGCGCGCCAGCATCAAGGTACCCCCCGGCGCCGTTTTCGCACCGACCGCCAGTGGCACCGCCCTCATGCTCGGGGATCCGGACGGCAGCGTCCGCATGATAGATCCGTTGAGCGGCAGGGCGTTCGCAACACTGACCGGCGCCACGGGCGCAGTTTCGGCCTTGGCAGGCAGTCCTGACGACGCCATTGTCTTTGCCGGCACCGCGCAAGGCCAAGTCGCCGCCTGGAACCTCGACGGCAAGACACTCGCCTGGCAGGCACCGGCACTCGCCGGCGGCGTTCAGGCCCTCGCCGTCTCGCCCGATGGCCGTCAACTCGCCGCAGTGGATTCCAGCGGTGCCCTCGCCGTCATCGATCCCGGCACCGGCACCGTCAGGCCCCTTGGCAGTCTCGGTCAGCCGGCAGCGGCCCTGCATGTCGACGACCAGGGCGCGGTCACCGTCATCGGCGGCTCCGGCGCGATTCTGCGCCAGCAGGGCAGCCTCGACATTGGCCGATTGGCGCTGGCTGGTATCGGCTTCAGCGGGGCCAATGCGGTCGTTCAACGCAGCAACGGTACGGTCGAACTGGTGGATATCAGGACTGGCAAGCGGATCCACGAGATCGCCAAGATCAAGGACCCCGGCGTCGGCCTCATCTATGACGAAGCAGCCGCCAAGGTGATCCTGGTCGCCGCCGACGGCACCCTCACCGTCCACGACACCGTTTCCCGGGAATTGGTGCTGTCGATCTTCATTTCGGCCCAGGGCTGGGCATTGGTCGACCGGCAGGGCCGTTTCGACGGCTCCAGCAGCGGATTGCGGGGCATCGAGTGGGCCGTCAAGAAGTCGAATTTCCCCATCACCTCGATGACCCAGGCCTTTGCCGATCCGGGCATGCTGGCGGCGGTGCTGAACAATGACGGCCGCGATCTGCGCAGCGTTCCGGGCAATCCGGTGGAGAGCTTCCCCCTGCCGCCCAAGGTCGAGATCGAACCGCTGTCGGCAGACCTAGTCGGCGATGCGCCCTACCAGTTGCTGGTCATTGCCGAGGACCAGGGCGGTGGTATCAAGGATGTGCGGCTCTATCACAACGGCAAGATCGTCGACGTCGGCGCCATCCTGGAGCAGAAGGACGCCGAAGCCGGCGGCAAGCGGGTGCGGGTCATCGGCTACAATGTCTGGCCGGTGCCGGGACCCAATGTCTTCCAGGCCGTCGCGACCGGCGTCTATGACAATGCCGGCGAGCAGGTGGAACTGCGGCAGACCTTTTCCGGCGAGCCGCGCCGTGGTCGCCTCAACCTCATCACCGTGGGTGTTTCCGACTACGGGCGCCTGCCCCAGGCATACCAGCTGAAAGTCGCGGCCGAGGACGCCCGGCGCGTGCAGGCCGCCGTTACCGCCCATGCACAGGGACTTTTCAGCGAGATCGCCGCCACCGACCTCACCAACGCCAAGGCAACACGCCAGCAGATTGTCGCGGCCCTCGACTCCCTGAAGAGCGCGAAGCCGGAGGATTCGGTGATTCTGTTCCTCTCTGGCCACGGCATTGCCGATGGCGAGGACTGGTACTTCCTGCCCCATGACGCCACCGCCGAGGACGATGCCAGCTGGCTCTCGGCCAGCGACATCCGCGCGGCACTGGAGAAATCCGGCGCCCAGCGGATCTTCGTCATCATCGATGCCTGCTATTCCGGCGGCACGGTGGAGAATTTCTACGCTGTGACCTCGTTCCAGAAGCGGTTCCTGACCCAGGGCCTGCGCAATTCGGGGATACAGATCCTCACCGCGACCAGACGCGATCAACTGGCACCGGAGAGCGCCGAACTGGGTGCCGGGTTCCTCACATATCTGGTCGATCAGGCCCTTCAGGGGAAGGGCGACGTCGACCCACGCGACGGCTGGATTTCGTCGCAGGAAGTGGCGAAGTTCACCTATCAGGCATTGCCGGAGCTCTTTCTCGCCCAGCGGGAGAAGAACCCCAAGGCATTCAGCCGGGTCTATGGCGCCGATGTCCAGGAGCCCGATGTCTATACCATCGGTGCCGATTTGATGATTGCCAGGACGGCACCTTAGCCGGCATTCGGGATCCTGCTGGCCGCTTGAGCATTCCGGGGTTTTCCTGGCAACCCGCCCTGGTCATACTCTGCGGCCAACGCGACCGCCGAAGGAACCGCATTTTCATGTCATCCGCCAGCCAACCAATCTTCATTACCTATCTCAACGGCCAGGACGTCGCCAAACTGGCGCTGACCGATGACGAGATCCTGGCCGCGGTCGAAGAAGGGCTGCGTGCGCAAGGCAATCAGCAGACCGTGATCGAACCCCGCGTCCATCTCATTCCCGAGAATTCGGCCATCGGCCATTTCAATGTGCTGCGCGGCGTGGTGAAACCCCTGGGCCTGGCCGGCGTCAAGGTGGTGGGGGACTTTGTGGGCAACTTCCAGCAAGGCCTGCCGTCCGAAATGGCGATCCTCAACCTGTTCGATCCCACGACCGGCATGCCGAAAGCAATTCTGGACGCCACCGCCATCACCGACATGCGCACCGGTGCCATCACGGCGCTGGGTGCCAAGCACCTGGCCCGGAAGGGATCAAAGATCCTCGGTCACGTCGGCGCGCGCGGCACCGCGTACTGGAACGTCCGCCTGCTCGACCGCCTGTTCAATTTTGACGAAATTCGCGTTCACTCCAAGCGACCGGAGAGCCGCAACGCCTTCGCGGCGCGACTTGCCGCCGATCTTGGCAAGGAGGTCAAGGTCACCGCCGACTGGGAGAGCTGTGTGCGCGATGCCGACATCGTGGTCGAAGCCTCGCGGTTGCCTGAACCGACCCCGATGCTGAAAACCGAATGGATCAAGCGCGGTGCACTGGTGATTCCCTATGGCACCATGAGCGCCGTCGAACTGTCGCTCACCGACATCATGGACAAGATGGTGGTGGATGATTGGGGTCAGTGTCGCAAGGGCCTGCCCTTCGGCGCCCTGCGCCAGCATGTCGACAGCGACCGGCTGGGCGAACACAACCTGCATGCGGAACTTGGCCAGATCGTGGCCGGCCTCAAGCCCGGGCGAGACTCCGATTCGGAAACCAATCTCTTCTGGCATCGCGGGCTTTCGCTCAGTGACATCGCCCTCGGCCATGCCCTGCTAGCCAAGGCAGCGACGCTCGGGATCGGCCAGCGGCTACAATATGCCTGAGGCTCAATAGTCCCATTCCCAATTGACACCGGCCTTGCTGGAATCCGCGCCGAGTTCGGTTTCCACTTTCACGTTTGGCGTTACCTCTATTTCGACCGTGGCGGCGCTGGAATTGGCCCCGGCACCCTGCTTCACGCCGACATAGACACCGTCGCCCACATAGCGCCCGGCACTGAGGCTGGGGCCCGCAGTGCCGTCGCCGGCATCCACGCTGAGGCGGTCGAGACCGGCCTTGCCCCGGATCGCATCCAGCATGCCGACCCCCGTGTTGACCCCGGCCAGTTCCGCTGCCGCCTGCGCCAGTTGCAGGGCTTCTAGCGCGGTCAGGGACCCGCTTGCCTTGCCGAACAGCAGGCGCGAAAGAACCTCGTCCTCGGGCAATGCCGGGGTTGAGCTCAAGGTGATCTTCGGCAGGCTCGCGCGACCCCCGACATTCACAGCGACGTCATAGTTCTCCGCCTTGGCATTGGCCACGAAATCGAGCAGCGGATCGATCTTCTCGCCGCCATCGAACGCCACCTGCCCGCGACTGAACTCCAGCCGGCGTCCGACCAGGTCGAAGGTGCCGCGCCGCATCGCGATGTCGCCCAGGACAATCGGCTGATCCGCCGTACCGGTCACGGTCATGGCACCACCCAATTCGGCATCCAGCCCGCGGCCGCGCACGAACATCTGCTGCGGAATGTCGATCCTGAGGTCGAGGGCAATTGCCAGGGTCTTGGGTGGACCCTTGGCTTCAGCCTCGACCTGGCGTGCCCGCTCCGGCGGCATGTTGACTTCGACGAAAGCGATTTCCTGCACACTGGGTGGCAAATTGTCGGGGATGCGGAGCTCCGCCTTGCGCACCGTCACATTGCCGGTCAGGGCAAGCGCTTCCGCAAGATCCCCCGCCAGATCGAGCCGAGCATCGGCAATGGCAAAGGCCGTGTCGGTGTTGATCACCTGCGCCTGATCCAGACTGACCATTACCTGCACCGGCATGTCGCCCTGCAGCCCCAGACTGCCGCTACCGGCGAGTTGTCCGCCACCCGGGGTGCGCGCTGACAATGAAACCAGATCGATGCGCTCGCCATTGCCGCGCAATTCGGCAGTGAGCTGTGCGAGCTTCACGCCGTAGCGCAGGTTCTCATAGCGGCCCTCCGACAACACCACATTGCCGGTCAGGCGGGGCTCACTGAGGGTCCCGTCGGCGGCGAGATCGATCCGCATCTTTCCCGCGACGCGATCCGCGCCGCCGGCCAGGAAACGATCGGCCACGGCAAGGTCGAGGTCGCCGCTCGCCTTGCCACGCAGGGTCGCGTTCCCTGCCACACGCGGCAATCCTGTCGCCGCATCGGCAGGCACACCGAGAGAGGCCGCCAGATCGAGGCTGCCACCGGTGGAGAAATCGAGATCGCCGGCGACGTCGAGCATTCCATTGCGCCAATCGCCGGTGACGCCGACATCGATCAGCAGATCCGATTGCCCACCCAGTGAAACGCCCAGCGCGGAAATATCGGCCTGCGCCACCGGATCGCGGTGCGAACCGGCCAGCGAAGCCGTGCCATTGATTTCGCCAGCCACGGCCAGCGCGGGATCCATCATCTGCAGCAGCCCCAAGGAGAGACGCGAGACGGTCAACCGCATGTCGTTGCCACCGGGCCCGAAGCGGCCATCGAACGTGACGCCACCCTCGCCATGGGCGAGCCTGACGCCGGTGATCAATGTGTCATCGCCGCGCTTGACCAGTTGCGCCGGACCCTGCAAGGCCAGCCGCTGTCCCTGGATCTCGGCGGCGAACTGCGACAGCGTCGCCGACAGGCCATCCGGTTCCTCGGCGATCTTAGCGGCAAGATCGATGCGCGCTTCCGGTCCCACCGCGGTGAGGTCGATATCAAGAGCGATCAAATCGCCACGGGCGGTCAGTTGGACGGTTTCGAACGTCGCCGCATCGGTCCGGAAGTCGGCGGCGGCCAGGCTGGCATCGATCGTCCGCCCACCTGACACGTCGGCGACCGTGGCAGCCAGGTCAATGGATGCAATCTGCAGCCCTTCCCCCACGACCAGCTCTTCGACCGACAGGTCCAGGGTGACATCCTGGAGACCGTTCCGACGCACAAGATTGACCTTCCCGATCGCGGATCCATCGAGGGCCGTGCCGATCATCGGCGCATAACTGGCAAGATCGGCCATGGCGAGGGAGACCGATCCATCGGCCACGCCTTCCAGAAGGCGCAGATTGCCGCTCATGGCGCTGGTACCATGGCGCAGGGCGAGGTCGTCGACGCGAACGGCGCCGGTTTCAGGTTCCGTGGCAATGACCATCGCCAGTTTCATCGGTTGGCCCGCCAAATTGCCGCCGCCCGATATCGTGGCTTGCAGGTCTGTTGCGAGGTTCTTCGCCGAAACATCCAGCGCAAGGTTCCGGGCTACCGTCTCCCCGTAGACCAGCTCGACTGACGCTAGTCTGGCCTGCAATTCAGGCGCGTTTCGCGTGCCAGCGAGGTGCGCCGACAGGCTCAAGGCACCACGCGCCGACGGATCGAGCGCCGTCAGGTTGTCGATTCCGGCGGTCCCTGAAAAGTCGAGATGCTCACCGGTCATACGGCCAGTGGCGTCGACGCGGAGGGCACTGCCATTCAGATTGAAGAGCGGCAACAGCACCTCGCCATCTGAATTCCTTTGGGCCTCTGCCGAGAACGCCGGCGCGGGGCCCAATAGCGCGTCGATCGCCGCAATACCGGTCGCGAGATCGGCAGCCACACCGCTCACAGTTCCTCTGAATTCATCTTCATTGAGGTCGAGATGAGCCTTTGCATGCAGGCTGCCCGCGAGATCCTGGCCGAGAGCGACGCCCAAGAGGACCAGATCAGGTGCCGCCAGTTCAATAGACGCCTGCAGAACCGCGCCCCAATCATCGGCATCCGCCGTTCCGTCGAGTGTCGCGCCGGCCGCCCGCAGGGTGAAGGCCTGCACGGCGATCCGCCCGGCAAGCTCGACCGTTCCGCTTGCGCCAAGATGCATGCCTTCGGCAAGAATGCCGCGCGCCTGCGCCGATTCCAGGTCAAGCTCGGCGAGATCCAGGATAGCGTCAAAGGCGATCGGCGCGGCCAGCATATCGCGGCCATCCAGCGTGGCACCGAGATCGACAATGCCGATGCGGTTGCCGGACGCGGTGAGATCCGTGGCCGATGCCGTGATTGTCGACGACATCGCCGGCCACGCGCCTCGCAGGCGCCCTTCCACAGTCGCTTCACGCCATCCGACATCCGGCAGCAGGGCGGAAAACACATCGGCATTGTCCGCAACGATGGAGAAACTGCCGTCGCTTTCACCTGCACTGTCGAACCGTCCCTGTAGCGACACGACGGCGGCGGCGCTGTCGATTGTCAACTGGTGAATGTCGACGGTACGAAAGCCAGTGCCTATCCCCATCTCTCCCGACAGCCTGACGCCGTCGGCCATCAGCGGCGCCATTTCCGGTGAGACCAGCATCTGCGGATTGGCGACCATTTCGACCGCCACGAGGCGGTCGGCCGCGGCACCGGTGATATGGCCGGTCACGGTCGCGAGCGGCTGTCCTTCGACATTGACGGTGAGGTAGCCCTGCCAATCGGAGAGCGGACCCTCGCCAAAGGCGTCGACATCGAGATCATTGCCTGCCGGCAATCCCACCGATCGCGCCAGCAGCCCCCCATCCGGCGCGTGAATCTGGGCGGAAATGGCCAGGTGATCGTTCGCCGGAATGTAATCGAGCGCGACATCGATGAGATCGGCCCCGCCATCCAGTCGCCGCAGGTCGACCTTGAGGCTGAGACCTCGATCGATGTCGCCGAGGCTCGCTTGTGCCGCCGCTTCAAACGTCGCCGGTTCACCGAGGATCGGCGTGCCGAGCGCCAAGCGCGCCACCGTCAATGCGCGCAGATCGATCGCAATCGGCAACGAAGGCAGCGTCAGTGTATCCGGTTCCCCTGATGCTGAATCGTCCACCATGGATGTACCGGCTCGCGGCAAGCGCGCCACATCCACGGTACCTATCGTGACATGATCGATCTCGGCGCGCCCCAGCAGGAGGGCAGATGGCAACCACGCCACGGCGACACGATCGACAGTCAGCCAGACTCCTTCGGCGTCGGCCAGGGCGATGCCAGTGATCTCGATATCGAACGGCACAAAACCGCTGATTTCTGCAATGCGCAGTTCATTCGGTCCGCTTGAAGCCGCCATGGCAATTTGCTCGATCAGCAGGCTGCGCCCATGGCCCGTCTGCAAATAGGCAAGCCCCGCACCCAGAACCGCTAGCGGAGCGAGAATGCCGATCGCAACCCGTCTCAGCCACCGTCGCATCAGAAAGCCTGGCCGATGCTGATATAGAACGCCGCGAAGTCGTCATCGTCCCGCGGGTTGAGGGGCACGGCGATATCCGCCCGGATCGGCCCGATGGCGGTATAGTAGCGGAAACCCAGGCCGGCCGCGAATTGCACCGGCTCCTCGAAACCGAAGAACACCTCATCCGAGACCGTGCCGGCATCGATGAACGGCACCAGACCAAAGTCTTCGAGGAAGCGATAGCGCAGTTCGATGCTGGCCGTCGCCAGGCTGCGACCCCCCAAAAGATCGTCGTCATCGTCGCGCGGGCTGATCGAGCGGAATTCATAGCCCCGCACAGATCCACCGCCGCCGGCATAGAGCCGGCGATCCGCCGGCAGATCGTTGGTTTCGCCACCGAAAACATTGGCAATGCCCACCCGGCCCGCCAGCACGAGGTCGCCTTCGCCCATCAGGTTGAGGTAACCGGAAATATCCGCACTCGTGCCGACTACATCCTGACTGGAGCCGAGGAATTCGGGATAGGCAAATCCCGAGACAACCAGCCGCGTCCCGGAAGTCGGATTGAGCAGATCCGTGGTGGTGTCGCGCTTGAAGGATAGGCGCGGGCCGAACAGGAAGAAGTCCTGGTTTTCACCATTCTCGGTGATGCGCGAGCCTTCGACATCAAGGCCGGCGGTCACGCTAATCTCCTCGGTGAGGCGCCGTTCGACGCCGATCGAGCCGGAAGCGGCCTGCTTGTCGAACGTGTCCTCGTCGTTTTCCTCCGTCAAGGCCAGGGTCATGATCAGATCCTGCTGCCGCTGCAGGAAGTCCGGCTTGCGGAATCCGGCGGAGACCTCGTAGTTGGTGTCGATGAGATCATTTTCGCCAAGGCCGCCGACCTCCGCTTCCAGTCGCAGCCGTTCGGCATTGCCGAACAAATTGCGATGCCCCCAATAGGCCTTCAGGCCGGCACCTTCGTTGGTGGAGTAGTTCGCGCCGAAGCCCACGAAATGTCGCTTGCGCTCCGTGACCTCGATATCGACCGGCAGTTGCCCGTTGGCGTCAAGCTCGGATCCCGTGGTCACCTTAACGCTGTCGAACACATCCAGGGACCGGAGATCCTCGCGCAAGGCAGCCAGTGCCGCCGGCTGATAGAGTTGGCCGGGTGCAAAGGCGGTCCGGTTTCGCATGAAATCGGGATTTACCTTCTCCAACCCGCGTACCGTCACGGCGCCCATTGCCGCACGCGGACCGGGGTCGATCTCGAACACGACGGCCACGGCGCCGGTGGCGTGATCGACCAAGGCGGGCTGCAGGTCGACCCTGGCAAAGGGATGACCCCGGTCGAGAATGGCATTCATCAGCCGCTCGCGCTCGGCGAGGATATCCGCCGCGCGCGCCGGGTCGCCTGGCGCGAGGGAAAGACTGAGCCCCTCGGGCACCGCGCTACCCGCCGCCGGGTGAAGTTCGACAGATCCAAGTTTGAAGAGATTGCCGGGTTCGACCCGGATCGCAACCGGCAGCACCGCTTCCCCTGGCGCGGGCTCGTCAATCCCACCTGAATCTGTCACGTCGCGGCCGGCAATCTCGATCCGGACGCGGCCGCCATAATACCCCGACGACCTTAGGGCCTTTTCAATTCGCGCGAGATCCGTATCGGCGCGCCGCTGCAGACCGAACAAATCGTCGGGCGGTGTCGCCTTCAGTTCGATCAGCGTGGAACTGGCCTCGACCGCGGCGGCCAAGGCGGTGTCCTGCAGCGGCGATACCGTGACCTGGTAGTCAAGCGCCCAGGCATCTGCCGCGGCGAGCAGGCCGGTAAGAACGCCAGCGAGGCCCAGCCAACAGCGCGATTTCCCATCAATCCTGAGAGTATTGTCGTTGCCCTGGTGAATCCCGCAGCTCCGCCCGGAGAATGTGCCCTAACGAAGACGCATTTTGACCCCGCTGGTTCCCGAATGCGACCATCTATTTGACCGGTCACGGGCTATTTGATCAGCCACGGGGATTGACCAATCCGCCGGTCAATCCCGATCGGGTTCGGATTGCGCCGACTGCCGGGCGATTTCGGCCTCCAGGCGCCCAGTCAGGGCCATCGCGACCATCCGGAAATCCGCCCGCAAGCTCCAGAGCGGATGGCGGAACGTGGCCGGTCGGTTGTGCTGTATGAAAAAATGAGCGACCCAGGCCAGCCCGTAGGCCAGGACAACGCCACCCGCGACCATGACCGCGGAGCCGCGCAGCACGCCGGCAACCACCACGGCGATACCCCCAACGGTTCCCAGGACATGCAACCGCCGCGTCCATCTGTTGCTGTGTTCCGTCAGATAGAACTGCCAGAAGGCGTCGAAACTCCGCAGACGCTCACCGCCCATGCCCGACCTCATGCCAGCAACCACACCGCGTCATTTGTCCGCCGCAGTATAGCGCTGTGAGAACCGGACTGGAAACCTAGAGGCGCGCCGGCTCTCTCTCCCAGACGACATGGCCGGCACCCAGTTCGCGCCGGTACAAGGGCGGCGATACATGGCCCAGCGGCTTGACCGGACTCGGCAGATCGCCGTCCAGCGCTACATAGGCGCGCCGCGGTCGCGCAGGATCCGGAACCGGTACCGCGGCCAGCAGGTTTTTCGTGTAGGCGTGCTGCGGGTTCTCGAAAACCTGGGCCCGTGTGCCCATTTCGACGAAGCGCCCGAGATACATGACGGCGACACGATGGCTGATCTGTTCGACCACCGCCATGTCGTGCGAGATGAATAGATACGAAATGCCGGTTTCGTTCTGAATGTCCTGCAACAGGTCGAGAACCTGCGCCTGGATCGACACGTCCAGGGCGGCCACGCTCTCGTCGGCCACAATGACCCGGGGAGACAGGGAGAGCGCCCGTGCGATGCAGATGCGCTGCCGTTGACCGCCGGAAAACTCATGCGGGTAGCGCTTCATCTGATCTGCCGAAAGACCGACCCGCCGGATCAAGTATTCGACCCGGTCGGCGAGCGCGCTGCCGGTGGCCAACCCATGGATCACCAGGGGTTCGGCAATCAGGTCGCCCACACGCATGCGCGGATCGAGCGAGGCATAGGGGTCTTGAAAGATCATCTGGATATCGCGCAGGACCGGCTTCATTCCTGCCCGCGAACGGCCGGCAAGGTCTTTGCCGGCGATCTCGATCTCACCCGACCAGGGGACGAGGTTCAGCAGCGCCTTGCCGGTGGTTGACTTGCCGCAGCCAGATTCGCCGACCAGCGCAAGGGTTTCGCCCTGGCCAAGGTCGAAGCTGATGCCGTCAACCGCATGCACCCGCTTCACCGGGCGCTGCAGGATCCCGCCCTTGATGTCGAACCGCACATTGAGGTTGCGTACCTTGACCACGGACCCGCCAACCGGATCGGCAACGACGCTTGCCGCGGCGCGCTTGGGCAGGATCGTTCCGGTCATCTCGCCCAGGCGTGGCACGGCGGCGAGCAGCATTTGCGTATAGGCCTCTTGCGGACGCTGGAAGATCTCGCGGGCAGTTCCGCTCTCCACGGCGCGGCCCTGGTGCATCACCAGCACGCGATCGGCCATTTCCGCGACCACGCCCATATCGTGGGTGATCAGGATGACGGCAATGTTGTTCTCGGCCTGAAGCCGCCGGATGAGGGCCAGTATCTGCGCCTGGATGGTGACGTCGAGGGCGGTCGTGGGCTCGTCGGCGATCAGGATCTTGGGGTGCTGCGCGAGCGCGATGGCGATCATCACGCGCTGGCGCATGCCGCCGGAAAGCTCATGCGGATACTGATCGAGCCTGCGGGCCGCATCGGCGATCTGCACCTGGTCGAGCAGCTGCCGGGCGCGAATGGCGGCATCATTGTCCGACACGCCGCCATGGGCAGCAACCGCCTCCGCCACCTGGCGACGTATGGTGAGTACCGGGTTGAGCGAGGTCATCGGTTCCTGGAAGATCATGCCGATCTCGCGGCCACGGATCTGCCGCATCCCGGCATCGTCGAGCGCCAACAGATCGCGTCCCTCCAGCAACACGCGACCGCCGGCCACCCGCGCCATCGGCCGCGGCAGCAGACGCATCAGCGACAGCGCCGTCATGGATTTTCCCGATCCACTTTCGCCCGCGATGCACAGGGTCTCGCCGTGGCGCAGATCGAAGGTCAGGCCATCCACCACATTGCGGGCACCCACGGGGGTCGCCACCTGCGTCACCAGGTCGGTCACCGTGAGAAGCACTTCTGGCGGAGGAGAACCCATCTTGTCTTCTGTTCTGTGGGAAAGGGTGGGCGGAGCCGCCGGGCTCCGCCCTTTGCGCGTCAGGAGAATACCACGCGCGGAAAATAGAACGACACCACCCAGTTCGGCATGTCGACGATCTCGCTCACACGGAGATCGCCGCAGACCGAGCACAGCATGTAGGCATCGATCGCTGGAATGCCGTATTGGCGACCAAGAAGATCGATCATGTTGGCAAGTGCCGCCTTGGCACCGGACCACAGGTCCGGCCCGATCCCGGTGGTCACTTCATAGCCCATCTCGTCGAGGTGCCGCGTCACCGGACCCGGCGTGGTGAAACGCGGCATCCGGAGATTGGCATCCTTCACCAGATCGAGGGTAAGAACCACGTTCATGGCGCTTTCGATGGCCGTTCCGCAAACTTCGCCGTCACCCTGGGCGGCATGGGTGTCGCCGATGGAGAACAGCGCGCCGGCGACCTCAACGGGCAGGTAAAGCGTCGTGCCGGCGGCCACGTCGCGGATGTCCATGTTGCCGCCGACCCGTCGCGGGGGGACCACGGAATGCAGCCCGGGCTCCGCCGGGGCCAGACCGATCGTGCCGGCAAACGGCTTCAGCGGCACCCTGGCGTGTTTCCCATAGAGTGCCGGCGCCATCGAACCCGGATCGTATTTCCAGACATGGAGCGCCGGCTCCTTGAACTGGTCGGCGAGCAGGCCGAAGCCCGGGATGTTCGCGGTCCAGCCGAAGCCCGAGGGTTGGAATTCGTGAAGGGTGATCTTGAGCGCATCGCCGGGTTGGGCGCCGTCGACAAAGACCGGCCCGGTCACCGGATTGACTCGCGAAAAATCGAGCTTTTGCACATCGGCGACGGTGCTCTGCGGCGTAAACTGCCCGGCACCGCTGTCGACGCAATGGAACTCGATCGTGGTTCCCGGCGCCACCGTCAGGACGGGTGGGATCGCATGATCCCACCCGAAATGATGATGTGCGCTGTGGATCGTATGCTGCGGTTTATTGCACATCTTTGGCATAGACCTGATCGTAGTGAACGGGAATGTGGACCGGATCGACGAACAGGGCGTCGTCACCCCCGATGCGGGTCGAGCGGACCGAAAAGCGCTCTTCGTTGAAGATCGGGGCCCAGGGCGCGTCCTCCATGATCTTCACATAGATGTCGCGCCACATCGCCTCGCGCTCGCCGGCCCGCGCCGGATCGACGATCGAATCCGCCTCGGCCGCCTTCCGGTCGAGTTCCTCGTTGCAGTACCAGGACCAGTTCCACCCACCCTGCACCGCCCCACCGCAGCCCAGGATCGGACCGTAGAAGTTGGAGGGATCCGGGAAATCCGCGATCCAGGCCATGCCGCCCGACCAGATCATCGGCGCCCCGTCAGGCTCGCCGCCGGCGGCGATGACATTGGCCTGGGCCAGGGACTGGATCGAGGCCTTGATGCCGATGGCGGCCAGATCCTGCTGGATCGCCTGGGCGATGCGCGGCTGCGGATCGGTGTTCATGACGAAGAGTTCCGTCTCGAAACCGTCCGCCAATCCGGCTTCCGCCAGCAGGGCCTTGGCCTTGTCGACGTCATAGGCATAGCCTTGATAGTCCTTGGCATAGCCCGGCATCGAGGGCGGCAGCGGCTGGTTGGCGGGTACCGCGCGGCCGTTGATGATGCGCACGATGCGGTCCTTGTTGATCGCCATGTTGACCGCCTGGCGCACCTTCACATTGTCGAAGGGCGGAATCTTGACGTTCATGGTGACATAGCCGGTGTGAAGCTGGCCGCCCTGGATGATCAGGTCCTTCAGGGTTGGATCTTCCATCGCCTCGATGAACTTTGCCGGCGGGATACCGTCGCCGGGGATGTCGATCTCGCCGTTCTGCAGGCGCAGCAGGGCCACGACCGGCTCCTGCCCGACCTCAAATGTGATCTGGTCGAGCTTGGGCAGGCCGGTGTTCCAATAGTCCTTGAACCGCTCGAATACCACCCGCTGGCCCAGGGTCCACTCGGTCATCTGGAAGGCACCCGAGCCAACCGGATTCTTGCCGAAATCGGCGCCATATTTCTCGACCTCCTCCTTCGGTACGACATGGGCGAAGTTGAGCGCCATGACGTGAAGGAAGGTGGCATCGGGCCGCGACAGTTCGAACTTGATCGTGTAGGGATCGACCACGGTGATGCCGCTGAGGCCGCCGGCTCCGCCCGACGCTTCATCGAACCCCTTGATCGAGGCAAAGAATCCGGCGCCCGGGCTCTGCGTTTCCGGGTTGACCACGCGGTCGATCGAATACTTCACATCCTCGGCCGTGAGCTCGCGCCCGTTGTGGAACTTGATGCCCTTGCGCAGGGTAAAGGTGAAGGTCTGTCCATCGTCGGAGATGGTGTAGTCCTCGGCGATATCCTTGCGCAGGACTGTCGTCCCGGGCTCGTAATCCATGAGGCCGTCGAACAGCGACTTGATCATCGACCAGTTCTGCCAATCATAGCCGATGGCCGGGTCGAGGGTCGAGACATCGTCCTTGTAGGTGACGATCATCGAGCCGCCCTGCTTGATGTCATCGGCCGCGGCGGTGGCGCCGAGGGCGAGCGCGAAGGACGCGCCGGCCACGCATGAGAGAAGAAGCTGTTTCATGCCTGTCTATCCTTTCTGTCGGGTTGCGTTTCTGGTTGTCATCTGAGTTTGATCCGTGGGTCGATCAGAGGTGTAATGAGATCGGCCAGCAGGTTGCCGATGACGATGGCGACCGCCGAAACGATGGTCACCGCCATGATGATCGGGATGTCGACACGCTGGATCGCCTGCCAGGCCAGTTGCCCGATCCCCGGCCAGCCAAACACGCTTTCGACCACCACGATGCCTGACATGAAAAGTCCGATATCGATGCCGATCATGGCGATGACGGGCAGGATGGCATTGGGCACGGCATGGCCGAAGATAACCCGGGCCCGGGTCAACCCCTTGGCCTCGGCCGTGCGGATGTAATCCTGGCGCAGCACGTCGAGCAGCGACGAACGCATCATGCGCGAATACCAGCCGGCGCCGAGAAAGCCCAGCGTCACCGATGGCAGGACAAGATGGGCAAACGTCCCATAGCCGCCGATCGGAAACCAGCCGAGCTGCACGGCAAAGACGTAAAGCAGCAGGATACCGATCACGAATTGCGGCGCGGAGACCCCGACGAAGGAGAAGATCATCAAGCCCTTGTCGAGCGCCGTCCCGCGTCGCAGCGCGGCGATCATGCCCATGGTCAGCCCCAGCACCAGCTCGCAGACGATGGCCCCCACCATCAGCAGCAGGCTGGCCGGCAGGCGCGACCAGATCAACGTTCCAACCTCGGTCTTCTGCAGATAGGAGCGGCCGAGATCGCCCTGCACCAGGCCGATCAGATAGCGGCCATACTGCTGGTAGAACGGCAGGTTGAGGCCGAGTTGTTCGCGGATGTTGTCGACCGTCTGCGCGGTGGCGCTGCGCCCGGCAATCTGGCGCGCCGGGTCTGCGGGCAGGATATAGAGCAGCGCAAAGGTGATGATGCTGACGCCGAACAGGATCAGCACCGACTGCAACAGGCGTCTTGCGACATAGGCCAGCATCAGTGATACCCCTGCTGGGTCGGGTCGAGAATGTCGCGCAGCGCTTCGCCCAGGAGATTGAACGCCAGCGCCAGCGCCAGGATGGCGATGCCGGGGATGAACACCAGCCAGGGCGCGCTGCTGAAGTAGGTCTGGTTCTCGAAGATGATGTTGCCCCAGGAGGGCACCGGCGGCTGCACCCCGATGCCGAGGAAGCTCAGCGTCGCTTCCAACAGGACGGTGGTGGCGATCCCGAGCGTGCCCCAGACGATGATGGTCGAGACCAGATGCGGCAGGATATGCCGGAACATGATGCGCAGCGCCCCCGCGCCCATGGCCCGCTCGGCCTCGATGAAGTCGCGCTCCGCCAGCGAGCGGGTCTCGGTATAGATGATGCGTGCGATCTGCACCCAATTGACCATCGCGATGACCATGGCCACGATCCACAGGCTCGGCCGGAAGGTGGCGGCCAGCACGATCGCCAGCAGCAGAGCCGGAAAGGCCATCATCAGATCGGTAAACCGCATCAGGACGATCTCGGTCCGACCGCGCAGGTAACCGGCCGCGATCCCGACGCTGGCACCGATCAGCACCGCGATCCCGTTCGCCACCACGCCGATGATGAGCGAGGTCTGGGCGCCGTAGATGAGCCGGCTGAAGAGGTCCCGCCCGACCAGATCCGTGCCGAACCAAAAGGTGCCATCGGGTGGCAGCGGTGCCCCTTCAAGGCTCAATCCCTCGAAGAACTGTTCATAGGGGTCGTACGGCGCGATCCAGGGTGCGCCGAGGGCAACAACCACCACCAGTCCGATCAACACCAGCCCGAACAGCGCCAGGGGGCGCCGCACCAGGCGTGCGAGGATTCCGCGCGTCGGCGGCGCGGCGATGCCGCGGACATCCGCCTCCAGCACCGTCATCGATGAATCCGTCTGGCGTCTTCCGCCTCGACGATGGCGCCGGCCACCTGTTCGATGGTCTGCCGGTTGGCCATCGCCAGACGGCGGATCTGGTTGAAGGCGGTCCTGGCCGAGATCCCGTCGCGCAGCATCAGCAGCGCGGTCGCTTCGGCCATCACCTCCCGACTGGACTGGCGGATCCGGAGGTCCGCGATCTCGTTGTTGAGGGCCCTGCGCCGGGCATGGGCGTGGCGTGCGATCACCAGGGCGCTGTAGAGGCCGGCGCTGCCGATCGGCTTCAGGAGATGCGCATCGGCCCCCTGGTTGAGCGCCCAGGACACCCGACCCGGGGCCTCGCTGCCGATGAGGGCGATGGTGGGTATCGGCGCATTGCCCGGTTCCCACGGGAACTGCGCGTCGAAGCCCATATCGGCGTCGAACAGCAACACGTTGAAGGCCATCAAGTCTTCCACCGTGCCGAGATCCGGCCAGCGATGCGTGGCGGCGATGCCGATCCGCTCGAACTGCAGCATGATGGCATCGACATTGGCGTGCGGCCGGTGTGCCACCAGCGCGCGCCAGTTGTCGAAGGGGGGTGTCGGGCGGGCCGCGGTCATGACACCACCCGCAGGACCGCGCCCTGGGCTGCCGGATGACGCGGCGTGGCATCACCCAGATGCAATGAGGTGCGCGTCAGGAAGGGATCCGGATCAATCGATCGCCCGGCCAATTGCACGATCTCGAAGCTGCCGTCGGCGCGGGCCCGGCCGATATGGGCCGGCAACGCCACATGATGCGTCACTGGGTCGACCACGATCTCGCCCAGCGGCGACGATATCCTCCGGCTGGCGGCCGCCTGCAGCACCGGGGCAATGGCATCGGTGCCGGCGCGGGCGATGGCGTCGGCGATCAGCATCACGCTCGCATAACTTTCGGCAAAGAAGGCCGTGATGGGCGTGCCGGTTCCGGCGCCGGCCAGATCGGCGAGGAAACGCCGATTGGCGTCGGTCGCCAGGGACTCGAAGTAGCAGCTGACCGTGTAGTGTCCGGCGGCGGCGGCACCGAGGCCCAGCGTCTCGCCTTCATAGAGGTTGCAACTGATGACCGGACGCGCCTCGGCGCGGAAATCCGGATCGCTCTGTCCCAGCGCATGATAGGCTCGCAGGAAGGCGTAGGAGGACGGGCCGATCAGGTTGTTGAGGATGAAGTTCGGCCGTTTCTGTCTGATTTCGGCTACCAGATGATCGATGTCGATATCCCCGATCGGCACATAACGCTCCGCCACCACGGCGCCGCCGGAATGCAGCATCGCTTCCCGGGCGATGCGGTTGGTCTCCCACCCCCAGATATAGTTGGAACCGAGCAATGCCGCCTGCCGACCGAAACGCGGCAGGATGAAATCGAGCAGCGGCACGAGATGCTGATTGGCGCAGGCGGCCACATAGACCACGTTCTCGCTCGCCTCGAATCCTTCGTAAACGCACGGGTACCAGAGCAGCGCATCGGTCTTCTCGACGACCGGAATCACTTCCTTGCGGCTCCAAGACGTAGTGCAGCCGACCACATGGCGCAGGCGATGATCGCGGATCATCTGCTGGCAGAGTGCTGCATAGCGATCGGTATTGCCCTGCGGATCGGCCACCACCGGCACCAGCTCAAAGCCGAAACCGCGCCGGGCATTCACCTCGGCAATCGCCGCCATGGCGCCGTCATAACCCTGCCGGCCCGGCGCCTCATAGGGGCCGGAACGGGAAAACAGAACCCCGATCGGATAGGTTTGCGTCATCGCCACCACTGTTTCGCCTGAAATGCAAAAAGCCCTCTTCCCGGAACGTCGATTTCCGGAAGAAGGCCCAAATGCCAGGTCAGTTTTTTATGTCGCCCGACTCTGGAAGATTGAACCTTCCGGAGTCAAGTACGATCTA
>JAEUKV010000098.1 GCA_016794165.1 Rhodospirillaceae bacterium
TTGACGAAATCGGCATCCGACCAGGCGCCGATACCGGTCGCGGCATCCGGTGTGATGTTGCCGGGGTAGAATGTCCCGACCGGCGTTTCCAGCGCCCTGCCGCCGGAGGGAAGGGCGATGTCGCGCCCAGAATCGGCCGGCGGCAGGTGGCAGGAAATGCAACCGCCGATATCGTAGATCAGCTTGCCATTGGCGGGATCGCCGGCATGAGCGGGAAGGGTGGCCGCATCGATCGGCCGCGGCGCCGAGAGCAGGAACAGCGCGACGCCGGCGCCGACCATGAGCGCGGAACCCAGGAGAACCCAGCCCCTCATTCTCATCCGTACAATGTTCCGCTGCCTAGTAATCAACCCGGTACTTCGAGTGGCAGCTCCCACATGCGGTCGACAAGGTCGAATAGGCACTGGCAAAGCTAGCCGCGTCATCGGCCGCGGCGACCTTCAGGGCCGCGTCGCGAGCAGTCATGCGCACGGTTTCAAAACCGGTGCGATCTGTCCAAATTGCCGCGTCGGCTGCGCCGTCCGCATTCTGGCTCCCTTCCGGAAACAGGTTCTTGAAAGTCTCCAGCTTGGAAGCGATGAGCTCGGCTTGTTCGCTGGCTTCAGTCTTGTCGAATGCACCGGATTTCGCCATCGCTCCAAGAATCTTGTTGGCACTGCTAATTTCTTCCATGGCGGACTCACGCTGTCCGCCGATCCCGGTGGCACAGCCGATCGCCATGCCGGCCATGATGGAAATCGATATGGCCGTTGCGACCAGTCTTGCAACTCTCATTCGGAACTCCCCGCTGCAAACGCGAATCACCGTCGATCCGCAGAGCGGGGAATATCCCGCAGCCAACCTGACAAATCGCTGAAGGCCAATCAGGGCTTGGCGCGGTAAGCCTTGTGACAGGCACCGCAGGAACCGCCGACCTTGTCGAACTGCGCGCCGACCGTCGCCATGTCGCCACCCTGCGCAGCCGACGCAAGCAGCGTCGCTTCGTCTCCCAGGGCCTTGGCCTTGGCGCTGAAGTCGTCCCAGTTCTGCCAGATCTCGGCCTTGGCCTCATCGTCCGGCGCATCGGAGCCCTCGGGGAAGAGCGATGGGATGGTGGCCGCGATTTCGGCGATCTTCTGCGCCGGCGCCACGATGTCCGCGGCTGGGCCGCCGGCGCCGATCGTGTCCTTGATCGCCTTCATGCTGCCGCCCATTGTTTTCATGGCCTGCGAGCGCGCTTCGCCGGCATCATCGGCGGCAATGCCGATTCCAGCCGTGGCGGCAAGTGCCAGCGAGAGGGCGCCAGCCGCAAGGAGAATTCTGGTCTGTTTCATTTTTGGGTTCCCCTTCAAGGACCTAGTCAATGGTGAGGCGATTATGCCGGGCCGTGTAAAGAACTGCAGCCCTACAAACTGCCCTCACGGAGTTGTGAGATACCCGATAGTATCGGTAGTGAAATGTCATGAAAGCGTCATTTTTCCAGAGGGGAACTGCTAACTAGGATCGCGCCGTGGGCGGTGGGGGTCATGAAGCAGGAAATCGAACTCAAGCTGATGTTGCCGGAAGGATCGGCGGCCTTGCGACCGGCAAGGCTGCGCCGCGTCCTTGGCGCACCGCAGGCCGCCCGGCTGCAAACGCTGGAGACAACCTATTTCGATACCGCGGATGGCTGGCTGCGGAGTCACGACATGGCGTTGCGGGTACGGCGCGTGGGCGGGGTGCGGATACAGACCCTCAAGGTTCCCGGCCGCGCCATTGGCGGCCTGCAATCCTATGTCGAGTTCGAGCAGGAGATCGATGGCGACCGGCCGGTCCTCAATGCGGTGGGCGACCTCAAGCTGCGGCGAAAGCTGCAGCGAGTGGGCATGCCGACGCGGCTGCGCCCGTTTTTCACCACCCGGTTCGAGCGCGCCACCCTGCTGGTGCAGGAGAACGGCAGCACGATCGAGGTCGCCCTGGACCGCGGTCGCATCACGAGCCGACGCGGCGAAATGCCGATCCACGAGATTGAGTTCGAGTTGAAGAGCGGCAATCCGGCCGATCTCTTCCGCTGCGCCGAGCGGGTGGTTGAGGAAATTCCGGCGCGGCTCGGCCTCGCCACCAAGGCAGCGCGGGGTTTCATGCTGGCCATGCGCAGCAAACCCACGCCGGCGCGCGCGGTACCGCTGCAGTTGGGCCGCAAGGATTCCGCCGGCGACGCCTTCGCTGCGATCGCCCACAACTGCCTCGACCAATTGCGCGCCAACGAAGCGGCGATCCTGCACAGCGAGGACGACGAGGCGATCCATCAGTTCCGGGTAGCGATCCGGCGCCTGCGCGCCGCCATCGGCGCCTATCGCGAGCTGATCGACGATGGCGCACATGCCATGCTCTCGATCGATCTCCGCTGGCTGCAGCGCCAGTTCGGGCCGGCGCGGGACCTCGATGTCCTGATCGCCGAGACCCTGGTGCCGATGCAGGCGCGCCTGCTGGGTCAGACCGCCATCGGCCCGCTGGTCGAAATCGCCGAGACGGAAAGGGCGGAGGCGCGGCGGCGGGCCCATCTGGCGCTCGACAATCCGCGCTATGCCAGCATGTTGCTGCAAATCTACCGGCTGTTGCTGACCGGGGAGTGGCGCGGCCGTTCGTCAGAGGCCGAAGCCGGGCTGTCGCGGCCGGTGCGGCAGTTCGCCAACTCGCTGCTGGGAAAGCGGCACAAGCGCCTGGTGCGCCTGGGCGGTGCGCATGCCGATCTTTCCGAACCGGAGCTGCATCGCCTGCGCCTGCTGGGCAAGAAGATGCGCTATGCCGGCCAGGCCTTTGCCTCGCTCTATCGCAACAAGAGAGCGGAGCGGTACCTTAACCAGCTGGGCGCGATCCAGGATCATCTGGGTTCGCTCAACGACGCGGTGGTCGGCCGCCACCTCCTGGTTGAGCTGATCGCCCGCCTGCAGCGCGAGCGCGGTGTCGCGGAATCCGACGTGCGGTTGCTGCAGGGGGTTGTCCTCGGCTGGCAGTCGCGGCGAATCGCAATTGATCTCAGCGGTTTTCCGGCAACCTGGGAAGCCTTCCTCGCGGTGCGCAAATTCTGGGGCGACAAGTGACCCGGCAGGTAACGCGGGGTTAGGCCACGTCCTTGGGCGTCACGAAATGTCGCAGGGTGCCTTGTTCGCCATCGACTTCGCCCCAGGAATCGGTATCGAATTCCAGCACGGCAATGGCGGCGGTGGGGAACTTCTCGCCTAGTCTCGCCATGGCGACAGGGTCGCTGCGGCCGGTCAGCCAGTGGGCCAGACTGCCGATGCCGGGATTGTGGCCGAGGATCATCGCGCAATCGGCGCTCTTTGGCAGCTTTGCGATCTCCGCCAAAATCTCGCGCGGCAGCGCCATGTAGAGGTGGCGCCGCTCCCGCACGGCAATGTCCCGCGGCAGCCCCGGCCGCAGCAGCGCCAGGGTCTCGCGCACCCGGGTCGCGGTCGAGCAGAGGATCACCTGTGGCTTCAGCCCGGTAGCCTTCAGCCAGGTCGCCATCCGGGGGGCCGCCTCCCGCCCGCGACTGGAGAGGGCGCGGTCGTGATCGGCCACCTCCCCAGCGCTCCAGGAGGACTTGGCGTGGCGCATCAGGATCAGGGTCTTCATACTGTCATCAAATTGAAGTAACTGATTTATAAGGAATACCCAGCAACATGCGAGTGTTCTATAGTGTAGGCGAGGTCGCCGCACCGTGCCAGCCTCGCTATGATGGCTTGGCAAGAGGACCGGTTCGACGAGACAGGTAATGGAAGCAACCATGGACGACGCTCAGCTCATCGAGGCGAAATATCAGCCGGACTCCCTCAATCGCTTCATCAACCGGGAGCTATCCTGGCTGGCCTTCAATGAACGGGTGCTGGAAGAAGCCGGGAACGATGCGCATCCCCTGCTGGAACGGATCCGATTCCTCTCGATCTCGGCCGCCAACCTGGACGAGTTCTACATGGTACGCGTGGCGGGTTTGCGCGGCCAGGAGCGCGCCCATGTCAACGTGATCTCGGCCGACGGCCTCACGCCAATTCAGCAGCTATATGCCATCAACCAGCGCTCGGGCGAGTTGATGCGGCAACAGCAGTTGCATTGGCGCC
This sequence comes from Rhodospirillaceae bacterium, assembly GCA_016794165.1. Classification (GTDB taxonomy): domain Bacteria; phylum Pseudomonadota; class Alphaproteobacteria; order Dongiales; family Dongiaceae; genus Dongia. The sequence continues at coordinate 4,080 of JAEUKV010000098.1, forward strand.
AGCTGCGCGCCGATCTGCGCGAAAACGGCATCTCCGTCCTCAAGCCGGCGGAAGTCACCGGCGCGGAGAAGGAATGGCTCGACGCCCATTTCATGGATCAGATCTTTCCGGTTCTGACGCCGATGGCGGTCGACCCGGCGCACCCATTCCCGTTCATTCCCAATCTTGGCTTTTCGATGGTGCTGGAGCTGAGGCAGCTGTCGGACGGCAAGCCGATGCGGGCCCTGGTGATGATGCCCAATCTGCTGCCGCGCTTCATCCGCCTGCCGGGGCGCGATCCCTACAATGTCCGCTTTCTCACGCTGGAAGCGGTGGTCGGACTCTATCTCGATCGGCTTTTCCCCGGTTTCGAAGTCATCAGCAAGGGTTATTTCCGCCTTATTCGCGACAGCGAGATCGAAGTCCTGGAGGAAGCGGAGGATCTGGTCCGGCATTATGAATCGGCTTTGAAGCGCCGGCGCCGCGGCCTCGTCATCCGGCTCAAGGTCAATGCCGAGATGCCGGAGGATCTCCTGGGCTTCGTGATCGACGAACTGGATGTCGAGCGCGAGGACGTCTTTGTGCTGGACGGATTGCTGGGTCTTGCCGCAACCTCGCAGCTCATCATCAGCGAACGGCCGGACCTGAAGTTCCAGCCCTTCAATCCGCGCTTTCCGGAACGGATCCGCGAGATGGGCGGGGATTGCTTCGCTGCCATCCGCGCCAAGGACATCGTCGTCCACCATCCCTATGAGAGCTTCGACGTGGTCGTGCAGTTCGTGCTGCAGGCGGCGCGCGATCCCAATGTCGTGGCAATCAAGCAGACGCTCTATCGCACCAGTGACGACAGCCCGATCGTGAAGGCGCTGATCGAGGCGGCGGAGGCCGGCAAATCGGTCACTGCCCTGGTTGAGCTCAAGGCGCGTTTCGACGAAGCGGCGAATATCCGTTGGGCACGCGATCTGGAACGCGCCGGCGTGCAGGTCGTCTACGGCTTCGTCGCCTTGAAGACCCATGCCAAGGTCTCGATGGTGATGCGGCGCGAGGGCGGCAATCTGCGCACTTATGTGCATTACGGCACCGGGAACTATCACCCGGTCACCGCCAAGATCTATACCGATCTCAGCTTCTTCACCTGCGAACCGGGACTCTGCCACGACGCGGCACGCCTGTTCAACTTCATGACCGGGTATGCCCGACCGGAGTCAACCGAGAAGGTGGCGTTCGCCCCCACGACACTGCGGCCGACTATCCTCAAGCTGATCGAAGACGAAATCGAGCACGTCAAGGCGGGCCGCAATGGTGCCATTTGGGTGAAGGTCAATTCGCTGGTCGATTCCGGCCTCATCGACGCGCTCTACCGGGCGAGCCAGGCAGGCGTGAAGATCCTGCTGATCGTGCGCGGCGTGTGCTGCCTGCGCCCGGGCGTCAAGGGGCTTTCCGAGAACATCCGGGTGAAGAGCATCATCGGTCGCTTCCTCGAGCATTCGCGCATCATTTGCTTCGGCAACGGTCATGTGCTGCCTTCCCGCTCGGCCAAGGTGTTCATCTCTTCGGCCGACTGGATGCCGCGCAACATGGATCGGCGCCTGGAGATCCTGGTGCCGATCGAGAACGCGACGGTGCATCAGCAGGTCCTGGACCAGATCATGATGGCCAATTTAAAAGACAACCTGCAGAGCTGGGAACTGGACGGCGACGGCATCTATCACCGACTCAAGCCGGCCGACGGAATCGGTTTCAGCGCGCATACCTATTTCATGACCAATCCCAGCCTTTCCGGGCGCGGCTCGGCGCTCAAGAAGCAGAAGAAGATGCCGAAACTGGATCTGCCGAAGGCCTGACAGTGACGGCATCGCTTCGCAAAGCCGCCGCGACGGCGCGTGCCACAAAATCCGGTCGCGTCGCCGTCATCGATATCGGCTCCAACTCCCTGCGCCTGGTGGTGTTCGACAAGCGCTCGCGCTGCCCGGTTCCGGTCTTCAACGAGAAGGCACAGCCTGGCCTGGGCAAGGGGCTGGAACGCCATGGCACGCTCAATCCCGAAGCTATCCCAGCTGCGATCACCAACATAAGGCGGTTCGTCACCATGGCCGAGGCGATGGGGGTCGAATCCATTGCGCTGCTCGCGACAGCGGCCGTGCGCGACGCCAGGGACGGCGCGGCCTTTGCTGCCCAGATCGAGAAGCAGACGGGTCGCAAGGTCCAGATCGTCAGCGGCGAGGAAGAGGCACGGCTGTCGGCCCAGGGTGTCCTGGCCGGCATTCCCGACGCCGATGGACTGGTTGGCGACCTCGGTGGCGGCAGCCTGGAACTGGTGCGTCTCGAGGCGGGCCAGATCCGCGAACATGTCACCCTGCCACTGGGCCCCCTGCGTATTGCCGAGGCGACCAATGGAGATTTCGCCGCGGCGCAGAAGCTGATCGACCGGCAACTCGACAAGCTGGACTGGCTGAACCTGGTAAAGGGCAAGACGCTCTATCCCGTGGGCGGGACCTGGCGGTCCCTGGCGCGGATCCATATGGATCAGTCGCGCTATCCGCTGCATATCATTCACGAGTACCGTATGACCCGGCGCCAGGGAGAGGATCTTGCCAGTGTGCTGGCACATCTCGGCAAGAAATCGCTCAGCAATGTGGCCGGCATTTCCCGGCGGCGCCTGGAATCGGTGCCGCTGGGTTCGCTGGTCCTGGAACGGCTGATCAAGGCGGTAAAACCGGAGAGCATCCTGTTCTCGGCCTACGGTCTGCGCGAGGGATACCTTTTCGGGACGCTCGACAAGACGGCGCAACAGGGTGATCCACTGCTGGTCGGTTGTGCCGACCTCGCCGGTGCCGATGGCCGCTTCGGCTCGGTGAGCGACCAGATCGACGATTGGCTGGCGCCGCTTTTTCGTTCTGAGGCGAAGGCGCGCGCGCGACTGCGCGAAGCAGCTTGCCTGCTCTCCGACATTGCCTGGCGCGAGCACCCCGATTACCGGGCCGAGCACGCCTTCCTGCGGGTCCTGCGCCTGCCGGTGGCGGGCATCACGCATCCGGAACGCGTGGTGCTGGCCCTCGTCATCGCGACGCGCTACGGCGCCGGCATGGACGCGCCCTGGGCGCAGTCCCTGCTGGGATTGCTGGATGACGACGACCGGGATTTCGCGGCGCGGGCCGGCGCGGCGTTGCGCCTTGCCTATGCGCTCAGTGCCGGCACGTTGCACATGCTGGGCCTGACCACGATCGAAAAGCGCAATGAGCGCATCGAGCTGCACCTGCCAAAGGATGGCGAAGCCCTCTTCGGCGAGGCCGTGCAGCGCCGCCTCGACGCTGTCGGCCGCGCCTTCAAGCTGCCGGTGGCGATCGTTTAGTTTGGCCGGCTAGGCGATCGGGTCGATCAGCGGCTTGCCGGCAAAGAAGGCATCGAGATTGTCGAGCGCCTTGAAACCCATGGCATTGCGGGTCTCGATCGTGGCGCTGCCCAGATGGGGCAGCAGGAACACGTTGGAAAGCTCGCGATAGGCCGGGTTGAGGTTGGGCTCGTTCTCGAACACGTCAAGGCCGGCGGCGAACAGCTTGCCGGACTTCAGCGCGGCGATCAGCGCCGTGTCGTCGACCAGGCCGCCGCGGGCGGTATTAACGACGATGGCACCGTCCGGCATGCGGGCGATGCGCTCGGCATTCAGCCAGTGCTGGGTCTCGGGCCCGCCCGGCGCATTGATCGACAGGAAGTCGCAATGCGGCAGCATCTCTTCGGCGCTCTTGTGATAGGTGGCACCCAATTCCAGCTCGGGGGCGAGGCGGCTGCGGTTGTAGTAGTGGATGGTCATGTCGAAGGCGCGGGCGCGCTTGGCCACGGCCTGGCCGATACGGCCCATGCCGAAGACACCGAGGCGCTTGCCGGTCATGTGCACGCCGAGCATGTAGGTGGTCGACCAGGACTTCCAGGTCGCATCGCGGACGGCGCGCTCGCCTTCATAGGCCCGGCGCGCGGCACCCAGCATCAACAGGAGGGCGATATCGGCGGTGGCATCGGTCAGCACGTCGGGGGTGTTCGACGCCTTGATCCCGCGGGCCTTCAGCGCCGGCACGTTGATATGCTCGTAACCGACCGAAAAGGTGGCGATCATCCTGATCGAGGCGGGAAGCTTCTCAACCAGTTCCGGCGTGATCTTGTCGACCGGGGTCACCAGAAGCGCATCCTTGCCGGCTGCCTTGCCGAGGAGTTCGTCGGCGGCCATGACATGGTCGTCGGGGTTGAGCTCGGCGTCATAGCCAGCCTGAAGGCGCCGGGTGACATCGTCAGGCAGGCGGCGGGTGACAAGCAGTTTCGGCCGAGCAGTCATGAAATTCCCCTGAATGTGGGCGGTAAATCGTGCGGGCGGCAGCCCCGGATCCGGCTCCCTCGGGCCGTCCCCCGGCTGCCGGGAGCTGGAGTGCTCTATCATGCAAAGGGAGCGCATGCCATACTTGCCAGGAACGGCTTCGTCTGCCCCCTGAACGACATTCCGGGCGAAGCTTGAGGCGCCAACCCGGGTGGGAGATTGGAAGCGGCGATGTTGTGGAAGTTTCTGGGCCGGATCCGGCGTGTCGGCCTGTTGCTGGTGCCCTCGGTCGCAGGGTTTCTGGTGGCTGATCTCACCCCCGCCGCGGCCGATCTGCTGCCGCACCGGGTCGTCTACACCCTTACTTTGGGCTCCAGCGGTGCCGTCGGGCGCGGCGACGGGCTGATGAGCTTCGAGGTCAAGGATGTCTGTGACGGCTGGGCCATGGATCTCAAGGCGGAACTCAATCTGGCGACAGAGGATGGGGAGGTCCATCGCCTCGGCTGGAGCCAGGTGAGCTGGGAAGCCAAGGACGGGACACGCTACCGCTATTTCTCGCGCGAACTTACCGATACCGAGGAGACCGCGCGCCGGCGCGGGGAGGCGCGACGGGAGAGCATTGACGCTCCGGCGACCGTGACGGCCGATCTGCCGCAGAAGGCGGAGTTCGAGCTGCCGGCCGGGGTGATGTTTCCCCTGCAGCATACGATCGCCCTGATCGAGGCGGATGCGGCCGGCAAGCCCTATCTGCTGGTCAACCTTTTCGACGGATCGATCGGCGATCACGCCGTGGAACTGGGGGCGGCATTGAGCAGGGGCGGCAAGGACTGGACCCAGCCCGGCAAGGATGTGCCGGAGCTCCGTGGTCTCCATTCCTTTCCGGTGGCACTGGCCTTCTACATGGGCGAATCGCCCGAGGGGCTGCCGGATACCGAGCAGCGCATGCGCCTTTACGAGAACGGTGTGGTCGGGCAGCTGGACTTTGCCTTCGGCGATATCAATGTCCAGGCGCGAATCGATGATTTCAAGGCGCTGCCCCCGGAAGACTGCTGAAGGGTCACTTGGGCGGTTTTAGGCTGCGTCCCTTGACGATCGCGTCATGCCCGAGTTTCGCGCGCACGGAATCCATGGCGGCCTCGACGCGGCGGCGGCGATCTGAATCGGGGTCGGCAAGGTCAATCGGATCAGCATCCACGGCATCATGCAGGCCATCGACGCCGATTCCGATCAGGCGGTACCAGTCGCCTTGCGCCTCCTTGTGCAGCAGGGCGGAACCCGAGCGATAGAGCGTTTCCGCGAGTTGAGTGGGCGCATTCAGGCGCACCTGGCGAGTCACGGTCCGAAAGCCGGCGGTCTTGAGCTTGATGTGCACCACCTGGCCAGCGAGCGCGGCCGCCTTCAATCGCTCGGCAACCTTCTCGCAGAGCGGCCACAATTCGTGGGCAAGTGCTGCAAAATCAGCGATGTCGGTATCGAAGGTGGTTTCCGCCGAGATGCTCTTGGCGGCCCCCTCGGGGTCCACCCGGCGGTCGTCGAGGCCCCGCGACAGGTGCCAGATATGGACCCCCATTTGGCCATAGCGTTGGGTGAGGTAGTCGAGCGGCATCTCCTGAACCTGACCCATGGTGACGATCCCGTCCCGTGCCAGCTGCTCGCGCGTGACCTTGCCAACTCCCCAGATCAGGCCCACCGGCCGGGCAGCGAGGAAGGACAGCGTCTCGGCTCGGCCGATCAGGGAGAACCCGCGCGGCTTGTCGAGTTCCGAGGCGAGCTTGGCCAGGAACTTGTTGTGACTGAGCCCGACCGAGACCGTGACTCCGATCTCGCGTTCGATCCGCTGGGTCAGCCGGTTGAGCGACCGGGCCGGGCTCATGCGATGCAGGGAAGCCGTGCCGGTGAGATCGAGGAACGCTTCGTCGATCGACAGCGGCTCCACCAGGGGGGTGAGCTCGCCCATCAGCTGGCGAATCTCCTGGCCGACGCGCCGATACTTGGCCATGTCCGGCGGCAGCACCACCGCTTCCGGGCAGAGCTTCCGGGCGGTGAACATCGGCATTGCGGAGCGCACGCCGGAAAGCCGCGCGATGTAGCAGGCGGTGGAAACGACCCCGCGGTGTCCACCGCCGATGATCAACGGCTGGTCCCGCAGCTCCGGTCGGTCACGTTTCTCAACGGCGGCGTAAAAGGCGTCGCAATCGACATGGCCGATGCTCAGGTCATGGAGTTCGGGGTGGGCGAGGAGCCGGGGCGAGCGACAATGAGGGCATCGCTGCCCGTGCCACTCCTTGTCATCGTCATGCGACCGGGCCCGGCCGGATTCCGCCGCTCGGTCGTGGAGGCGGTCGGCGGCCAAGTCGACGATTGCCCCGCATTCGCGGCAAATGCAGGCCATCCAGCACTCCATATGGGGTAAATGACAAATATTAACACCAAATAGAATCGCGTTGGAATTCTCGTCGAGGGTTTACTATTATGGTATTGATAAATCGGCGGGATTAGGGCCGATGGGTGACAAGGGCCGGTCCATGGGATCGGCGGGAGGGGTTATGCCAGAGCAGCTTTCGCCTGAAGAGAAGCGGCAAAAAGCAGCGACCAAGACGATTCTCATCGTCGAGGATAACGAGTTGAATATGAAGCTTTTTCATGACCTCATCCAGGCGCAGGGCTACAACATCCTGCAGACCAAGGACGGCATGGATGCCCTCAAGCTCGCGCGCCAGCACAAGCCGGACCTGATCCTGATGGATATCCAGTTACCGGAAGTATCGGGACTCGAAGTAACCAAGTGGATCAAGGAAGACGACAACCTGCGGTCGATCCCGATCATCGCCGTGACCGCCTTTGCCATGAAGGGTGACGAGGAGAAGATCCGCGAGGGCGGCTGCGAGGCTTATATTGCCAAGCCGATTTCCGTGGTCCAGTTCCTGGAGACCGTCGACCGTTTCCTGCAGTAGTCAGCGGGCATAGCCGTATATGTCTGCGCGCATCCTGGTCGTCGACGATATCCCCGCCAATGTCCGCTTGCTGGAAGCAAAGCTCGCCGCCGAGTATTTCGAGGTCGTGAGTGCGTCCAGCGGGAAGGAAGCGCTGGAACTGATCGACAAGCAGATCCCCGACATCGTTCTTCTCGACGTGATGATGCCGGAGATGGACGGGTTCGAGGTCTGCACCCGCATTCGCGCCAATCCCAAGACGCATTTCCTGCCCGTGGTAATGGTGACGGCGCTCTCGGACCCCAGTGACCGGGTGCGTGGGCTGGAAGCCGGCGCCGATGATTTTCTCACCAAACCGGTCAACGATCTGGCGCTGTTCGCGCGGGTGCGTTCCCTGGTGCGCCTCAAGATGATCATGGACGAATGGCGCATGCGCGAGCAGACCTCCGGTCAGTTCGACCTGCTCGCCGCGGCGACAGAGCCGCATCTCAACGAGGATCGCAATGCCGCGGTGCTGCTGGTGGAGAGTTTCGCCCCGGCGGCGCAACGTGTGGTGCAGGTGCTCGCCAAGGATGGCGACAGCGTCGAAGTCTGCGACAATCTCGCCAGGGCGCAGGAACTGGCGGCCGGCAATCGCTTCGATCTCATCATCACGAACATCCAGGTAGGCGGCGAGGACGGGCTGCGCCTGTGCTCGCATCTGCGCTCGCAGGAAGAAACGCGGCAGGTGCCGATCCTCCTCATCGTCGAGGAGTTCGACATGCCGCGCCTGATCAAGGGGCTCGATATCGGCGCCAGCGACTATCTGATGAAGCCGATCGATCCCAATGAACTGCTGGCTCGCGTGCGCATCCAGATCCGCCGGCGCCGCTATCAGGACCGGCTGCGCGCCAATTACGAACGCAGCCTATCGCTGGCCCTCACCGATTCCCTCACCGGACTCTACAATCGCCGCTACGCCATGCGGCATCTGGAGGGCCTGATGGACCGGGTCAAGGAATCCGGCAAGGCGCTCAGCGTGCTGGTCTGCGATCTTGATCGTTTCAAGGACGTGAACGACACCTATGGCCACGCCGCCGGCGACGAGGTGCTGAAGCAGTTCGCCCTCCGGGCTACGGCGTCGATGCGCAATTTCGACATGGTGGCGCGCACCGGGGGCGAGGAGTTCGTCTGCCTGTTGCCCGACACGGACGGACAGGCCGCGCTGAAAGTGGCGGAGCGTCTGTGCAAGCGCGTCGGCGAGGTGCCGATGAAGGTGGAAGGCGCCCCCAATGGCGAGTTGACCGTGACGGTTTCGGTCGGTCTTGCCTCCACGACCAAGGTCATGGCCGGCGACGACATCATCAAGCTCGCGGATGCGGCGCTCTACCGCGCCAAGCAAAACGGCCGCAACCAAGTCATGGCCGACCCAAGCGCGCTCCTCTAGACAGCAGATGGCTCAGGCCCGTTCCGCACCGTAATAGAGCGTCACCGTGTGCCGCGCCTCGGCGAAGAACAGCCAGCGCTCGGTGAGGGTCCCGGCGGCATTGGCAAGCACAGCGACCAGGATGAGTGGCGCGCTGACACCTGCCAGCGGGAATAGCGCCAGCAGCAGGCAGGCCATGGGCACCAGCATGGCGCAGCCGAGCGTTACCCGGCGCAGCTTGAGGGCATGCCGGCGGGCGACCTTGAAGCCCATTTCCTTCATCAGATAGTTTTCTTCCGTGTGTGGTGCCGTCAGCAGACGCACCTTGCCGAACCGGTCGAGCCCGGTGGCGCTGCCAGCCGTCGCGACACCGGCATCGTTGTCCACGAAGCGCCAATAACCGAACTTGACTCCGGCGGCGGCAACCAGGGCCGCGAAGGCCACCGCCACGGACGGGATCCGGGCGGTATCGAAGATTGCGCAGAGCAAGGCGAGCCACAGCGCGCCGCTCGAAAATCCCATGGCAAGATAGCCGGGCAGCGTCCAGGCGTTCCGCCAGCGTCGCACTGTCTTGAGGCTGGCGTAGATCATCGCCGTGGTCAGGATGGTGGCAATTGCAGCTGCGCTCAGGAGCAGGGCGGGTAGTGTCCAGATTTCCTGCCAGAACACCCAACCGAACGCGGTGATGCCGGCCGGGATATAGGTGACGACCGCAAGCACTCCCTCTCGGGACAGCCAGGACGAACGCCATTGCGAGAAGGCACGCCAGGCGCGTTCCGGCCGCCCCAGGTGATAGGTCGAGGACAGGAGGCCGGCGGTGATGGCGATCAGGGCGAGAAGGAAGGCGGTGATGCCGAACCAGCGGTCCCCCGGCAGCACACCGAAGACGCCACCCAGACCGAGCAAGGCGAGGAGGCCATAGCCGGCACCCGAGGCGGTGGTGAAGAAGATGACGGAATAGGCGGGATACATTGTGCTTCAGCGCGTTAGCAGCCGGTCGACCCAGCGCAGGAAGGGATGGGCGCCGAGATCGATGCCTTCAGGAACGGGTGCTGCGGAACTGGCCGGCGCCGTGGCGCAGCCGCCGCCGTTCTGGCGTGGCCGTGGGGGGAGGTATTTGTTGGTCGGCCTGTAGCCCATCTCCGGCATCAGATCGTATCCCTCGCGCTCCGCCACCAGCTGCGAGACATCGGACTGCGGATCGCCGAGATCGCCGAAATGCCGCGCGCCCACCGGACAGGTGGAAACGCAGGCCGGGACGCGTTCCTCCACCGCCAGGGTCTCGTTGTAGATGCGGTCGACGCAGAGCGTGCACTTCTTCATCACGCCGACGTCTTCGTCGAATTCCCGGGCGCCGTAAGGGCAGGCCCAGGAACAGAGCTTGCAGCCGATGCACATGTCCTCATTGACCAGCACGATGCCGTCGGCGGCGCGCTTGAACGATGCACCGGTCGGGCAGACCGTGACGCAATCGGGCTTTTCGCAATGCAGGCATGATTTCGGGAAATGCACGGTGCGGCCCGTGGCCCCTTCGCCCGCTTCGAAGGTGTGGATGCGGTTGAACCAGACGCCGCTCGGTTTTTCGCCGAAGGCATCGAAATCGGTCAGCGGCGCCATATGGCCGCCGGCATTCCATTCCTTGCAATTGACCGCGCAGGCATGACAGCCGACGCAGATGTCGAGATCGATCACCAAGCCGAGGCGCCGCGTCGCGGGTTGTACCGGCAGCGAGGTCATGACGGCACCTTGTTCATGCCGGCGCCGTAGCGCTGGGTGCGTTCCGGCGTCTTTCCGTGGAGCTTCTGCGCGGCGAAGGTCGGTTCGGTGGCGCCGGCCTCGGCCGCATTGCATTTGCGCAAGCGGATCTTGAGGTCGAACCAGGCGGCCTGACCGGTCACCGGGTCGGAATTGGTATAGCGATAGCCGTCCGCGCGGGGCGGCAGCAGTTCCGAGATGACATGGTTGAGCAGGAAGCCGCCGGTGGCTTCCGGCGCCTGCGGCGACAGGTTCCAGGCACCCTTGCGCTTGCCGATCGCGTTCCAGGTCCAGACCGTGCCGGGATGGACGCCGTCCATCAGTTTCACCTCGGCCTTCACCTTGCCATGGGCGCTCTCGATCCAGACCCAGTCGCCATCGGCAAGGTCGAATTCCGCCGCGGTCCGGTGATGGACGAAGAGCGGATTGCGCGCCTGCAGCTGGCGCAGCCAGACATTGTGCGTGCCCCAGGAGTGATACATGTGCATCGGTCGTTGCGTCAGCGCATGCAGGGGAAAGCCGTCGGTACTTTCCGCCTCGCCGAAGGGCGGGTACCAGATCGGCAGCGGATCGGCATAGGCTCTGATCCGGGCACGGTCGGCTTCGCTGGGCGGTTGTTTGGGGCCGAAGCCCTCCGCCGCCAGCTGGAACTTCCGCATCGGCTCGCAATAGAGCTGCAGCACCATGGTATCGGGGTGGTCGATCAGACCGCGCGCCACTGCCCAGTCGAGATAGTCGCGGTTGCCGTAGCGGAAATAGCGCGCAGTTTCCGGAATCTCGGCCTGGAAGAAGCAGCCATTGGCGATATAGCGCTCGATTTGGTCCGGGTTCGGCGCGCCACGACCCGTTTCCGTCCCGTCGGCGCCGCGGAAGCCCGCCAGCATGCCGATCCCCGGCTTGCGCTCGTGCTTCAGGATGTAGTCGCGCAGGCCTCCCGGGAACAGCGCCTGGCCCCCCGCATCCACCATGCCCGGCAGTTTCAGCCGCGCGCCGAGATCCAGCAGCACGTCCTGGAAGGCGCGCACGTCGCGATCCGGCTTCAGGATCGGCTGGCGGATGGCGTCGCCCGCGGCTTCGGCATGGCTGATCGGCCGGTCCAGCAGCGAGATGCAGTCCCAGCGTTCGAGATAGGTCGTATCCGGCAGGACAAGATCGGCGAAGGCCACCGTCTCGGAATAATAGGCGTCGCTGTAGATGATGTAGGGGATCCTGTATTCCCCGGTCGCACGATCCTTGTCGGTCAGCATCTCCATGGTGCCCGCCGTGTTCATCGACGAGTTCCAGGCCATGTTGGCCATGTAGAGGAAGAGCGTATCGATAGGGTAGGGATCGCCCTTCCAGGCATTGTGGATGACCATGTGCATCAGGCCATGAAGCGCCAGCGGCGCTTCCCAGGAATAGGCCTTGTCGATGCGCTGCGGCGAGCCGTCGGCATTGACCAGCAGGTCGTTGGGTCCCTGCGGGAAGCCCAGCGGCATGCCGGCCAAGGGTTGGTCGGGACCGACCATGGGCGAAGGCGCCGGACCGGAACCGGCGGTCTTCGGGAAAGGCGGTTTGTAGCGCCAGCCGCCTGGGCAATCGATACTGCCCAGCAGCATCTGCAGCACATGGATCGCACGACAGGTCTGGAAGCCGTTGGAATGCGCCGAGACACCGCGCATGGCGTGCATGGAGACCGGTCGGCCGATCACGCTCTCATGGTGCCGCCCGGCCCAGTCGGTCCAGGGCGTCTTGATCTCGATGGTCTGCTCGAAGGCGACCTCCGCCAGTTCGGCGGCGATGCGACGGATCGTGTCGGCGGGGATGCCGATCTGGGGTGCCACCTTCTCTGGCGCAAAGGCCGCATCGGCGTAGCGGTTCACGAGGAGATCGAGCACGCTCCGCGCGCTGCGGCTGTCTGGCAGGGTGACGGCGCCAATGAGGTGCGGCTGGATCTCGGCGCGCAGGGCATCGACGAAGTCGCCGCTGCTGCGATCGAGGCAGAGCGGGTCGCCCTCCTGGTTGCGATAGATCAGGCCGTGCTCTTCCGTGCCCGGGGCGTCGATCACCAGCCAGGGAGCATTGGTGTAGCGCACCAGGAAGTCGAGATCGATTCGGTCGTTGCGCAGCAGTTCGTGAATGAGGGAGAGGACGAAGAGGCCATCGGTACCCGGTTTCACCCCCAGCCATTCATCGGCGATGGCGGAATAGCCGGTGCGGATCGGGTTGACCGAGACGAATTTGGCACGGTCCGCGCCACTGCGACCCTTCAGCTTGCCGAGGCCGATCTTGATCGGGTTGCTGTCGTGATCCTCGGCCACGCCAAACATCAGGAAATACTTGGTGTGTTCCCAATCCGGCTCGCCGAATTCCCAGAAGGCACCGCCCAGGGAGTAGAGACCGGCGGCCGCCATGTTGACCGAGCAGAACCCGCCATGGGCGGCGAAATTGGGCGTACCGAATTTGGAGGCCCACCAGCCGGTGAGCGCCTGGCTCTGGTCGCGGCCGGTGAAGAAGGCAAGGCGCTTGGGGTCGGTGGCGCGGATCTTCGCCAGGCGGTCGGTGGCGATGGCAAGCGCCTCGTCCCACTCGATCTCGACAAACTCGCCGGCGCCGCGTTCACCCACGCGCTTCAGCGGCTTGGTGAGCTTTGCCGGGGAATATTGGGTCATGATCCCGGCGGAGCCCTTGGCGCAAAGCACACCCTTGTTCACCGGATGATCGCGGTTGCCCTCGATGTACCGGATTTTGCCGTCCTTGAGATGCACCTTGATCCCGCAGCGGCAGGCGCACATGTAGCAGGTCGTCGTCTTGACCGTATCATCGGCCGGAACGGAATAGTCGATGACCTGCTCGCCCGCCCGAGGGGCCGGCGCAGGGATGGGTTCCGCGATGTAACGGCGCTGGGTCATCGAAAGCTGATCGGCCTGGCGGTTGCGCGGAACATCAATACTCGCTGAAGACCTCTTTAAAGATGCGGTGGATCTCGTCGATATCGGCCTTGGTCGCGACCAAGGCCGGCGCACAGATCCCGGCATCGCCGGTGAACTTGATGTGAAGCCCGCGCGCAAACAGCTTCTTGGTGGCGTCGAAACCGCGCTGGCCCGGCCGCGCCGCCGGCGCGAGGTCGATGCCGCAAAGCATGCCGTAGCCGCGGATGTCGGTCACCGCCTTCACACCTTGAAGATCATACATGCGATCGAGGAAGTAGGGCGACATTTCCGCCGCGCGCTCGAACAGGCCTTCCTTTTCGTAGATGTCGAGGGCGGCGATGCCGGCGGCGCAGGCGGCCGGATGCGCCGAATAGGTATACCCATGAAAGAACTCGACCGCACCGTCGAGCGCCGAGCTGGTCACCGTGTGATAGATCTTCTCGCTCACCGCCACCGCACCCATGGGCAGTGCGCCGTTGGTGAGCGCCTTGGCCATGGTGATGATGTCCGGGGTGACGCCGAAGCTCTGCGCGGCGAAGGCCTGGCCGGTACGGCCGAATCCGCAGATCACCTCGTCGAATACCAGCAGGATGCCGTGCTTGTCGCAGATCGCACGCAGGCGCTCGAGATAGCCCTTGGGCGGGATGAGGACGCCGGTCGATCCCGCGATCGGCTCGACGAAACAGGCGGCGATGGACTTGGGGCCATAGAGGTCGACGAAACGCTGCAAATCGTCGGCAAGGTCGGCGCCGTTCTCGGGTTGGCCGCGGGTGAAGCGCGCTTCCGGCTGCCAGGTGTGGCGAAGATGGGCGACGCCCGGCATGACGGCGCCGAAGGTCTCGCGGTTGCGCACCATGCCGGACAGGGACACACCGCCGATATTGACGCCGTGATAGGCGCGCTCGCGGCTGACGAACCGGCTGCGCTGCCCCTCGCCCTTGGCGGCATGATAGGCGAGCGCGATCTTGATCGCCGTCTCCACCGCTTCGGAACCGGAATTGCAGAAGAACACATAATCGAGATCACCGGGCGTGATCCGGGCGACTTTGCGGGCGAGTTCGAAGGAAGAGGGATGGCCGAGCTGGAAATGCGGCGTGTAGTCGATCTCGCGCATCGAGGCCGTGACGGCGTCGACGATCTCCGGCCGGCCATGCCCGGCGGCGCAACAGAACAGGCCCGACGAGGCATCGATCAGCTTCTCGCCCTTGTGGTTCCAGTAATGCATGCCCTGGGCCTTGACCATGAGACGCGGCTCGGCCTTGAAATCGCGATTGGAGGTGAACGGCATCCAGTGGTTTTCGAGGGTGTTTGCCGCGTATTGCATGGGTCTCTCCCGAATCGGTCCGTGAGATTTCACAGACATGTATGCGGCAATCTAGGCTGCGCGTCACGGCTGCGCCAAGGGGGCAGGCGGGGTGAATTCGGGGGGCCAGCCGGGCCGCCCCGTGGTGCTTCAGATGGCGCCACCCTCGCGCTGACGCAGGATCTCGCCGACGAGGGTGAAATCCGCCGGTTTGTCCACATCGATCGGGGCTTCCGGAAAGGGCAGCAGGACCGGCTGGATCCGGGCGCCGATGCGCCGGGAGAGATGGGCGAAGGCATCCGCCAGGCTGAGCCGCCCGAGGACCAGCCGCAGCAGGGCAAGGGGCCCGACCTCCCAGACCAGACGCAGGGGTTTCTTGCGGAAACGTTCCATCCGGCGCCAGTAAAGCGCCACCCTGCGCGCCCCGGCGCCCCGGGCGAGGAACAGGTTGCAACCGCTCACCCGCTGTCCCTGGAAGCGATAGAAGGTGCGGATGGCACCGGGATAGCGCGCGGTGACGATCGCACCGTCGGCGAGACCCACGGCGAGATCGGCATCCTCCGGCGCATGGTCAAGGAGATACCCCACCATGGCTACATCGAGAAGAGGATGATCCGCCGTGGTGACGAGCAGGGGATGCCCGAGCCCGATCTCTTCCAGGGCATGGGCCAGGCTCGCTGCCGGGCTCTCTCCGGGCGCGACCAGGCGCAGCATACCGGCGTCGCGGGCGGCTGCCAGATCAGGCACCGCGTTCAGCAGGGCGCCGTCGTCGATGCAGACATGGATGCTTTCAATGCCGGGGCAGGCGCGCAGGGTGCGGTAGAGACGCAACAGCATCGGCACGCCGTTGATCGGCGCCAGCGCCTTGTGGCTCACGCCCGCCATGGCGGCAACGGGATCGCCCTCGCGCCGATTGCCGGCAAGGATCAGCGCATTGAAGGGGATCGCCCGGGCCATGTCAGGCCAGGGGTTTCTCGTAGAGACGGTAGGTCTTGTAGACCCTGCCGCCGACACCTTCGATCACGCGCCGCATTGGCAGATTGTCTTCCAGGATCCAGGAGAGTTCCACCCTTTCGAGACCGCGCTTCAGGAAGGGGGTCTTCAACCGGTCGAACATCAGCGGCACCAGGGTAGCACCAAGGACGGAGCCATGATGCGCCTTGCGAATGCCCATCAGGGGAATCCGGCTGGTCCTGACCTTCTTCATCTTCAGCCGCCAGATCAGCTTGAAGAGGTTGAAGGGCAGCAGCGAGCCGTCGAAATCGCGGATGACCTCCAGGAGATTGGGCAGGCAGACCAGCATGCCGGCGGGCTCGCCTCTTACCTCGGCGATCACCACCAGATCGGGGTCGATCAGCGGCTTCATCGACTTGGCGGCGGCGGCGATCTCGCCCTGCGTGAAGGGGATCATGCCCCAGTTCTCGCTCCAGGCGTCGTTGAAGATGTCGAGGATCACCGAGAGATCGCGCGCATAATTCTTCATGTCGAGGCCGCGCAGACGGATGGTGCCGTCGGCCTGCAGCTTGTCCAGCATGCGCGACGATCCCACCGGCTTGTAGGCCGATTTATCAAGGTCGTAGGCAAGCAAGGTCTTGACCGGCGCAAATCCGCAGGCGGTGACATGTCCGGCGGCATAGGGAGCGTGATAGGGCATCATCAGCATGGGTTCGCTGTCGAACCCCTCGACCATAAGGCCGGTTTCCTCGTTGCTGGAAAAGCTGAAGGGACCCACCATGCGAGTCATGCCGCGTTGACGGAGCCAGCCGGCGGCGGCGTCGGTCAGGGCGGCATGGACCGCCACGTCGTCAACAGCGTCGAGCCAGCCGAAATGGCCGGTGCCGGGACGCGCCTGTTGTTCCAGTTTGCAGATCTGTGCCGAAATGCGCCCCACCGGCTGGCCGTCGCGCAGGGTCAGGAACAGCTGCGCCTCGGCATGGGTGAAGTAGGGATTCTTCGCCGGCGAGAGCATCTCCGCCCGCTCGAGGTCGAGCGGCGCCACATAGCCCTTGTGGCCGCGATAGAGCTGCTTCGGGAGGTGAATGAATGCCTTCAGCCGGTCGCGACCGGTGACCGGAACGACCTCGATGGATGCCATCCGAGGTTATTCCGCGGGGCCGTTGCGGGTCGCGTCGGCGTCGACGCGGAATCGGCGCGGGTTGCCGTCGCCGCGGGTATTGTTGGAAAGCCGTGCCACCCAGGGATAGCGCGCCGCCATCTCCTCCGTGTAGCCGATATTGAAGACGGTCGGCGATTTCGGAACCATACTGGCCTTCGGGTAGTAGGTCCCGCCGAGGCGATCCCAGATGAAATTGGTGATGCCGAAATTGCCCTGCTCATTGTGGAAATGGTGCCACATGTGAAGCTGCTTGATGCGCTTCATGAAGCGGCTCTTCGGCGTGGTGTTAAGGTGCTGCACGCAGTGGGAGAATTCGTAGAAGCAAGTGGTGAGCAAACCGGTGGCGAAGGCCATGGCGGCAGCGGCCGGGCCGCCCACCAAATAGCCGATCGGCAGGGTGACGAGGGCAATGGTCGGGATCGTGGTGTAGAGCGCGCCGAACAGCACGACCAGATTGTGCGGATCCTGGTGATGGTCGAAATGGATGCGCTTCCAGACCTTGGCGGTGAGTGGCGATTTGTAGAGGAACTGGCTGTGAAGCACCCAGCGGTGCAGCACGTACCAGACCAGCGGATAGACGAGGATGGAGAGGGCCACTGCGATCACCAGCGGCAGCCAGCCGGCATACCAGCGGACCACCAATGCGAGGCTGACCGCAGCCAGGGCGAAATAGGCATGCACCGCCGGATAGGTGGCAAAGGCACGCACCAGGTCCAGCATCGACATGCGGGCGAGGTTATGGGTGCGGTCCTTCCAGAAACCGAAACGCATCATGGCGGGCGACTCGCTGCCTGTCGTTGAGTGGGGTGTTTGGTTCGGCGGTAATCTAGTGGGATCAAGGCATTAGGGCAAGCAATCCCTGCCCGGATCATGCCCCTGCGCGGCTTAGTCGCGCGTGCGCGGCGCCGGCCGGTCCAGCGTCAGAATCCAGACAGTGCGCAAACCATGATAGCCGCAGGTCAGGGCTTGCCACAGGACGATGAGATAGAACGCCTCGGCGCCCCACCCAGCCGCATAAGCGACTGTGAATAAAGGAAGATTGATGTTTCGGCGGGAGATGAAGGTGCGCAGGGCAGCGTCCAGCGGCGCGTGGGTGTGCAGGCCGCGCCCGAATTTGGCGCGGTAGATGGCAAGGATCAGCCGGTCAAGGATATAGAGGCCGAGCATCACCCAGGCCGCCAGCCACAGCGGCTGGCTGAAATCGACAGCCCCCCAGCCGCCCAGCAGACCCGCGGCCCAGCCGAAATACCAGAAGGGCGGATGCACGATGTCGAGACCGTGATCCAGCACGTTGCCGAGGGGGGAATCCGTGAAAGTGAGTCGCGCCAGCTTGCCGTCGACGGAGTCCAGCACGCTCATGCCATAGGCGCAGAGGAAGCCCCACCAGAAATGACCGGTGGCGAAGAGCGGCACGGCGAGGATGGTGAGGACGATGCTGACCAGGGTGACGGTATTGGGATGGATCCGCGCCCGCGCCAGCGGCGGGACCATGGCCCAGACCAGCGGCGGATAGACATACTTGGTGAAGAAGTCGGTCGAGCCCTTGTAGTTCGACCAGAACAGGAAACGTTCCACCTGCCGGCATTCCGACGGGGTGGTCACCGAATAGAGATAGAACGGGAGCGAGCGGCGCAGCTTGGCGACAAAGGCCGGAAAATCCTCTGGGGACACCTCGGGGAAATGTCCGATGGCGGCGTCGAGCGTGGGTGCCGAGAGCACAAGCTCGGCATCGGCCGGATCGACGCGGCCGATGGCCGCGCGGTTGGCGCGCACCGCGCAGCTGCCGGCGCAATCGGCGAGATGGCGATAGAGTCTGGCATCTGCCAGGGTCGCCGCATCGGTGACGATCAGCGGTTCGCCGGCGGCCAGCGCCCGCTGCAGCCTTTCCCCAACGGTGCCGGGGCATTGTTCGACACTGACCGGGCAGCCGAGCCGCGGCTCGTCCTGCCATTGCGGCAGGGCATCGTCGGCGCCAACCGAAACGATCACTTCGCTGAGCGCGAGCTTCTGGTGCCGGGCCGCCTTCAGATGCCGCTCGATGAGGCTCATGCCAAAGACGCGCTCGGCGCCGATGCGCGATGCATC